>NZ_JBJHAI010000008.1:0-156322 GCF_054050955.1 Modestobacter sp. SYSU DS0290
CCCCCCCCCCCCCCCCCCCCCCCCCCCCCCCCCCCCCCCCCCCCCCCCCCCCCCCCCCCCCCCCCCCCCCCCCCCCCCCCCCCCCCCCCCCCCCCCCCCCCCCCCCCCCCCCCCCCCCCCCCCCGGCCCCCCCCCCCCCCCCCCCCCCCCCCCCCCCCCCCCCCCCCCACGATCAGGTCACCTGATCCCGGGCGCCTCAGCGGATCGCGCCCCAGGGGAGGACGGCGTGCACGCCGACCACCTGGTTCACCACCTGGGTCACCCGCAGGTCGACCACCACGCTGGCCAGCGCGAGCGCGTCGGACCGGCTCATCCGGTGCACCGCGGCGACGACGTCGAGCATCGCGTCCAGCGCCACCGCCATCGCCTCGTCCAGGTCGTCGGCGACGCCCATGGTCACCCAGCCGGCCGGGGTCCTCGCCACCGGCGTGGTCAGCGCGCGGCCGAACAGGTCGGGCAGCACGTCGAGGGTGAGGTCGATCCGCTCCAGCGGGCACTCGATCGCGGTGCCGGCCACCTCGCCGTCGCCCTGGGCGGCGTGCCCGTCGCCGACCGACAGCAGCGCACCGGGCATGGTCACCGGCAGGTACAGCGTCGAACCGGCGACCAGCTCGCGGCAGTCCAGGTTGCCGCCGTGCCAGTAGGGCGGGATCGTCGAGTGCCGGCCCGGTTCCGCCGGGGCACGCCGACCACCCCGGGGAACGGTCGCAGCGCGACGGAGTGCCCGGCCTGGTTGCGCCCCACGCCGGCGGTCGCGTCGAGGGTCCACCGGTGGACGACGGGGGCGGCGGTCACCCCGAGCCACTCGTTGAGCGCCGTGGAGCGCAGCCCGACGTAGGTGGTGCCGAACGCCCCGGGGACGACGTCGTCGATGCGGACGGCGAGGACCTGCCCGGGCTCGGCGCCGCGGACGGCGACCGGGCCGGTGAGCGCGTGCCCGGCGGCCGGGTCGTGCGCGGGGTGGCGGGGGCGGGCGGCGAGGCCCTCGGCGGTGTCCGGGCCGGTGTAGGGGCCGGTCGACCAGCCGGAGTCCAGGGTGCCCAGCCGCACCGAGGAGCCCGGGTCGACGGTCAGCACCGGGGGGCGGTCGGGGTCCCAGGAGCCGTGCAGGGTGCGCTCGTCGGGCAGCAGGACGGAGTCGGGTGCCATGCGCTCATCCTCGCGGTCGCCCCGGACGCACCGACGCCCCCGTCCCGCGGCAGCGGGACAGGGGCGTCGGTGAGGAGGTCTTACTGCACCGGGACGGCGGCGGCGGCCTTCTTCAGGTTCGAGCCGGCGGTCACCTTGACGGTGTTGGCAGCGGCGATCTCGATGGACTCGCCGGTCTGCGGGTTGCGCCCGGTGCGGGCGGAACGCTGCGAGCGCTCGACGGTCAGCAGGCCGGGGACGGCCACCTTGTCGCCGCGGGTGATGGCCTCGACCAGCTCCTCCTGGAGACCGTTGATCACGGAGTCCACGGTGCTGGCGGGGACGTCGGCGCGCTTGGCGATGGCGGAGACGAGTTCGGCCTTGTTCATGCGAGTTCCTCTCGGTGTCGTGGTCGGCGGTCCGGCCCTCGGGCGGTCCGCCGTGGTCGTCGCGCCCGGTCCGACCGGGCGCGGCCCCCGTGCGTCCTGGCGGACGTCGGGGCCTCCACCAGGCCCGCCGCCGGTGTGGCGGGTGCCCGGTGGGCGGATCTGGCCGACCCCGTCGTCGACCAGCAACGGGCGGCACGTTGCCATGCCGACCTGGGTGTTGGCGAGCGCTGGGCCCGGATTTCCGGGGTTTCTCTACCCGCAGGTCACTTTCGTCACGCAGTTGATCACGCGGGGGCCGGCGCGCGCGGCACCGGGTGCCGCCTTAGCGTGATGGCCATGCCACAGCTCCCCGGGACCGACCTGACCGTCAGCGACCTCTGCCTGGGCGGCAACGTCTTCGGGTGGACCGCCGACGAGCCGACGTCCTTCGCCCTGCTCGACCGGTTCTCCGACGCGGTGCCCAGCACCCAGTCACCGTTCGTGGACACCGCGGAGATGTACGGCGACGGCGTCTCCGAGACGATCCTGGGCAACTGGATGGCCGAGCGCGGTGCGCGCGACCGCACGGTGGTGGCCACCAAGGCCAGCCCGGGGCAGAAGGAGCACCCGCTGTCGGCGGCGGAGATCCGGGCGGCCTGCGACCGGTCGCTGCGCAACCTGCAGACCGACCACATCGACCTCTACTACGCGCACTACGACGACGAGAGCACCCCGCTGGAGGAGACGCTGCGCGCCTTCGACGAGCTGGTGCAGGCCGGCAAGGTGCGGTACGTCGCCGCGTCGAACTACTCCGCGGCCCGGCTCACCGAGGCGCTGCGGACGTCGGACGAGCTGGGCGTCGCCCGCTACGTGGCGCTCCAGCCGCACTACAACCTGATGGAGCGCCCGGTCTACGAGGACGAGCTGCAGGCCGTCGCCGCCGAGCACGACCTCGGCGTCCTGCCCTACTTCGGGCTGGCCCGCGGCTTCCTCACCGGCAAGTACCGGGCGGGGCAGACGATCGACTCCCCGCGCGCCCAGGGCGCGGCGAAGTACGTGGGTGAGAAGGGTGACCGGGTGCTGGCCGCGCTGCAGCAGGTCGCCGACGCCCAGGGCGTGACCGGCGCCGCCGTCGCGCTGCGCTGGCTCGCCGACCAGCCCACGGTGACGGCGCCGATCGCCAGCGGCCGCGACGTCGAGCAGCTGGCCGACCTGCTGCCGATGCTGGACCTGGTGCTCACCGACGAGCAGCGGCAGCTGCTCACCGAGGCCAGCGCGGAGGGCTGAGCGCCCCTCGCCGGACCCGCACGAGCGGGTCCGGCGGGCGGGGCGGGGCGATCACACGGCGACGATGGCGGCGCGGACCTGCTCGACCAGCTCCGGCGGCACGCTGCCCAGTCCGTGGTCGGCGGTCGCGTGGGCGGCGACCTGGGAGAGGACGGCGTCCTCGTCCGGCGCGGTGAAGCGGGCGGTGCAGCCGGGGACGACGTCCCCGCAGGCGAAGGCCTTCACGGATCTCTCCTCGAGACTCGGCGGACCGGCCGTCGGGCGACGGCCGGGGGGTCAGGAGCTGGCGGCCGCGGAGGCCAGGTCCTCCATCCGCAGCAGGCCGAGGACCGCGCCGGTGCGGTCGGTGCAGATCACCGGGTCGAAGCGGTGCACCGGCGGGCGGGTCAGCGCCCGCTGCAGCGTCTCGGTCACCCCGGCCGAGGGGAGCACCCGCAGCGAGACGGGCGCGCGGTAGGCGGCGTTGGTGCGCGGGTCGGCGAGCACCAGCTCCACCGGCACCTCGTCCCGGTCGAGCAGCACGTACGGCGGGGGCGAGCCCGCGTCGTCACCGGTGCTGTGCTGCCGCACCGGGCGCAGCAGGCTGGCGACGCTCTCGCTGAGCTGGGCGCGGGCGACGCTGGCGCGCACCAGCTGCTCGGCCTCGGCGGACAGCGGGGCGAACCCGGGGGCGGGCCGGCCGAGCAGCCAGCCCTGGGCCAGCGGGACGCCGAGCCGAACGAAGGTCGCCAGCTCGCCGGGGGTCTCGATGCCCTCGGCCAGCAGCCAGGCGTCGATCCGGCTGGTGAAGGCGCCCACCATCTCGGCCAGCGCGGTCTTCACCGGGTCGGTGTCGGCGCCGGACACCAGAGCGCGGTCGAGCTTGACCAGCTGGGGGCGGACCTCGGCGATCTGCTGGAGCCCCGACCAGCCGGAGCCGGCGTCGTCGATGGCGATCAGCGCACCGCGGCCGCGCAGCGCGGCGGTCTGCCCGCGCAACGCGGCCAGGTCCGGGGTGGGCATGTGCTCGGTCAGCTCGATGACCACCCGGCGCAGCGTCGGTGGCTCGGCCAGCGCCGCCGCCACCGGGCCGCTGTCGAGCAGGTGCGGGCTGACGCTGACGGTGAGGAAGGTGTCCGGCGGCAGGTCCGGCAGGGCGGCGAGCGCCCGGCGCAGCGCGAGCGCCTCCAGCTGGGCGCTCAGCCCCGCCTCGGCCGCCGCGGCGAACCAGACGTCGGGGGAGGCCGTGCCGGGGAAGCGGGCGAGCGCCTCGTAGCTGGCGACGGTCGCGGTCGCGAGGTCGACGATCGGCTGGAACACGACGGTCAGGTCGTCGGCACCGGCCAACAGCGGACGGCAGTCCTCGCGCTGGGGAGGCAGGGTCGAGGTCACCTCCTCCAGATCGGCCCCACCGGGCGACTCCTTGAGCGTGACCGGGGCGGGCGCCGCTGACGCCGATCACCCGGTTCGTGCAGGTGACGTGCCAGCATGGTGGGCCGCACGCAGGCATCCGGACCCGCCGGACGTCGCCGCGCACCGGGACCAGGGGGAGGCAGGCCGGCGTGTCCGAGCTGCACCCGTCCCCGGACCCGCTCACCGACCCGCACCGGGTCGCCGCGGCTCGCAGCCTCGCCGCGGAGCTGACCGGCACCGCCCCGTTCGACCGGCTGGCGGGCATCGCCACCCGGCTGGTCGACGTGCCGTCGGCCCAGGTGGTGCTGCTGACCGACGTGGCCGTGGCCCTCGGTGGCGCCGGCTGGCCGATCGCGGTGGGGGAGGCCACCCCGCTGACCGACGTCCCCGGCACGGTCGCCGTCCGCGTCGGCTCGGCCCTCGTCGTCCCCGACGCCCGCGCCGACCCGCGGGTCGCCGGGCTGCCCGCGGTCGCCGCCGGGACGCTGGGCGCCTGCCTGTCGGTGCCGCTGCAGCTGGCCTCGGGGCACCGGGTCGGCGCGCTGAGCCTGCTCTCGCCCACCCCGCGGGACTGGAGCGAACGAGACGTCCGGGTCGCCCGGGAGGTCGCCGCGACCGTCGTCACCGAGCTCGAGCTGGTCGCTGCGTCGGCCGCCGTCCGCACCTCGCTGACCCGGCTGGAACTCGCGCTGGAGGCCGGTTCCGTCGGGGTGTGGGAGCGGGACCTGCGCACCGGCCGGGTCTCCTGGGACGAGCGCAACGCGGCGATCTTCGGCCTGCCCGGCGCCCAGGAGTGGGTCGGCGACGAGCTGATGATGGCCCGGCTGCACCCCGACGACCACGAGGCCGTGCGGGCCGCGATGCGCGCCGCGCTGGCCGGGTCCGGGGAGTTCCTGGTCGAGATGCGGGTGCTGCCCGTCGACGGCGGGGAGCGCTGGGTCGTCTGCCGGGGGCGGGTGCTCCGCGACTCGCGCGGGGAGCCGGTCCGGCTGGTCGGGACGACGGTCGACGTCACCGACGCCCGGCGGGACGCCGCACGGCGGCTGTCCGCCGTCCAGCGCGCCGCCGTGATCGCCGAGGTCGCGGTCGACCTGGCCAACGCGACCGGGATGGCCGACCTCGCCGAAGCGGCGCTGCGGGGCTGCGCCACCGTGCTCGGGGCGGCGGCCAGCGCGCTGGCGGTGCACGACCCGGTCGACGGCCGGCTGCGGCTGCACATGACCCGCGGGCTGGTCGACGCCGTGGAGGCCCGGTCCGACGTCGCACTGCCGGCCGGGGGCGTGGTGCTGGCCTTCGACGACGAGCTGCCCACCCAGTACGTCGCCCGGCACGGTGAACGGCTGCTGCTGGCCGACCGGGCCGCAGCGGTGGCCCGCTTCCCCCGGATGGCGGAGGTCGGTGAGCTGGTCGGGGTGCACGCCCTGGCCGCGCTGCCGCTGCGGGTGGAGGGCCGGCTGCTGGGCAGCTTCGTGGTGGTCTGGTCCGAGGCCCGGGCGTTCACCGACGACGACGTGGAGCTGCTGGAGGCCCTCGCCGCGCAGATCGGGCTCAGCGTCTCCCGGGCGCACGCCGACGCCCAGCGCGACGCGGCGGTGACCGCGCTGACCGCGGCCAACACCCGGCTGCAGCTGCTGGCCGAGGTGGGCCTGGTGCTCGCCGGGACGCTCGACATCGACCAGCAGCTCGCCCGGCTCGCCGAGCTGGTGGTGCCGTCGCTGGGCGACTGGTGCTGGGTGGTGGTCACCGACGAGCACGGCCGGATGCGCCGGGTCGCCTCCGCCCACCGGGACCGGTCCCGCCGCGGCGAGCTGGAGGCGTACGTGCGCGCCATGGTCGCCGGCATGAGCGACGAGGCGGCCGCCCGGGTGGTCACCCGCACCGGCCGGCCGCTGACGGTCACCCGGCTGGACGACGCCTACGTCGAACGGGCGCTGCCGGACCCGGAGGCGCGCGCGATGCTGGCCGCACTGGCGCCGGAGGCCGGCATCGTCGTCCCGCTGGTCGCCCGCGGGGAGACGCTGGGCGCCCTGGGCATCTACACCACCGCCGGCGGCGCGGCCCAGACCCGGGCGCAGCTGGAGACCGCGGTGGAGGTGGGCCGCCGCGCCGGGGCGGCGCTGCAGCAGGCCCGGCTGTTCGGCCGGCAGCGGCAGCTGGCCGAGACGCTGCAGCGCAGCATGCTCACCGCCCCGCCGGCGCCGGACCACTGCGAGATCGTCGTCCGCTACGTGCCGGCGGCGGCCGGGGCCGAGGTGGGCGGTGACTGGTACGACGCGTTCGTCCAGCCCTCCGGCGCGACGGTGCTGGTCATCGGGGACGTGGTGGGCCACGACAGCCGGGCGGCGGCCGCGATGGGCCAGCTCCGCGGGCTGCTGCGGGGCATCGGCCACCACACCGGCGGCACCCCGGCCGAGCTGCTCAGCGGCCTGGACCGGGCCGTCACCGGGCTCGACCTGGACACCATGGCCACTGCGGTGGTGGCCCGGCTGGAGCAGGACGACCGGGAGCTGCAGCAGGGGGAGACCCGGGTGCGCTGGTCCTCGGCCGGTCATCCGCCGCCGGTGCTGATCGACGCCGGGGGCCGGGTCACCCTGTTCGACGACGACGCCGACCTGCTGCTCGGCGTGGACCCGCGCACGCCCCGCACCGACCGGGTGGCCACGGTCGCCCGGGGCGGGACGCTGCTGCTGTACACCGACGGGCTGGTCGAGCGCCGGGACCGGGACATCGACGCCGGCATCGCCGAGCTGCGCCGGGTGCTCACCGACCTCGTCGACCTGCCGCTGGAGCAGCTGTGCGAGCAGCTGCTGGCCCGCATGTACCTGCCCGACACCGAGGACGACGTCGCCCTCCTCGCCGTCCGGCTCCACCCGCAGGGCCGGCCCCGTCCCCCGGAGGCCGGAGCTCAGCGGGTGCCCCTGGGGATCGAGCCCACCCCGGACGTCGTCCCCGGTGCCCCGCCGGGCTGAGGGTCAGCGCCGGCTGCGGCGGCGCAGCCTCCTGCGCCGCCCGGGGCGGGACAGCCGCCGGTCCAGCCGGCTCCGGGCCCGCTGCGGCAGGTCGACGGCGACCGGCGCCTCCCAGCCGCGCCACACCGACAGCACCCGCAGCGAGGCCACCAGGGTGACGACGATCGCGGCCACCGGGAGCGGTGGCAGGTCCAGCGGCCCGGCCAGCACGGTCAGCACGCCGGCCCCGAGCAGCGCGGCGACGGCGTTGTAGGGACCGGGCTGGACGATGTCCGCCCGCTGGGCGAGCAGGACGTCACGGATCAGCGTGCCGCCGACCGCGGTGAGCGTGCCGATGAAGACCACCGACGCGTTGGGCAGCCCGGCGAGCTGGGCCTTCTGCGCGCCGATGAGGGTGAAGAAGCCCAGGGTGAGCCCGTCGAGCACCACCAGCAGCCCGGTGAGCCGGGACAGCCACCCGGAGAAGTAGAAGGTGACGGCGGCGGTGACCGCCACGGTGGGCAGGTAGGCCCGGTCGGTCAGCGCGACGGGGGCGGCGTCGGCGAGCAGGACGTCGCGGATGAGCCCGCCGCCGAGCCCGCCGCTGACCGCCAGCAGCAGCACGCCGGAGACGGCGAAGCCCTCCCGGGCGGCCAGCAGCCCGCCGGTGAGCGCACCGATGACGATCGCCGCCAGGTCGACCACCCGCGGGATGCGCAGCGTCTCGACCGTCGCCGCCAGGACCTCCACGGCCGCACATCATCCCGGTCGCCGGCGCAGGCGGTCACACCCCGGCCGAGTGAGCAGTTGCGGCCGCCCCGCCCGGCGCGTCCTGGCGTGTCAGCGACCGCAACTGCTCACTCGAAGCCTCACTGGGCGGGGGTGAGCTCCAGGTCGGTCGCGGTGCCCTCGGCCTGCGGCTCGGTGCCCCGCGTCCGCAGCGCGGCGTCGTGGGCGGCCATCGTCTCCTGGCGGCCCGGCTCCTCGGCCAGGATCGCGCAGTTCAGCCACGCCTCGGGGATCGCGAAGGCGTCGACCAGGGTGCGCATGTGCGGGCGCAGCTCGGCCAGCAGCTCGTTCACCGCGCCGGTGAGCGCCTTGGCCCGGGTGGGGCTGAGCCGCGAGTGCTCCAGGTACCAGCCCTTGTCCGCCTCAATGGTGCTCAGCGCGAACAGGTCGCAGACCCGGGACAGCAGCGCCCGCGCCGCCGGGTCCGCCGTCCGCTCGATGCCGGCGACGAACGCCTCCAGCACCACCCGCTCCATGTGCGCCTCGGCGGCCTTGAGGGCGTGGTCCTGCACGTCGTTGAAGACGTCGAACTGCCGGCCGCCCTTGTGCGTGGCGGCGTTCTTGCGCAGCCGCTTGATCACGCCCTCCAGGACGTGCTTCTCCCGGTCCTCCAGCATCTTCAGCTGCCAGCCGCGGTCGGTGAAGGGGACGTCGTCCTCCCGGCCGGGGACGGCGTCGACCAGCCGCTGGATCAGCGCCCGGGCCGCGGTGCGCTCCAGCACGGTCTCCCGCACCTGCTCGGCGACGAACGCCGCCTTGCCCCAGCCGTCGAGGGAGCCGAAGGCGTCCCGGTAGCCGGTGAGCAGGCCCTTGGCGACCAGCTGCATCAGCACCGTGTTGTCGCCCTCGAAGGTGGTGAACACGTCGGTGTCGGCCTTGAGCCCGGGCAGCCGGTTCTCCTGCAGGTAGCCGGCCCCGCCGCAGGCCTCGCGGCACAGCTGGATGGTGCGGGTGGCGTGCCAGGTCTGCAGCGCCTTGAGCCCGGCGGCCCGGGACTCCAGCTCCCGCTGCGCCCCCTCGTCGACGGACTCGGCGCCCAGCACGTCGTGCATCGTGCAGAGCAGCTCCTCCTGGGCGAAGGAGAAGGCGTAGGTGCGGGCCAGGGCGGGGAGCAGCGTGCGCTGGTGCACCAGGTAGTCGTTGATCACCACCTCGCGCTCCTCGCCGGGGGCGGAGAACTGGCGGCGGACGTCGCCGTAGCGGACGGCGATCTCCAGGGCCACCTTCGCCGCCGAGGACGCCGAGCCGCCGACGCTGACCCGCCCGCGCACCAGGGTGCCGAGCATCGTGAAGAAGCGCCGGGTCTCGTTCTCGATGCTCGAGGTGTACGTGCCGTCGGGGGCCACCTGGCCGTACCGGTCGAGCAGCATCTCCCGGGGCACCCGCACGTGGTCGAAGGCCAGCCGGCCGTTGTCCACGCCGAGCAGCCCGGCCTTGGGGCCGTCGTCGCCGATGGTGACGCCGGGCATCGGGTTGCCGTGCTCGTCGCGGATCGGCACCAGCCAGGCGTGCACGCCGTGCCGCTGCCCGCCGGTGACCAGCTGGGCGAAGACGACCGCCATCCGGCCGTCCTGCGCCGCGTTGCCGATGTAGTCCTTGCGGGCGGCCTGGTGCGGGGTGTGCAGGTCGAAGGACTGCGTCGCCGGGTCGTAGGTGGCCGTCGTGCGCAGCTGCTGGACGTCGGAGCCGTGGCCGGTCTCGGTCATCGCGAAGCAACCGGGCAGGTCGAAGCTCATGATCGCCGGGAGGAACTCGTCGTGGTGGCGCTGGGTGCCCAGGGCCTGCACGGCGCCGCCGAACAGGCCCCACTGCACGCCGGCCTTGACCATCAGCGACAGGTCGGCCTGGGCGAGCATCTCGATGGAGACCACCGAGCCGCCGCTGTCGTCGGACCCGCCGTACGCCTGCGGGTAGCCGAGGCCGACGCGACCGGTGGCGGCCAGGTCGGCGGCCAGCCGGGTCACCCGCTCGCGGGCCTCGGCCATCGTCTCGCCGTGCACCGTGGCGTAGTGGGCCGTGCCGAGCTGCTCCCGGGCGTCGCGGCGCACGTGCGCCCAGCGCCCGTCGAGGACCTCGGTCAGCCGGGCGGGGTCGACCGGCGTCAGCGGCGTCGGTGTGCTGGTCATGCTTCCTCCATCGGACGGGCGGGGGGAGTGGTTGAGGGCCCGGGGGTGGACGGCGTCGGGGTGACGACGCCGCGCAGCCCGGTCCAGGCCAGGTCGGTCAGGTGAGCGGCGAGCTGGGTGCGCGGCATCGGGCGGTCGGCGCGCAGCCACCAGTCGGCGGCGGCGCGGACCAGCCCGATCACCCCGTGGCCCCAGGGCGCGGCGGCGGCGGTGTCCTGCCCGGCGCGCTGGAGCGCGGTGGACACCAGGGCGCCGACCTCGTCGCCGATGAGGTCGGAGAGGCTGCTGATCGGGTCCTTGCCCTCGGCGATCAGACCGGCCGGCCGGTCGACCAGCGCGTGCCCCACCACGAACCGGTAGACCGCAGGATCGGCCTCGATGAACGCCAGGTAGGTCTCCACGGCGGCCGAGACCATCTGCCGGGGGTGCTCGCTGCTGCCGATCGCCTCGCGCAGCTTGCGGACGAGCTGCTCGGCGACCCGGGCGCAGACGGCGACGTAGAGCTCGCTGCGGTCGGCGAAGTGCCGGTAGACGACGGTCTTGCTGGTGCCGGCCTCGGCGGCGATCTCGTCCATGCCGACACCGGGGCCGTGCCGGCCGACGGCGGCCAGCGTCGCCTCGACCAGCTGCTCGCGCCGCGCGCGCCGGTGCGCGTCCCAGCGGGAGTCGCGCCGGTCCCGCGGTGCGGCCGCCGTCTCGGTGTTCACGGGACCGAAAGTACCTGATACCGTCGGTATCAGACACCGATCACCCCCGCCGAGGCAGGAATGGCCATTTCTGCTCTGCCTGCGGGGGGCGGAGATGGCCATCAACGACCACGGAGGTCCTCCCATGGCTGAGCAGACCCGGAAGGCCGCGATCGTCGGCGGCAACCGCATCCCCTTCGCCCGCGCCAACGGCGCCTACGCCCGGGCGAGCAACTCCGACATGCTCACCGCCACCCTCGACGGGCTGGTCGCCCGCTTTGGGCTGCAGGGCGAGCAGGTGGGCGAGGTCGTGGCCGGCGCCGTCCTCAAGCACTCCCGCGACTTCAACCTCACCCGCGAGGCGGTGCTCGGCTCCCGGCTGTCGGCCGCCACCCCCGCCTACGACGTCCAGCAGGCCTGCGGCACCGGCCTCGAGGCGGCGATCCTGGTCGCCAACAAGATCGCCCTCGGCCAGGTCGAGTCGGGCATCGCCGGCGGCGTCGACACCGCCTCGGACGCCCCGGTCGCGGTGAGCGAGGACCTGCGCCGGCTGCTGATGGAGCTCAACCGGGCGAAGACGGTCCAGCAGCGACTCAAGGCGCTCGGCCGGCTGCGCCCTGGTCAGCTCGTCCCGGAGATCCCCCGCAACGCCGAGCCGCGCACCGGCCTGGCGATGGGCGACCACGCCGCGATCACGGCGAAGGAGTGGGAGATCGGCCGCGAGGAGCAGGACGAGCTCGCCGTCCGCTCGCACCACGCGCTGGCTGCCGCCTGGGACGCCGGCTTCTTCGACGACCTGGTGACGCCGTACCTGGGCCTGGCCCGCGACAACAACCTGCGCCCGGACACCTCGGTGGAGAAGCTCGCGAAGCTCAAGCCGGTCTTCGGCCGCGGCGACGACGCCACGATGACCGCGGGCAACTCCACGCCGCTGACCGACGGCGCCTCCGCGGTGCTGCTGGCCTCCGACGAGTGGGCCGCCGCGCACGACCTGCCGGTGCTCGCCCACCTGGTCGACGCGCAGACCGCCGCGGTCGACTACGTGCACGGTGGCGAGGGGCTGCTGATGGCGCCCGCCTACGCCGTCCCGGTGCTGCTGGCGCGCAACGGCCTGACGCTGCAGGACTTCGACTTCTACGAGGTGCACGAGGCGTTCGCCTCCACCGTGCTCGCCACCCTCAAGGCGTGGGAGAGCCCGGCGTTCTGCAAGGAGAAGCTCGGTCTGGACGCCCCGCTCGGGTCCATCGACCGGTCGAAGCTGAACGTGCACGGCTCGTCGCTGGCCGCCGGGCACCCGTTCGCCGCGACCGGCGGCCGGATCGTCGCGATGCTGGCGAAGATGCTGCACCAGGCCGGCCCGGGCAAGCGCGGGCTGATCTCCATCTGCGCGGCCGGCGGCCAGGGCGTCGTCGCCATCCTCGAGTCCTGAGCGCCGGCGTCCCGGTCGTCCGGCTCGACCCGGTCCACCGGACGTGGAGCCGGGCCACGGCGCGGCTCCACGTCCGGTCATGCGGCTCAACCCGGGTGAGCGCCCACCCCTGTCACGCACCACGGAAGGACCCCACGTGAGCGACTGGTACCGCGACTTCGCCAATTCCGGCGTCGGCACGACGATCACCAAGCAGCTGGGCCTGCCCCGGCCGGCGGAGCTGCGCCGGTACGAGCCCGGGCAGCCGCTGCTCCCCGGTCCGGCGCTGGTCGGGTCGGCCGGCGAGGGCCGGCTGCGGGAGGCCGTCACCCGGTTGCTGCGCGACGCCGGGGTCACCGTGGTCTCCCCGGTGGCCGCCGACGGTTCGGACGACGGCGCGAAGCTGGGCGCCGTGGTGCTGGACGCCACCGGGCTGACCGGCCCGGGCGACCTCGCCGCGGCCCACGACCTGCTCGCCCCCGCGGTGAAGCGGCTCGGCGCCAGCGGGCGGGTGCTGGTGCTGGCCGACCCGCCGGCGACGGCGGAGGGCCCGGCGCAGGCCGCGGCCCGGCAGGCGCTCGAGGGGCTGGTCCGCTCGCTGGCCAAGGAGCTGCGCAACGGCGCCACCGCCAACCTGGTGCTCGTCCCGGCCGGCGCGGAGGCCTCGCTGGGCAGCCCGCTGCGGTTCTTCCTCTCCGGCCGCGCGGCCTACGTCGACGGCCAGGTGCTCACCCTCTCCGCCGCCGACGTCCCGGCCGAGACCGACGCCGAGCGCCCGCTGGCCGGCGAGGTCGCCGTCGTCACCGGGGCCGCCCGCGGCATCGGCGCGGCGATCGCCAAGGTGCTGTCCCGCGACGGCGCGCACGTGGTGGTCGTCGACGTCCCGGCCGCCGGGGAGCAGTTGGCGCAGGTGGCCAACGAGATCGGCGGGACGGCGGTCGCGCTGGACATCACCGCCGACGACGCCGGCCCGCGCCTGGCGAAGCAGCTGATCGCCCGGCACGGCGGGGTGGACGTCGTCGTGCACAACGCCGGCATCACCCGCGACAAGCTGCTGGTGAACATGGACGCCGCCCGCTGGAACTCGGTGATGGCGGTCAACCTGCAGGCGCAGCTGGACATCACCCAGGCGCTGCTGGACACCGAGGGCGCGCTCAAGCCCGGCGCACGGGTGGTCAGCGTGAGCTCGCAGTCGGGCATCGCCGGCAATCGCGGGCAGACCAACTACGCGGCGTCCAAGGCCGGGATCATCGGGATGGTGCGCGCCTGGGCGCCGGAGTTCGCCGCCCGCGGCGCCACGATCAACGCCGTCGCGCCGGGGTTCATCGTCACCGAGATGACCGCGAAGATGCCCTTCGGCACCCGCGAGGTCGGCTCGCGGCTGAACTCGCTGCAGCAGGGCGGGCTGCCGGTCGACGTCGCGGAGACGATCGCCTTCCTCGCCCAGCCGGCCAGCGCCGGGGTCAACGGCCAGGTCGTGCGGGTCTGCGGCCAGTCGCTGCTGGGGGCGTGATGATCGTCCTGACCGACCCGCCGAACATGGCGGCGCTGTTCGCGAAGGCAGCCGTCACCGCCCGCGGCCGGGGTGGGGACCTGCCCGACACCCACCTGGCCCGCACCGGGGTGGCGGTCGACCCGGCGCAGCTGGCCGACTACGCCGCGGTCTGCGGGTTCCCGCTGGCCGACGCGCTGCCGGTCACCTTCCCGCACGTGCTGACCTTCCCGCTGCAGGTCGCGCTGATGGCCGACCGCAGCTTCCCGCTGGCGCTGCCCGGGCTGGTGCACGTGCGCAACCGGATCACCGTGAACCGGCCGATCGGGGTCGACGAGCGGCTGGACCTGGAGGTCTGGGCCGACCGGTTCGCGGCGCACCGGAGCGGTGCGACGGTCGACCTGGTCGCGTCCGTGCGCAGCCGCGGCGACGAGGTGTGGCGCGGCCGCTCGACCTACCTGGCCCGCGGTGCGACGGCGCCCGACGGCGCGCCGGACGCCGACGTCGAGGTCCCGGTGGGCGACGTCGAGCGGGTCGCCGCCCGCTGGCGGGTGCCCGACGACGCCGGCCGCCGCTACGCGAAGGTCTCCGGTGACGTGAACCCGATCCACCTCTCCGGGCTGACCGCGAAGGCGTTCGGGTTCAAGCGGGCGATCGCGCACGGCATGTGGGTGAAGGCCCGCGCGCTGGCGGCGCTGTCCGGCCGGCTGCCCGACGCGGTGAGCGTGGACGTCGGCTTCCGCAAGCCGCTGTTCCTGCCCTCGACCGTCACGCTGGCCACCGAGCAGGCCGACGGAGGCTGGGATCTCGCCGTCCGCAGCGAGAAGAGCGGCGTCGAGCACGTCGTCGGAGTCGTCCGGCCGGCCTGACCACCCGGAAGGGTGTGATCTGCCTTCCACTTCGCGGGAGACGGCTACGAAGAGTGGCGTGACTTTCCGTTGTCCTTGACGGACGGTTGCTCCACGACAGAGCCGTCGAACGACAGGCAGCCCGGCAGGGCTGCCGGCGAGAGGGAGACATGAGCACCGACACACTGGCCCAGGACCACGCCGAGCAGGTCGCGCTGCCCCCGGGCAAGCACTACATCGACGGTCAGTGGCAGGACGGCACCGGCACCGAGCGCCGCGACGTCGTCGACCCGTCGACCGGTCGCGTGGTCACCACCATGCCCGAGGGCACGGTCGAGGACGTCGACCGCGCCGTCGCCGCCGCCCGCCGGGCCTTCGACAGCGGGCCCTGGCGCACGATGAGCGCCCGCGACCGCGGCGCGATCCTGCAGCGCGCCGCCCAGCTGATCCTGGAGAACGGCGAGGAGCTGGCCCGGCTGGAGAGCCTGGACACCGGCAAGCCGATCACCTTCGCCCGGCAGATCGACACCAACACCACCGCCGAGCACTTCTCCTACTTCGCCGGGCTGGCCGGTGCGATCGAGGGCGCGACCCGCGGCATCCGCGGCCCGGGCCTGGCCTACACCCGGCGCGAGCCGCTCGGTGTGGTCGCCGCGATCACGCCGTTCAACTTCCCGATGATCCTGTCGACGTCGAAGATCGCCCCCGCCCTGGCGGCCGGCAACACCGTCGTCCACAAGCCGGCGGAGGACACCCCGCTGACCGCGCTGCGAATCGCCGAGCTGCTCACCGAGGCCGGGCTGCCGGCCGGGGTGCTCAACGTGGTCACCGGCCACGGCGCCGTCGCCGGCGACCGGCTCAGCCGGCACCCGGACGTCGACCGGATCGCCTTCACCGGCTCGACCAAGGTCGGCAGCATGATCGCCGCCACCGCGGCCGCCAACGTCACCCCGGTGACCATGGAGCTGGGCGGCAAGTCGGCGAACATCGTCTTCGACGACGCCGATCTCGACGAGGCGGTCCAGGCCGCGGTCTCCGCGTTCGTCTTCAACACCGGCCAGTTCTGCATGGGCGGCACCCGGCTGCTGGTGCAGCGGGGCGTCTACGAGCAGGTGCTCGCCGGCGTCGTCGGCGGGGCCACCCACGTGCCGGTCGGCGACCCGCTGGACGAGGGCACGATCGTCGGCCCGATGGCCGGCGAGCGGCACCTGGAGAACGTCGAGCGGTACGTCGCGCTGGCCACCGGCGAGGGCGGCAGCGGCCGGGTCGTCGCCGGCGGGCAGCGGATCGAGAAGGACGGCGGCTTCTACATGGCGCCGACCGTCGTCGCCGACGTCGCCCAGGACTCCCGGCTGGTGCAGGAGGAGATCTTCGGCCCGGTGCTCACCGTGCAGGTGTTCGACACCGAGGAGGAGGCCGTCGCGCTGGCCAACGGCACGCCCTACGGGCTGGCCGCCGGCCTGCACACCAAGGACGTCGCCCGCGCCCACCGCGTCGCCGCGCAGCTGGAGGCCGGCCTGATCTGGGTGAACACCTACGGCATCCTCGACGTCGCACTGCCCTTCGGCGGCTACAAGGCCTCGGGCTACGGCCGGGAGAACGGCCCCGAGGCGCTCGACGAGTACCTGCAGACGAAGTCGGTCTACGTCGCGCTCTGAGCCGCGCGACACCCGCAGCGGCCGCCGTCCCGGATCCCGGGGCGGCGGCCGCTGCCGTTCCCGCCACGGCGTGCGGTCCGCCGGCGCCGGGGGCAAGATCACGAGACGGCAACGATCACCCGTTCCGCCCTGCAACCACCCCGGGGGCGGGGTGAGGGTCGAGAGTGCATCTCTGTCGTCGACCTCCGGAGGCAAGCCCGTGCGCGCCCCACGACTCCTGTTCCTCGCCACCGCCGGCGCGCTCACGCTGAGCGCCTGCTCCGGCGGCGAGAGCGTCGACACCGGCAACGGCGGTGGCGGTGCCAGCGGCGACAACGTCCTCGTCGCCGCCGTGAGCGCCCAGCCCGACCAGTTCGACCCGCACGTGACCAGCGCCTACCCGAGCTTCCAGGTGCTGGAGAACGTCTACGACACCCTCGTGGTCCCCAACCCCGAGGACCTCACGATGGAGCCCAGCCTCGCCACCGAGTGGGAGACCAGCGAGGACGGCCTCACCTGGACGTTCACGCTGCGGGACGACGTCACCTTCCACGACGGCAGCACCTTCGACTCCGCCGACGTCGTCTACTCCTACAACCGGATCATCGACGAGGAGCTGAACAACGCCTACCGGTTCGCCACCGTCGAGTCGGTGGAGGCCGACGGCCCGCAGACCGTGGTGATCACGGTCAGCCAGCCGACGCCGAACCTGCCCGCGCTGATCGGCGGCTTCAAGGGCATGGCGATCCTGCCCGAGGGCGCGGCCGAGCAGTACGACCTCACCACCGAGGCGGTGGGCACCGGGCCGTTCACCCTGGAGAGCTCCGACGCGGGCAGCACCGAGCTCGCCGCCTACTCCGACTACTGGGGTGGCGCGCCGAGCATCGACGGCGTCGAGTTCCGCTACGTCACCGAGCCCGCCGCTGCGCTGACCGCGCTGGAGAACGGCGAGGTCCAGTGGACCGACAACGTCCCGCCGCAGCAGATCGAGTCGCTGCAGGGCAACGACGAGGTCGAGCTGGCCACCACCCCCAGCGTCGACTACTGGTACATGTCGATGAACTACGCCCGGGAGCCGTTCGGCAACCCGCAGGTGCGCCAGGCGATCGCGACCGCCGTCGACCGCGACGCGGTCACCGAGGCGGCCCGGTTCGGCGCGGCCCAGCCGAACCAGACGGCGATCCCGGAGGACAGCTTCTTCCACTCCGACTACGCGCCCTACGACGCCGACCCGGCGGCCGCCGAGCAGCTGCTCCAGCAGGCCGGCGTGCAGACGCCGATCACGATGGGGCTGATGGTCACCGACGAGTTCCCGGAGACGGTGACCGCCGCGCAGGTGATCGCCAGCCAGCTGCAGCCGGTCGGGATCAACGTGGACGTGCAGACCGTGGACTTCGCCACCTGGCTGGACCGCCAGTCCCAGGGTGACTTCGACGCCTTCCTGCTGGGCTGGCTGGGCAACATCGACCCGTTCGACTACTACCACGCCCAGCACATCACCGGCGGCTCCAGCAACTACCAGGGCTACAGCAACCCGGAGGTCGACCGGCTGCTGACCGAGGCCGCCAGCGAGACCGACCAGGACGCCCGCAAGGACCTCTACGACCAGGCAGCCCAGCTGATCGTGGACGACGCCTCGTACGTGTACCTCTACAACCCCGACGTCGTGCAGGCGTGGGCGCCGGGGCTGTCCG
The DNA here is from genome assembly GCF_054050955.1 of Modestobacter sp. SYSU DS0290. Taxonomy (NCBI): domain Bacteria; kingdom Bacillati; phylum Actinomycetota; class Actinomycetes; order Geodermatophilales; family Geodermatophilaceae; genus Modestobacter; species Modestobacter sp. SYSU DS0290. Next base: position 17,804 of record NZ_JBJHAI010000008.1, read on the forward strand.
GCTACACGATCCGCCCGGACAAGGCGATCAACTTCGAGGACGTGGAGCTGCCCTGACCGGCTACCTGCTCCGGCGCACCGGTCAGTCGCTGGTCGTGCTGGTCGGGGTGAGCATCATCGTGTTCGCCCTGGTCCACCTCGTCCCCGGCGACCCGGTGCGCCTGGCGCTGGGCACCCGGTTCTCCCAGGAGAGCTACGACGCGCTGCAGCAGCGGTCCGGGCTGGACCAGCCGCTGCTGCAGCAGTACTTCAGCTGGGCGGGCCGGGCGCTCACCGGTGACCTCGGGGTCAGCTTCCGCAGCGGCGAGCCGGTGACGGCGCAGATCCTCGAGCGGCTGCCGGCGACGCTGACCCTGGCGTTCGCGGCGATCGTCGTGGCGCTGCTCATCGCCGTCCCGCTGGGCACGGTCTCCGCGCTGCGCCCCCGGTCGCTGGTCGACCGGGGGGCGACGGTGCTCAGCCAGATCGGCATCTCGGTGCCGGACTTCTGGATGGGCATCGTGCTGATCCTGGTCTTCGCCGGGACGCTGGGCTGGCTGCCCTCGGGCGGGTACGTGCCGCTGACCGAGGACCCGTGGGGCTGGTTCCAGCGGCTGATCATGCCGGCGGTCGTCACCGGCGTGGTCTCCGGTTCGGTGATCACCCGCTTCGTCCGGTCCAGCGTGCTGGAGGCGCTGGGGCAGGACCACGTGCGGACGGCGCGGGCCAAGGGGCTGCGGGGCCGGCAGGTGCTGAGCTGGCACGTGCTGCGCAACGCGCTGCTGCCGCTGGTCACCGTCACCGGCGTGCAGCTGGCCTACCTCCTCTCCGGCGTGGTCGTGGTGGAGATCGTCTTCTCCTGGCCGGGGCTGGGGCAGCTGGCCCTGCAGGCGGTGCAGGCCCGTGACTACCCGGTGCTGCAGGGCGCCGTGCTGCTGTTCGCGCTGGTGTTCCTGCTGGTCAACCTGGTGGTCGACCTGCTGTACAGCCGGCTGGACCCGAGGATCGCGCGCCGATGACCACTCCTGCCGACCCGGGCCCGAGCCCGGCCGCCGAGCCGCCGGACGGCGGTCCGTACGGGTCCGCCACCGTCGGGACGCCGACCGCCGGGCAGTCGACCGACCAGCCGACCGCCACGCTGCGACCGGAGCGACCGCGCTGGCGGGAGACGCTGGGGCTGCTGCTGCGCAACCCGACGGCGGCCGTCGCCGCCGGGTGGATCCTGCTGATGATCGTCGTCGCCCTCTTCGACGACCTGCTGGCCCCGCAGACCGCCAACGAGATCTCCGTGGCCGACCGGCTGCAGTCGCCCAGCCTGGAGCACCCGTTCGGCACCGACGACCTCGGCCGCGACGTCCTCTCCCGGGTGGTCCTGGGCGCCTCGGTCTCGCTGCGGGTGGGGCTGGTCGCGGTCAGCATCTCGCTGGTCGTCGGCACGTTGATCGGGCTGCTCGCCGGCTTCTACGGCAAGTGGGTCGACGACGCCCTGATGCGGTTCATGGACATGCTGTTCGCCTTCCCGGCGGTGCTGCTGGCGATCTCGATCGTCGCCATCCTCGGTCCGGGCCTGACCAACACGACCATCGCGATCGGCATCGTCTACATCCCGATCTTCGCGCGGGTCACCCGTTCCAGCGTGCTCAGCGTGCGGGAGGAGGTCTACGTCCGGGCGTCCCGGTCGGTGGGCTCCTCGGACCTGCGGCTGCTGTTCCGCCACGTGCTGCCCAACGCCGCCCCGCCGATCATCGTGCAGACCTCGGTCAGCCTGGCGTTCGCGGTGCTGTCGGAGGCGGCGCTGTCCTTCCTCGGCCTGGGCACCCAGCCGCCGGACCCGTCGTGGGGGCTGATGCTGTCGGAGGGGCGCGGCTACATCGAGCTGGCCTGGTGGATCGCGGTCTTCCCGGGGCTGGCCATCTTCCTGCTGGTGCTGTCGTTCAACCTGCTCGGCGACGGGCTGCGCGACGTCCTGGACCCGCGGCAGCGGACGGCGATGAGCGGAGGTCGCCAGTGAGCGGGCAGCCGGTGCTGGAGGTCGAGGACCTGCGGGTGCGGCTGCGCACCCCGCGCGGCCCGGCCGACGTGGTCAACGGGCTGAGCTACCGCGTCGCCCGGGGCGAGACGGTCGCGGTGGTGGGGGAGTCGGGCAGCGGCAAGAGCGTCTCGGTGCTCGCGCTGATGGGGCTGCTCCCCGACGGGGTCGCCACGGTCAGCGGCGCGGCGAGGCTGGACGGCGAGGACCTGCTGACCATGCGCCCGGACCGGCTGCGCCAGGTGCGCGGGCCGGGGATCGGGATGGTCTTCCAGGACCCGATGACCTCGCTCAACCCGGTGCTCACCGTCGGGCGCCAGCTCGTCGAGGGCATCCGCGCGCACGACGACGTCGGCAAGGGCGCCGCCCGCACGCGCGCCGCCGAGCTGCTGGCGGAGGTGGGGCTGCCCGATCCGGCGAAGGCGCTGGACCGCTATCCCCACGAGCTCTCCGGCGGCATGCGCCAGCGGGTGATGATCGCGATCGCGCTGAGCAGCTCCCCGGCGTTGCTGATCGCCGACGAGGCCACCACCGCCCTCGACGTCACGGTGCAGGCGCAGATCATCGAGCTCATCGGGCGGCTGCAGCGCGAGCACGGCACCGGCGTCGTCTGGATCACCCACGACCTGGGCGTGGTCGCCGGCATCGCCGACCGGGTGCTGGTCATGTACGGCGGGCGGTGCGTGGAGGACGGCACGGTCGACGACGTGCTCGAGCACCCCGCGCACCCCTACACGCGGGGCCTGCTGGGCGCGCTGCCCGACCTGGCCGAGCCACGCGCCGACGGCACGGTGCCCGACCTGGCCACGGTCCCCGGCACCCCGCCGGCGCCCACCGACCTGCCGGCCGGCTGCGTGTTCTGGCCCCGCTGCCCGGTGCGCGCCGACCCGCGCTGCGAGACCGAGCAGCCCCCGCTCGCCGTCGTCCCCCACCGCCGGAACGGCCGTTCCGGCGGGGAGTTGCCGCACCGGGCGGCCACCTGGTGCACCGAAGGGGAGAGCCGATGAGCGAGGACGACGTGCTGGTCTCCGCCCGCGGCCTCGAGGTGCACTTCCCGATCCGTTCCGGGGTGCTCCGCCGCACCACCGGTGCGGTCCGGGCGGTCGACGGCGTGGACCTGGAGATCCGCCGCGGCGAGACGCTCGGCCTGGTGGGGGAGTCCGGCTGCGGGAAGTCGACGCTGGGCAACGCGCTGCTGCGGCTCGTCGAGCCGACCGGTGGCACGGTGACCTTCGACGCCACCGACGTCACGACGCTGTCGGCCGGCGACCTGCGCCGGATGCGGCGGCGGGCCGGGATGGTCTTCCAGGACCCGTTCGCCTCGCTCGACCCGCGGCGCACCGTGGCGCAGACGGTGGCCGAGCCGCTGGAGGTGCACGGCCTGCACCCGGGACGGCGGGAGCGCGCCGCCCGGGTGGGGGAGCTGCTGGAGCTGGTCGGGCTGGACCCGGCGGTGGCCGGGCGGTACCCGCACGAGTTCTCCGGCGGTCAGCGGCAGCGGGTCGGGATCGCCCGGGCGCTGGCCGGGGAGCCGGACTTCCTGGTCTGCGACGAGGCGATCGCCTCCCTCGACGTGAGCGTGCAGGCGCAGGTGCTCAACCTGCTGCGCGGGCTGCAGCGCCGGCTGGGGCTGACCTTGCTGTTCATCTCGCACGACCTGTCCGCCGTCCGGCACGTCTCGGACCGGATCGCGGTCATGTACCTGGGGCGGATCGTGGAGGTCGGGCCGGCCGCGGCGGTGGGCAGCGAGCCGCAGATGCCGTACACCCAGGCGTTGCTGTCCGCCGTCCCCGTGCCGCACCCGTCGGTGGAGCGCACCCGGGAACGGATCGTGCTGCGCGGCGACGTCCCGTCACCGGCGGCGGTGCCCAGCGGCTGCCGGTTCCGTACCCGCTGCCCGTACGTCTTCGAGCCCTGCGACGACGTCGACCCGGCGCTGCAGCCGGCCGGCGTGCCCGACCAGCTCGCCGCCTGCCACCTGCACGGGGTGGTCGGCACCCCGGTGGCCGAGGAGCACGGGGCAGCTGCGCAGTCCTGAGGTCACCGGGCACGACGCGCCGGGCAGCCACCGCGGTGCGCGGCCCGGGCTCGCCTAACGTCCGCGACGGCGGCACGTGGCCGTCGGTGGTACGAGCCGGGGGAGCGCATGGTCGACCCGCAGCGGTCCTCGGACGAGGACCTGGGCAACACCCAGCGCTGGGAGCGCGTCCCGGACCTGCTCCCCGCTGCCGGGCCCGGGCAGGGCGCCTTCGCTGCGGACCCGCGCGGCGCCGGCCTCCCGGCCGCGCCGGCGCCCGCGTGGACGTGGGACGAGGACGACGAGGGCCCCGGGTGGGAGTGGGACGACGAGCCGGTCGACCAGGAACCGGCACCGCGCCGGGGCTCGTTCGGGCAGGCGCTGGCCCGTGGTGTGGGCGAGCTGCTGGTCACGGCCGGGGTGGTGGTCCTGCTCTTCGTCGTCTACGAGGTCTACGTGACCGACCTGCTCGCCGACCGCCGCCAGGACCAGCTCTCCCAGGAGCTGCACGAGACCTGGGACGCGCAGCCGGCCGCCCCCGAGCAGCTCGTCGAGCCGCCGGTCGGCGAGCCCCTGGGGGTGCTGCACGTGCCCCGGCTCGGTGCGGACTGGGCCCGCGTGGTGCTGCAGGGGACGACGGAGGACGAGCTCTCCCAGGGGCCGGGCCACTACGCCGGGACGGCGATGCCCGGACAGCAGGGCAACTTCGCGGTGGCCGGCCACCGGGTGGGCCGCGGGTCCCCGTTCCTCGACCTGGACCAGCTGCAGCCCGGCGACCCGATCGTGGTCGAGACCGCGGGCAGCTGGTACGTCTACCGCGTGCTGGGCGACCCCGCCGACGGCGGCCCCGGCATCCCGGGGCAACAGATCGTCACCCCGGAGGAGGTGTCGGTCATCGCGCCGACCCCCGGCGCCCCCGGCGCCCCGCCGTCGGGGGCCTACCTGACCCTCACCACCTGCCACCCGAAGTACTCCGCCCGCCAGCGGCTGATCGTGCACGCCGTCCTCGACGGTGCGCCGATCAGCAAGGCCGAGGCCCCGGACGGGCCGCCGGCGCTGGCCGGCGGCTGAGGAGGACCCGTGTACGGCTGGATCTGGCGTCATCTCCCCGGCGGCACCGCGAGCCGGGCGGCGTGCGCCCTGGTGCTCGCCCTGGGCGTCGTGGCGCTGCTGCTGTTCGTCGTCTTCCCCTGGGTGGAGCCGCGGCTGCCGTTCACCGACGTGACCGTCGACCCCGGCGCGGACAGCGTCGGCGGCACGTCGGGCGGCTGAGCCCCGGTGTGACGGCGTCGTCCCGGCTCGCGGGCGACGGTCCTCACCCTCGTCGGGGGATGCTCCTCTGCCGGCCCGCCGGTGCGCTCTCCGACGTCGTGGTGGGGGCCCGCGTCAGCCGCGACGGCGGCTGAGCGGGCGTCCCACCCGAGCGCCGGGACCGGTCAGCCGCGGCCGCTGCGGCTCGGCCGGCGGCCCTGCCGGGAGCCCGAGCGCGAGCCGGGACGGCGGTCGCCGTCCCGGGGCCGCCCGCCGTCGCGCCCGCGACCGGCGGGCCGGGAGCTGCACGGCCGGCAGGTGCTGAACCACGGGGCGATCGCCGTGCCGCACTCCGCGCACTTGCCCGAGCGGCCGATGGAGATGGCGTCGGGCAGCAGCTCGCTGATGCTCTCCGCGCATTCCTCCTCGACCCAGGCGGCGTCCTCGCTGCTCAGCCCCGCCACGTCGGGGAACTGGCGCAGCAGCGTCTGCGCGTCGCGGGCGGCCGCGGCGGCCTGCTCGAAGTCCTCGACCGACCCGCCGCGCGGGACGTCGGGCAGCACCGTCTCGGCGGCCACCGGCAGCCCGACGGCGTGCCGCAGCGCGGCGCGGGCCAGGGTCAGCCAGCGGATCCGCCGGGGTGGGTTGTAGTCGATGGCCAGGTTGACCAGCCGCCACACGGTCTCCAGGTCGCCGGCGGCGCCCAGCGGGCCGCGCAGCAGCGGCAGCAGGGCGTGCACCCGCACGATCAGCGGGGTGACGTCGTCGGCGGTCATCCCGGTGTCCCGGGTGGCGCGGCGGGCCCAGGCCATCCAGCGGGTGAGCGCCTCGGGCAGGTCGACGGCCTCGAACGCGCCGAGGTCGGCCAGCTCCGGCCGCAGTCGGGGAGCCCGCTTGGGCAGGTCGCTCATCTCGTCGCCGCGGGCCACGGCGGCGCCCTTGGCGACCAGCGCGGGCACCGGCTTGAGCCCGGCGACGCCGGTGAGGACGCCGACGCTGCCGTGCCCGGTGAGGCCGTAGCGGCCGGCGCGGCCGGCGATCTGCGCGGCCTCCCAGCTGCGCAGCGGGCGCACCTCGACGCCGTCGAACTTGCTGGTCTCGGCGAACAGCACGGTGGTCGCCGGCACGTTGATGCCGTGGCCGATGACGTCGGTGGTGACCAGCACGTCGAAGTCACCGTCGGTGAACTTCTCGATCACCTCGCGGCGGGTGGCCGGGGGCAGCGCGCCGTAGAGGACGCCGACCTTGCCCGGCCGGTGCTGGTCGAGCTCGGCGGCGACGGCGTAGACGGTCTTGCGGGAGAAGGCGACGACCAGCGTCTGCGGGCGCACGGTGGCCGGCTTGACCGGGGCGTGCAGCACGTCGAGCCGGGACAGCCGCTTGTGGTTGACCACCTCGATCGACTGAGCGTCGGCGACCAGCGGCTTGAGCAGCAGGTAGGCCTCGGCGGCGGAGATCAGGTGCATCTCGCGGAACTCGCCGGTCAGCAGGAGCCGGGCCCAGTGGTGGCCGCGGTCGGGGTCGGCGACCCAGTGCGACTCGTCGAGCACCAGCAGCTCGCCGCGCATCGGGGCCTTCTCCACCGTGCAGCAGACGATCGGCGCGAAGGGGTCGATCTCCTCCTCGCCGGTGGAGAGCCCGACGGTGCCCGCGGGCAGCTGGGCGGAGAGCTTGGCGTAGGCCTCGTGCGCGAGCTGGCGCAGCGGGGCGGCGTAGACGCCGGAGCCGGTGGCGGCCAGCGCCTGCAGCGACTCGTAGGTCTTGCCCGAGTTGGTGGGGCCCAGGTGGAACACGACCGACTCGGGGCGGACGGTGCGGCTGGGCAGCTCGGGCGCGGCGCCGTCCACCCAGATCTGCTGGGCGGTCTTCTCGTCGCGGGCGGCCTTGCGGTCGGCCTCGCGCGCGACGGCCTCACGGGCGGAGGAGCGGTCGCGGCGGCGGGGGGCGGACTGCTCGGGAGCGGTTGCAGACAGGGGGTGTCCTTCGGTGGGGGACGGGAACCAGGGGGAGGTCGACGCGGTGCCACGGACCTCAGCCTGGACAACAACGCGCGCCCCCCGGACATGCCCGGCGCGGGGCCGGGCCCTCCCTCCCGGCCCCGCGCTCCCGCGACTGCTAGCGGAACAGCTGGGTGGGCACGGCGGCGGCGAGCGCCGCGTACCCGGCCGGGTTGAGGTGGAGGTGATCGCCCTCATCGTAGGCCGGGAGCAGGCGCTGCGGGGCCGACGGGTCGCGCGTCACCCGATCGAAGTCCAGCACGGTGTCGAACGTGCCGCTGCTGCGGATCCACTCGTTGACCGTCCGGCGGGCGGCCTCACGGTGCCCGGCGGGGTCGTCGTAGCCCTCGTTGCCGCCGAAGGGCAGCAGCGTCGCGCCGTGCACGGCGATCCCCTGCGCGTGTGCCCGGACGACGATCTGCTGGTAGGCGCGGATGAGCTCGGCGGCGACCGCGGACTGGGCCTCCGGGGTGGCCGCTGCGGTGCCGATGTCGTTGACGCCCTCGAAGACGACGAGGTGCTCGACCCCGCTCTGGGCCAGCACGTCGCGGTCCAGGCGGGCCAGCGCGTTCGGGCCGAGGCCGTCCTGCAGCACCCGGTTGCCCCCGGCGGCCTGGTTGACGACGGCGACGTCGCGGGTGGCGGGCTTCTCGGCGAGCCGTGCGGCCAGCAGGTCGGGCCAGCGGTCGTTGCCGTTCGTGGTGGAGCCGCGGCCGTCGCTGAGCGAGTCGCCGAGGACGGCGACCGCGCGGGTCCGCTTCCCCGCGGTCACCTCCAACCCGCTGATCAGGTACCAGCGGTCGATCGCCGTCGCCCCGGCCAGCTCGACGTCCTCGGCGTGGTCACCGTGGACCAGCCAGGAGGTGGTGCGCGAGCCGGGGTGGCCGGTGAGCTGGTCGGAGGCCTGGCCGGCAGCCAGGTACAGGGTGACCGTCAGGTCCGCCTCGGCCGGCACGTCGGCGGCCAGCGGGTCGGAGACCATCAGGGCGCCGGTCGGGACGACGGTGGAGGCCTGCCCGCCGAAGGTGAGCTGCCGCGACGTGCCGGGCTGGACGGCGCTGGCCCCGGCCTGGCCGCCGGCCGGCAGGGCCACCACCGCCTTGGTGATCGGCAGCGGCGCCCCGCCGAAGGCGTTGCTGACCCGCAGCCGCAGCTGGTCCCCGCCGATCGTGGTGTGGATCGTCTGGCGGAGCGTGGTGTCGGCGAGCACCAGGCCGGGCTGGGTGAACGGCGCCGGCGGCATGTTGTGCGGCTCCACCAGCTGCGGCATCGCCGTCCAGGTGGTCACCCACTGCTGTGCGTGGTCACCGCGCAGGGGCTGCACCCCGGAGGCGGCCACATCGGTGACGGCGGCCGGGGCGGCGGGAGTGCTGCCAGCCGGGGTGGGCGGACCCAGGACGACCGCACCGGCGAGGAGCAGGGAGCCCAGGGGCAGGGCGGCGGACAGCTTGCGCATGGTGGTGGTCTCCTGCCTCGCTGTAACGGACGCGAACGGACCGTAAAGCAGGAGTGTGACGTCTGCAACACCGGGCCGGTGCAGGCGGGATCCCGGTCGCCCCGGGCGGGGCGCTAGCCTCGACGGCGCCAGGAGGGCTCGCCTAGTGGCCGATGGCGGCGGTCTTGAAAACCGCTAAGAGGTAACCCCTCTTCGTGGGTTCGAATCCCACGCCCTCCGCTCAGCTCACGGCCCGGTGCGCAGTCGGCGACGGTGGATCACGTGCCGTAGATCACAGCTGTCCCAGGTGTCGGGCCTATCGCCAGCTCAGGCGGCCGGACAGTGACGGACCTGTCCAGAACGATCACTGGTCGTCCCGTGGTGGACACGCGGTGTTCACCCGAGGGAGTGAGAGTCTCCGCGTCCTTCCGACCCGTACCGACCGGAGGCCTTCGTGCCCGTGAACCACCGGGCGGCAGTGCGCAGAGTTGCTGCCGTCACCGCCGTCGCCGTGGGGGGTGCTCTGCTCGGCGCGTCTCCCGCGCTGGCGATCGAGCCGCCCGCCGGCAGCCCCTTCATCAGCGAGTTCCACTACGACAACGGCGGATCCGACGCCAACGAGCGCGTCGAGGTCACCGCCGCACCGGGCACCGACCTCACCGGCTGGACCCTGGTCGGCGTCAACGGGAACGGCGGCGCCACCTACTCGCCCAAGGCGCTGTCCGGCGTCGTCGGCGAGTCCGGCATCGTGGTCGTGGACTTCCCCGGCCTGCAGAACGGCAGCCCGGACGGGCTCGCGCTGATCGGCCCGGACGGCGCGGTCGTCCAGTTCCTCTCCTACGAGGGCACCTTCTCCGCCACCTTCGGCGACACGGAGGGCGAGTCCACCGACGTCGGGGTCGCCGAGACCGGCAGCGGTCCGGCCGAGGGGTCGATCCAGCTGATCGACGGCGCCTGGGTGGTCACCGACACCAACACCTTCGGCGCGGTCAACGAGGTCGTCGAGCCGGAGCCCGAGCCCGAGCCCGAACCGGTCGACTGCGCCACCGACGGCCTCACCGCCATCACCGACGTGCAGGGCACCGGCGAGGAGAGCCCGCTCGTGGGCGACACCGTCACCGTCGCCGGCGTCGTGACGAGCAGCCCCGACGGCTTCGGCAGCCTCTACGTGCAGGACCCGACGGCGACCCCGGGCGCGGCCTCCGCCGCGGTCAACGTGTTCGGTTCCACCGCGGGCCTGGAGATCGGCGACGCCGTCCAGGTCACCGGTGAGGTCGCCGAGTACAACGGCCTGACCCAGGTCGAGGCGACCGGCGTCGCGCTCTGCGCCGAGGACGCCGCGCTGCCCGCCCCGGTCAGCATCGACTGGGCGCAGACCGACGCCGCTGCCCGCGAGGCGCTGGAGGGCATGCGCTTCGCGCCCACCGGCGACTACACGGTCACCGAGGTCTACAACCTCAACCGCTACGGCGAGATCATGCTGGCCGCCGGCACCGAGCCGCTGCGCACGGCCACCGACGTGGTGGAGCCCGGCGAGGCAGCGGTCGCCTACGAGGCCGAGAACGCCGCACGCGTCCTCCTGCTCGACGACGGCCGCAGCACCAACCTCAGCACCGCCGGTCTCGAGCCCGGCTACGGCTCGGTCGAGGACGCCGTCCGGGTCGGGGACCGGGTGACCTCCTTCGGTGAGGTGCCCTACGTGCTGGACTACCGGTACGACGCCTGGCGCGCGCAGCCGGCCACGGTCGTGACCGCGGAGACCACCGGGAAGGCGTCGTTCGACGATGCCAACCCGCGCACCGACGCCCCCGAGGAGGTCGGCGGCGACGTCCAGGTGGCGTCGTTCAACGTGCTCAACTACTTCACCACCTTCGGGGGTGAGGCCCGCGGTGCGGAGAACGCCGAGGAGTTCGCCCAGCAGCAGGCGAAGATCGTCGCCGCGATCAACTCCCTGGGCGCCGAGGTCGTCTCGCTGGAGGAGATCGAGAACTCGGTCAAGTTCGGCGAGGACCGCGACGAGGCCCTGGCCGCCCTCACCGCCGCGCTGAACGCCGCGGCCGGCGAGGACCGCTGGGCGTTCGTGCCCTCGCCGGCGGTGCTGCCGCCGACCGAGGACCAGGACGTCATCCGCACCGCCTTCATCTACCAGCCCGCCGCGGTGGAGCTGGTCGGTGAGTCGGTGGTCGACACCGACGAGGAGTGGGTGGGCCGGGCCCGCCAGCCGCTCGCGCAGACCTTCCGCGCGGCCGGTGAGGAGTTCACCGTCGTGGTGAACCACTTCAAGTCCAAGGGCTCCGTGCCGACCCCGGCCCGTCCGGGCGACACGGACACCGGCGACGGCCAGGGCAACGGCAACGCCACCCGCGTGGCCGAGGCCCAGCGGCTGGTCGCCTTCGTCGACGGGCTGGAGACCAAGGCCGAGAACGTCCTGCTGATCGGTGACCTGAACAGCTACACCATGGAGGACCCGCTCGACGTCCTCGCCGAGGCCGGCTACGCGAACCTGGAGACCGAGTTCGGCTCCGGTGAGAGCAGCTACGTGTTCAGCGGCCGGGTCGGCTCCCTCGACCACGCGTTCGGCTCGCCGGCGCTGGCCGCCGACGTCACCGGCGTCGACATCTGGAACATCAACTCCGTCGAGTCCTACGGCTACCAGTACGACGGCTACGAGGGCTGGTACGACGACGACCCGTTCCGCTCCTCCGACCACGACCCGCTGGTCGTCGGCCTGGACCTGGGCGAGCCGGGCACGGGCGGCGGCGACGGTGAGGACGACGGCACCGTCGACCTCCAGCTGCTGGGCATCAACGACTTCCACGGCCGGCTCGGCACCGCGGTGGCCCTGGCGGGCACCATCGAGGAGCAGCGGGCCCGCGAGGGCGTCGACGCCACCCTGCTGCTCTCGGCCGGGGACAACATCGGCGCCTCGCCGTTCGTCTCCTCGAGCCAGCAGGACCGGCCGACCCTCGAGGTGCTCAACGAGATGGGGCTGCAGGCCTCGGCCGTGGGCAACCACGAGTTCGACCGCGGCTTCACCGACCTGACCGGCCGGGTCGGGGTCGACGGGGAGAGCGGCCTGGCCGACTTCCCGTACCTCGGCGCCAACGTCTACCGCGACGGTGCGCCGGCGCTGCCGGAGTACACCCTGCTGGAGGCCGACGGCCTCACGGTGGGCGTCATCGCCGTCGTCACCGAGGAGACGGCCTCGCTGGTCTCCCCGGCCGGCATCGAGGGCATCACCTTCGGGGACCCGGTCGAGGCCACCAACCGGGTCGCCGACGCGCTCACCGACGGGGTCGGTGACGAGGCCGACGTGATCGTCCTGCTCGCCCACGAGGGCGCGCCGGAGGGCGAGGCCACCAGCACGCTGGAGGCCCAGCTCGCCGCGGACACCGCGTTCGCCGCGATCGTCAACGGCGTGGACGCGGACGTGGACGCGATCTTCACCGGGCACACGCACCAGACGTACGCGTGGCAGGCGCCGGTCCCCGGCACCGACGGCACCCGCCCGGTCATCCAGACCGGCTCCTACGCCGCGGACCTGGGCCGGATCGTGCTCTCCGTCGACGAGGCCACCGGTGAGGTGACCGCCTCGACGGTGGAGAACCTGCTGCTCACCAAGCGGCCGGCCGCGGAGCTCACCGCCGCCTACCCGCGCGTCGCCGAGGTCGCCGAGACGGTCGCCGCCGCGCAGGCGGTGGCCGAGGAGGTCGGCAGCGAGGTCGTCGGCTCCGTGAGCGGCGACATCACCCGGGCCTTCACCACCGGTCCGGACGGCGGGCAGGTCGAGGACCGCGGGTCGTACTCGGCCCTCGGCGGGCTGGTCGCCGACAGCTACGTCTCCGGCGCGGCCGACAGCGCGATCGAGCCGGCCGACCTCGGCCTGGTCAACCCCGGTGGCCTGCGGGCCGACCTGCGCTACGGGGAGGACGGTGTGATCACGCTGGCCGAGGCCAACGAGGTGACCCCGTTCGCCAACGACCTGGTCGTCACCTCGCTGACCGGGGCCCAGCTGGTGGAGGTGCTGGAGCAGCAGTGGCAGCCCGCGGGCAGCTCGCGGCCGTTCCTGGCCCTGGGCGCCTCGAGGGAGCTGACCTGGTCCTACGACCCGGACGCGCCCGCCGGGGAGCGGATCATCGTCGACAGCATCCGGATCTCGGGCGAGCCGATCGACCTCGGCGCCACCTACCGGGTGGCGACGAACAGCTTCCTGGCCTCCGGCGGTGACAACTTCACCACCTTCGCCGAGGGCACCACGGAGCAGACCGGTCTGATCGACTTCGACGCCTTCCGGGCGTACCTGGAGGAGAACTCCCCGCTGGACCCGGCGGACTACACCGGCCGGGCCACCGTCGGGGAGGCCGAGGAGCCGCAGGCGCCGGCCACCGTCACGGTGTCGCCGTCCACGTTCGCCCGCGGCGACAAGGTGACCTTCTCGGTCACCGGCTTCGGCCCCGAGGAGCGGGTCGTGGTCACCGTCGGCGGGAAGCGGCTGGGCAACGTCCGCACGGACGCCGAGGGCGCCACCTCGGTGCGGGTGACGGTGCCGAACTCGGTGGCCCTGGGCACCGTCCAGGTCACCGCGACCGGCGCCACCTCGGGCACCACTGCGGAGGTCGAGGTGCAGGTCACGGAGAAGCAGAAGCCGGGCCACGGGCACGGCTCGGGCTTCGTGGGCCAGCTCCTGGGCTGGCTGTGGCAGCTCCTGCGGGGCTGGCTGGGGTGATCCACCCGAGCTGATCGGCACGTGCCGCGAGCGCGTGCACCGGTACGACGACGGGCCTCCGACTCCGGTCGGGGGCCCGTCGCCGTTCCCGTGGCCGGCGCGCGCCGTGGCGCGCCGCGGCCCGTTCAGCCGGGGGGACTACGGTTCCCCGGTGCCCAGCAGGACCCGCTCCGCACGACGAGCGCGTCCCGCGGGCGAGCGGCCACCCCGGGTGCGCCGGCTGCCGCACCTGCGCCATCCGGCCCAGGTCGTCGTCGTCGCGTTCGCCCTCGCCGTCTCGGTGGGCACGCTGCTGCTGTGGCTGCCGATCGCGAGCGTCCCCGAGGGCAGCCCGACGTTCGTCGAGGCGCTGTTCACCGCCACCTCCTCGGTCTGCGTGACCGGGCTGACCGTCGTCGACACCCCCACCTACTGGACCGGGTTCGGCGAGGCGGTGATCCTCGCGCTGATCCAGGTCGGCGGGTTCGGGATCATGACCCTGGCCTCGGTGCTGGGCCTGGTGCTGGCCCGCCGCCTCGGGCTGCGGGCCCGCCTCAACGCCGCCGCCGAGACCAAGAGCGTCGACGTCGGCGACATCCGCCGGGTGGTGATCGGCGTCGCGACGATCAGCTTGCGGTTCGAGGCCGTCGTCGCCCTCGCGCTCACCGCGCGCTTCGCCCTCGGCTACGACCAGCCGCTGCCCGAGGCGCTGTGGAACGGCGTCTTCCACGCCGTGTCGGCCTTCAACAACGCCGGCTTCGCGCTGTACACCGACAACCTGATCCCGTTCGCCACCGACCCGTGGATCTGCCTGCCGATCAACGCAGCCGTCATCGCCGGCGGCCTCGGCTTCCCGGTGCTCATGCAGCTGCGCCGGGACGTGCGGCTGCCCCGGAAGTGGACGATGAACACCCGGCTGGTGCTGCTGGGCACCGGCGTCCTGCTGGTGGCCGGCACCGTCGTCCTCACCGCGCTCGAGTGGCGCAACCCGGCCACGCTGGGCCCGCTGTCGGTGCCCGGCAAGCTGCTGGCCGGGTTCACCTCGGCCGTCATGCCGCGCACCGCCGGGTTCAACGTCCTCGACGTAGGCGCGATGGAGCCGGCCAGCTGGCTGGTCACCGACGTGCTGATGTTCATCGGCGGGGGGCCCGCGGGCACCGCCGGCGGGATCAAGGTGACCACCTTCTTCGTGCTGGTGTTCATCATCCTCACCGAGATCCGCGGTGAGGGTGCGGTGAACGTGCTCGGCAAGCGGCTGCCCCGCTCGGTGCAGCGGCAGGCGATCACCGTGGTGCTGCTCTCGGTGATGGCGGTGGTGCTGCCGGTGCTCGCGCTGCTGGTCGTCACCACCTTCACCCTCGACCAGGTGCTCTTCGAGGTGGTCTCGGCGTTCTCCACCGTGGGCCTGTCCACCGGCATCACCGCCGACCTGCCGTCCGCCGGCCAGCTGCTGCTGGTCGTGCTGATGTTCATCGGCCGGCTCGGCCCGATCACCCTCGCCTCCGCGCTGGCGCTGCGCCAGCGGACCCAGGCCTACGAACTCCCGAAGGAGCGACCCGTCATTGGCTGACTGGCTGCACCCCCGCCGCTCCGGTGGCCGGCGGTCCCCGTCCAACGCCGTCGTCGTCATCGGCCTGGGGCGGTTCGGCTCCGCCCTCGCCCTGGAGCTGATGGCCGCCGGCACCGAGGTGCTGGGCATCGACGCCGACCCCGACATCGTCCAGGAGCTCAACGGCCGGCTCACCCAGGTGGTGCGCGCCGACTCCACCAAGGAGGAGGCGCTGCGCCAGCTGTCCGTGCCCGACTTCGACCTGGCGGTCGTGGGCATCGGCACCGACGTCGAGGCGAGCATCCTCACCACCTCGCTGCTGCTCAGCTTCGGCATCGACGACCTCTGGGCCAAGGCGCTCAGCGAGCCGCACGGCCGCATCCTGCGTCAGCTCGGCGTCCAGCACGTGATCTACCCCGAGCACGACATGGGCCGGCGGGTGGCGCACCTGGTCCGCGGCATGGTGCTGGACTACATCCAGTTCGAGGACGACTTCGCCATGGTCAAGACCCGGCCGCCGGCGGACACCATCGGCAAGCGGCTGGGCGACACCGGTGTGCGGACCAGGCACCAGGTCACGGTCGTGGCGGTCAAGCGGCCGGGGGAGGGCTTCACCTACGCCACCGCGGACACCGTGCTGGAGCCCGACGACGTGATCATCGTGGCCGGCCGGACGAAGCTGGCCGAGAAGTTCAGCCAGCGGGCCTGATCCCTCACTCCTTGGGGTCGGCCGGGGATCGGTCGTACACAGTCGATCTTCCCGGCTGTCGTTGACCGGGTGTGCGCCTGCCGACGTCGATGAGGGCCCGCGACCCGCGGGCCGCTGCGCGCACCGCGCTGCCCATCATCGCCGTCGTCGCCGTCGTGATGGCGGTCTTCACCTTCTTCGGCCCCAACTCGGTCAGCGCGACCACCCGGACGGCGTCCTGGGGCACCGTCGCCCTGCTGCTCGCCGTCGGGGTGCTGCTGCGGTCGGCCTCCGCCGACTGGCTGGACCGCACCGGGCTCTTCGTGTTCCTCGGCGTGCTCGGCGTCGTCCTGGTCTGCGCCATGAACGTGATCACCAACGACCCGTCCGCGGCCGCGCAGGCGTTCCTCTCCTTCCCGGTGCTCTGGGTCGCCGCGCACCTGCGGCGGGCGGCGGTCGCGGTGGTCACCTCGATCGCGGTGCTGCTGGACGCCGCCGTCCTGCTGGTCCTGCTCCCGGTGGAGCCGGCGCTGACCGACCTGGTCTTCTTCGGCAGCGTGCTGGTGGTCATCTCGCTGATGCTCGTGCGCGCCGGGGACGTCCAGGAACGGCTGGTGGCCGCGCTGCACCAGCAGGCGAGCGTCGACTCGCTCACCGGGCTGGTGAACCGCCGGGTGCTCGACGAGGCGCTGACCGGCGCGCTGGCCGCTCCGCTGCACCCGCAGGGGACCGCGCTGGTGCTCGTCGACGTCGACTCGTTCAAGGCGATCAACGACCAGCACGGCCACCCGGTCGGCGACGACGCCCTGGTGCACGTGGCCGGCGTGCTGCGCCGCGTGGTCCGGACCGGCGACGCGGTGCTCAGCCGGATGGGCGGGGACGAGCTGGCGGTGCTGCTGCCGGGCTGCCCGCCCGACGTCGCCGTGCGCCGGGCCGCCGAGGTGCTGGACGCCGTGCGGTCCGCGCCGCTGCAGCTGCCCGGCGGGTCGCTGCTGGCGCTGTCGGTGAGCCTGGGCGTCGCGCACGCCCCGGCGCACGCCACCGGGCTCGAGGAGCTGTACGCCGCTGCCGACGCCGCGCTGTACGCCGCCAAGCGCGGGGGCCGCGGCCGGGTCGCCCTCGCCGGCTGACCGCCCCCGGTGGGATCAGGTCCCCTGATCACTGCTCAGCGCAGCCGGCGGGCGGTGGCGGCCAGTGTGCGGGCGGTGAGCCGCCCGTCGGCCAGGCCCAGGCCCACGACGTCGTCGAAGACCGCCTGGTCCTCGGCGGCGGCGCGGACGACGCCGTCCATCAGCCGTGGCCAGCGGGACAGCTGCGAGGCGACCCGGACCGATCGCAGGTGCCCGCCCAGCCGCCGGGCCAGCATCTCCCGGTGCACCGCGCCGGCCCGTCCGCCGTGCGCCGCGGCGAGACCGGCCAGCGCACCGGAGAGGACCGCGTAGAAGATGCCCTCGCCGGTCAGCGGGTTCACCAGCGAGCGGGCGTCACCGGCCAGCAGCACCCGGCCGTCGGGGGTGCGCGGGTGCCCGGTGGACAGCGGGAGCCGGTGGGCGCGCAGCTCCTCGGGCGCGACCCCGGGCAGCAGCCGGTGCAGCCCGGCGACCAGCCCGGCCCGGGTCACCCCGCCGGAGACGAGTTCCCCGTACCCGACGTTGGCCCGGCCGTCGCCGATGGGGAACGACCAGGCGTAGGCCGGCCAGCGCTGGTCGGTGGTGGTCACCACCTGCACGCCGGCCTGGCCGGGCGGCTCGGGGGCGTACCCGCGGATCGCCACCGCCAGCCGGTCGGCCCGGTTCGGGGGCACGCCCACCGCCCGGCGGACGGCGGACTCGGCCCCGTCGGCGCCGACGACCACGGAGGCCGTCCAGCGCCCGTCGACGTCCACGGAGTCGCCGCGGTCGGTCACCGACCGCACCGTGTGCCGGGCGAACCGCACCCCGCGGTCCAGCACCCCGCCGTCCAGGACCTGGGCCAGCAGCCGGCCGTCGAGCACCGCGCGCGGCACCACCACCGACGGACGGCGGGTGGCCCGCTCCACGACGTCCCCGCCCGGCCCGGTCAGCCGCAGCCGTGGCACGCCGGGGAACCCGGCGGTCAGCGCGGCGACGTCCAGGCCGAGGGCGGCCAGCACGTCCAGCGCCTCCGGGGCCACCCCGTCCCCGCAGACCTTGTCCCGGGGGAAGTCCGCCCGGTCCACCACCAGTACGTCGGCGTCCGGCGCGGCCCGGCGGGCCGCCGCGGCGCACGCGGCGCCGGCCGGCCCGCCACCGACGACCAGGACGTCGACGTGCTCGGGCGGGCGGGCGGGCAGGTCAGGGCTCCTCGGAGGTGATCGGCGGGTCCGGGGTGCCGGTCGTCTCGCAGTTCTCGTCGTGCGTGTTGCCGCTGCCGGCGTCGCAGTCGGTCTCGCCGCGGTTGACGTCGATGTTGTCCCCGCCGCAGCCGGTCAGCACGGTCGTGCCCGCGATCAGCAGGGCCACGAGGGTGTTCTTCAGTCGCATGCCGACCCGGGTGCCCAGCCGGGCCCGGGGTCAACCGGCGGCGCGCTCAGGCGGTCGGGGTGGGCGTCCACTTGCGGGCCGGGTGCGCGTAGCCCTCGATGAAGGCCAGCAGGCCGGCCGCGTCGTGCACCACGCCGAGCGCGTCGAGCCGGTTGGCCGCCAGGTAGCCGTCGTCGACCATCCGCCGCAGCTGGGTCAGCTGCGGCTGCCAGAACCCGTCGACGTCCAGGAAGGCCGTCGGCTTGGCGTGCAGGCCGAGCATCCCCCAGGTCCAGGCCTCGAACAGCTCCTCCAGGGTGCCGGCGGCGCCGGGCAGCGCCACGAACGCGTCGGCGAGGTCGGCCATCAGGGCCTTGCGCTCGTGCATGGTGTGCACGACCTCCAGCCGGGGCAGCCCCGGGTGGGCCAGCTCGTCGTCGACCAGGTGCTGCGGGATCACCCCGACCACCTCGCCGCCGGCGGCGAGCGCGGCGTCGGCGACCACGCCCATCAGCCCGACGCGCCCGCCGCCGTAGACGATCCCCACCCCCGCCTCGGCGAGCTCGGTGGCGAAGGTGGCGGCGGCCCGCTGGTGGCCCTGCGGACCGGCCTGGGAGCCGGTGAAGACGGCGATGCGCACGCACGGACCCTAGGCACCCGGGTGACCGGTCGCCGGGGGTGGGCGCCCGTCGGGCCGCCCACGGCAGGCGTGGCCGCCCGTCCGGAGTTGTTCACCCGATGTGGCACTCCGTGTCACCCGTTCGTGGGGAGCGCCCCGCAGAGTCCTCCCGACGGATGCGCCACGGACGATGCGGGAGCACTTGATGAGTCACGACCACGGACACGGTCACCACCACCACGACCACGACCACGACCACCACCACGGCGAGGTGACCGGGGCCGAGGGCACCTGGGCCGACCCGGAGGCCGACGACCCGTTGTCGGTCTCGCGCCGCGCCTTCCTGGCCACCGCGGCCGCCGTCGCGGGCGCCGCTGCCGCCGTCGGTGGCGGGGTCGCCGGCGTCGGCCAGGGTGTCGCCCGCGCCGCCGACGGCGGCACGACGACGAACCCGTGGAAGAGCGGGATGCGCTACCTCGCCGGCGACCACCACATCCACACCCAGTACTCGCCCGACGCGCAGTACGACGTGCTGACCCAGGTCATCAAGGGCCGGCAGTACGGGCTGGACTGGATGGTCATCACCGACCACGGTGGCGTCGCACACCAGAAGCTCTCGATCGACAAGATCACCCCGGAGATCGAGCGGGTCCGCCGCCAGTACGCGGGCACGATGATCTACCAGGGCCTGGAGTGGAACATCCCGAGCGCCGAGCACGCGACCGTGATGCTCCCGCCCGGCAACGCGACCGTCGACATCCTCAAGGCCTTCGAGGCCGGGTACGACGGCAGCGTGCTCTCGGCGAACGGCGTCCGCGGCGACATGGAGCCCTACGCGATCGAGGCGCTCAAGTACCTGGAGAACCAGGTGCGCAACCGGCGCGTGGAGATGGCGCTGATGTTCGCCAACCACCCCAGCCGCAAGGGCATCGACAGCCCGCACGAGATGCGCAACTGGCGGGACGCGGCACCGCAGGTCGCCGTCGGCATGGAGGGCGCGCCGGGACACCAGGCGGCCGGCATCCCGGAGTCGCAGGGCGGCCCCGGCAGCGGCCGCGGCTACTACGACGGCTCTCCCGGGTCGGCGAGCTTCCCCGGCTACCCGCTGGAGTCCTACCGCACCTGGGGCGGCTTCGACTGGATGACCGCGAAGGTCGGCGGCATGTGGGACTCGCTGCTGGCCGAGGGCAAGCCCTGGTGGGTCACCGCCACCTCCGACTCCCACCGGGTCTTCCGCGACACCCGCGTCCAGGGCCCGCTGGACTTCGACACCCACGGCACCAAGGGCGACCCGGTCGACACCGGCCGGCCGATCACCCAGTACGGCGACTTCTGGCCCGGCCAGTACAGCAGCACCCTGGTGGCGGCGGACTCCCGCTCCTACCTCGGTGTCATGCAGGCCCTCCAGGCCGGCAAGATCGTCGCCGTGCACGGCCGGATCATCGAGGGCCTGGACGTGCGGGTCCGCTCGGCCAACCACGGTGATGCGCAGGGCGCCACGCTCGGTGGCCGCACCTGGGTTCGCCGCGGTGGCGACGTGACCGTCACCATCACCGTCAAGGTGGCCGGTGGCGCGAACGCCAACGGCGACGTGCCGAAGCTGGCGAAGGTCGACCTGATCAGCGGCCCGGTCACCGGTCCGGTCGGCGACCGGGACGTCTTCACCGCGCCGGAGACCAGCGTGGTGAAGACCTTCGAGGTGGGGCGC
This sequence comes from Modestobacter sp. SYSU DS0290, assembly GCF_054050955.1. NCBI lineage: Bacteria > Bacillati > Actinomycetota > Actinomycetes > Geodermatophilales > Geodermatophilaceae > Modestobacter > Modestobacter sp. SYSU DS0290. Next base: position 38,260 of record NZ_JBJHAI010000008.1, read on the forward strand.
GGCCGGGCGCAGTGGACCTTCGAGCACACGTTCACGAACGTGGACCGCTCGTTCTACGTCCGCCTGCGCGGCAGCGACGGCAAGCAGATGGACTCCGCGGGCAACCCGCTCATCGACGTCGTCGGCGATGCGAACCCGTGGGAGGACCTCTGGTTCTACGCCAACCCGGTCTTCGTCGACGCCGTCTGATGACCGGCCTCTGGTGGGGCGGCGCGTCCGCGGAGCGCGACCCCGCGGACGCCCACCTGCTGGCGGCCGTCGACCGGGCCCTGACCGGGTCCGGGGCCGCGGCGGAGCTGGTCTGCACCCACGTGGACCGCTCCGCCGCGGACCCGCGGACCGGGGTGTCGATCCGGCTCTCCGGTGCGCCGGCCGACCCGGGGGCGACGCAGGCCGCGCTCGCCCGCGAGCTGGGCGGGCCGGTCCTGGTCGAGCCGGCGCAGGAAGGTGACGACGACGCGGCTCCGGCCCGGACTGCGCTGGCCGAGGCGCCGTCCGCGGTGGCCGGGCGGGTGGTCCGCTTCCCGGGAGCCGACGGCGTCCGGGGGCGGGTGCAGGTGGCCGAGCTGGTCGCCGGCACCGCGGTCGAGGACGTCCAGGCGGTGGGCGCGACCATCGGCCCGGAGGACGTCGTCGACTCCGGGCCGAACGGCTTCCTCCGGCCGCAGCTGACGGGCGGGCGGATGACGCTGCTGGTCCAGCGGGCCGCCGGTGGGGTGTTCCTGCCCTTCGAGATCGAGAACCCGCACGTGTGCTGCGAGGGCGGCGGTCACTGACCCCCGTCCCGCAGTGATGGCCATCTCCGCCCCCGCACCGGGGCGGAGATGGCCATCTCCGCGTTCGGGGGTCAGACGACGGGGGTGGCGAAGCCGATCTCCATCGACGCGATGCCCGCCGGGAAGGTCTCGAACGCCCGGGCGCGCTCAGGGGAGGCGTTGTACTCGGCCTCGACCCGGCGGAACTCGGCCTCGTCCCCGTCGCGGGCGACCGCCCAGGTGAAGGTCTCGTGCTCGGCGTCGGCCAGGGCGAACAGCAACCGGAACCCGTACTGCTCCCGCACCGGGGTCAGGGTCGGGAACCAGGCCAGGAAGTCGGCCAGCCGGCCGGGCTCGAGCTGGTAGCGACGAAGCTGCACGGTCTCCATGCCGCCCATCCTGCGCCGGACCCGGTCCGGGCCCGGCGCAGGGGCGCGCTCAGGGCGCCGCTGTCAGGACGAGGGCGGCGCGTAGAACTGCAGGTCGTTGCCCTCGGAGTCCTTGAACGGGGCGATCCGGCCCCACGGGTGGTCGCTGATCCCGCCGGTGAACTCGACGCCCTTGTCGCGCAGCACGGCCACCTCGCCGTCCAGGTCGCCGTCGGGCTGGAAGGTGATCACCGCGCCGCCGTCGGTGGGCTGGGCGTTCTCCCGGGCGTTGAGGCCGATCATCAGCCCGCCGGCGTCGAACTCGCTCCAGTCCTCGGTGGTCTTGGTCTCGCTCAACCCCAGGGTGTCCCGGTAGAAGGCCCGGGCCCTGTCCATGTCGCTCACCGGCACCCACACGCTTGCCACTCCGCTGGCCATGACTCTCCTCAGCTCGATCAGGTCGTGCCCCGCGAGTGCCCCGGGGCCGGGGCGGGCAACCGCCGGTGACGGCGCGGCACACTGGCGGGCCGGACCACGACGACGAGAGGACGGCGGTGCGCTCCCCGACCGACGGCTGGACCACCTGTGCGCTCGGACACCGCCACTGGGGGCTGGCCGGTGCTGCCGGGCTGCTGGTGCACCGGAGCGGCGCCGACGGCGTGGAGGTGCTGCTGCAGCTGCGCGTCGGCTGGTCGCACCACGGCGGCACCTGGGGCACCCCGGGCGGTGCGCTCCACCCGGCCGAGTCCGCCGCGGACGGCGCGCTGCGGGAGGCGGGGGAGGAGCTGGGACTGCGCCGGGCCGACCTGGTGCTCGGCGCGGAGTCGGTCGACGACCACGGCGGCTGGCGGTACACCACGGTGCTCGCCTCACCCGCCGGCCGGCTCGACGCCGAGGACCTGGTGCTCAGCGACGAGAGCTCCGGTGCCGGCTGGTTCCGGGTCGCGGCGCTGCCCGACGTGCTGCTGCACCCGGGGCTGGCCGCATCGCTGCCGGTGCTGCTGCCGCTGCTGGGCTGAACCCACTGGGCTGGAGTTCGGCGGTGCGCAGCCGACCCTGACCGGGTGAGCGATGCCGACCCGACCCTCCGCACCACCGCCGCCCGCGTCTGGTGGGCCGTGCTCGCCGTCGTCGTCGCCGCCTCCGTCGGCACCGAGCTGGTCCGGGCGCTGCTGGACACCGGCAGCGACGCCGGCGCGCTCGCCCGGGTGGTGCGGTTCCTGAGCTGGTTCACCATCCAGTCCAACCTGCTGGTGCTGGTCGCGGCGCTGCCGCTGGTCCGCGACCCCGGGCACGACGGCCGCATCTGGCGGGTGGTGCGCCTGGATGCGCTGCTCGGGATCTCGGTGACCGGCCTGGTGTTCGCCGCCGTCCTGGCCCCGACGACGCACCCGCAGGGCCTGGGCTGGTGGACCAACGCCGGCACGCACTACGTCGTCCCGGTGGTCGCCGTGGTCGGCTGGCTGGTGTTCGGCCCGCGGCCCCGGGTCACCGGCACCACGATCGTGGCGGCGCTGGGCTGGCCGCTGGCGTGGATCGCCTACACCCTCGCGCACGGTGCCCTCACCGGCTGGTACCCCTACGGCTTCCTCGACGCGCAGGCGCTGGGCTACGGGACGGCGCTGCGCAACCTCGGCGTCGTCGTCGCGCTGTCGGTGGCGTTCCTGCTCGTGGTCGGCGTGCTGGACCGGCGGCTCCCGCCCACCGGCGCGCCCCGGCTGCCGGCGGTCAGCCGGGCGTGACCGTCGCGGTGACCAGCCGGTGGTCGCCGAAGGCGAGCTGACGCACCCGCGGCTCGGTGGACCGCACGTCGGCGCCGCCGAGCAGGTGGTCGAACTGCACGCGCGGCGCCGGCGCGGGGTAGGTCGGTGCCGCGACCAGCCGCCGGCCACCCCAGACCCGCGCCGGCAGCGGCCCGATCAGGTTCAGGTCGCCGGCCAGCACGACCGGGCCGGGCAGCGCAGCCGCCCAGCGGCGCAGCCGCAGCAGCTGGCGCACCGCGGTGTGCGGGGCGAAGGACAGATGGGTGCCGACCACGGTGCACTCGTCGAGCTCGGCGGCGATCGCCAGGCGCGGCTCGTCGGGGAACCACCACAGCTTCGTCCGGCCGGTCCGCGGGTCCGGTGCCTGCAGCGGCAGCCGGGCCCGGCCGGCGCCCAGGGCGTGCACCGACCAGCGGCGCACCGGCAGTCGGCTGAACAGCGCGATCCCGTAGTGCGGAGCGTCCGTCGGGTGCTCCGGCCCGCGCAGCCCCGGTGGGGCGGGGGCCCAGCTGCGGAACGGGTCCGGCGTGCCGGCGACCGTGGCGGCGAACCGCCAGTCGGTCGCCCCCAGCGCGGCGGCGACCAGGGTGGGCTGGTCGGTGTGCTGCGAGCGGGGCTGGCCGACGTCGACCTCCTGCACGGCGAGCACGTCGACGTCCACGCCGTCCAGCGCTGCACGCAGGGCCGCGGGGTCCAGCGAGCGGCCCCGGGCGTCGCGGCCGGAGGCGAGGTTCAGCGTCCCGACCCGCACGGCGCGACGGTAGCCCGGCCGGCGCCTTCCACGCTCTCCGTGCGCGTCCCCTGTGCTGCAGCGCGAGGAACGCGCACGGAGAGCGTGGGCAGCGGGGCGACGGATAGGTTCGCCGGGTGAGCGCACGCGAGGACGTCTCGGAGACCTTCGACCCCACGGCGTGGCAGGAGGTCCCCGGCTTCGAGGGCCTGACCGACCTCACCTACCACCGGGCCGTGGACGCCGGCGTCGTCCGGGTGGCGTTCGACCGCCCCGAGGTGCGCAACGCCTTCCGGCCGGAGACGGTCGACCAGCTGCTCGCCGTCCTCGAGCACGCCCGGCTGTCCCGGGACGTCGGCTGCGTGCTGCTCACCGGCAACGGCCCGAGCCCGAAGGACGGCGGCTGGGCGTTCTGCTCCGGCGGTGACCAGCGGGTGCGTGGCCGGTACGGGTACGAGTCCGCCGGGGGCGCGAGCGGCCGGCTGCACATCCTGGAGGTGCAGCGGCTGATCCGGTTCATGCCGAAGGTGGTCGTCTGCGTGGTGCCCGGCTGGGCGGCCGGTGGCGGGCACAGCCTGCACGTCGTCGCGGACCTGACGCTGGCCAGCGCCGAGCACGCCCGGTTCAAGCAGACCGACGCCGACGTCGGCAGCTTCGACGGTGGTTTCGGCTCCGCCTACCTGGCCCGCCAGGTGGGGCAGAAGTTCGCCCGCGAGATCTTCTTCCTGGGCGAGGAGTACACCGCCGCCGACGCGCACGCGATGGGCATGGTCAACCGGGTGGTGCCGCACGCCGAGCTGGAGGCCACCGCGCTGGACTGGGGGCGGCGGATCGTCGCCAAGAGCCCGACCGCGCAGCGGATGCTCAAGTACTCGTTCAACCTGATCGACGACGGGCTGGTCGGCCAGCAGCTGTTCGCCGGGGAGACCACCCGGCTGGCCTACATGGCCGAGGAGGCCGTCGAGGGGCGCGACGCGTTCCTGGAGAAGCGCGACCCGGACTTCGGCCAGTTCCCCTGGCACGTGTAGGACGACGGAAGGAGCAGGGCAGATGATCGTCGAGGTGATCACCGGTGCGGACGAGGTGCCGGAGGTGCAGGTGGCCGACGTCGAGGACCTGGGGCGGCTGCACCTGGCTCTCGGTGCGCTCACCGACGAGGAGGCCGACCGGGCGCTGCGGGCGGCCGGACTGGGCCGGCTGGACGGCGGCACCGGCTTCCTGGACGTCGCCGCGCTGCGGACTGCCGCTGAGCGGGAGGCGCGTACCCCTGACTGGGGGGATCGGTTCGACGCGATGGTCGCCGCCGCCGCGGACGCCGGCTGGACCGCCGACGACGGTGCCAGCCTGCGCGCGCACGTGGAGCCGGCCGCCTCCGCCTGACCGAACGGGCAGGTCAGCGCGTCGCCCACCGGGGACCGGTGTGGCCCGGCGGCGCGCCCGGCGGGGTGCTTCGCGGGCTACCGGACGACACCGGGCGGTCTCGATTCGGAACCTGTGATTTCAATGTGAGTGCGCGCGGTTGTTGTGGTCACTCCACCTTCTTGGGCACGATTGCACGGTGACGACCACCGACGCGCCTCTCCGCCCTGCCGGCGCACGTCCGCCGGGCCGTCCGCTGTCCACGGAGCTCTCCGAGCAACTGGTGGCGGTCGCGGTCGACATCCTGGCCGACGAGGGCTGGGGGCGGCTCAACAGCGACCGCGTCGCCGCTCGCGCGCGGGCCGGGAAGGCCGGCATCTACCGCCGCTGGCCCACCATGGCCGCACTCGCCCGGCACGCCCTGAGCACCGGCACGCTCGTGCAGCTGCCGGACGACGCCGGCTCGCTGCGCGCCGACCTGTGCGCGCTGCTCGCCCCCTGGACCCGCCCGCTGGAGCGGATGGAGCGCGCCGCGGCGAGCCTCGTCGGCCCCGCCCGGCACGACGCGGACCTGCGCGCCGGCCTGGAGGAGTCGCTGGTGCATCCGCTGGCCGCCGTCGTCCGGGAGCTCGCCGCCCGGGAGGCCGCCCGCGGCCGCGAGCTGCCGCACGAGCGGGTCGCGCTGCTCGGGTCGCAGCTGCAGGCGCTCTGGTGGCAGCGGTACAGCGCCTTCGGCAGCGAACCGATGCCGATGCCCGAGGTCGAGGCGCTGGTGGGCGACGTGCTGATGCCGATCGTCGAGCCGGGCGGCACCGCTTCCTGAGGCCGGTCAGCCCCCGGCGGGCTGCCTGTCCCCAGGGGTGCCGCCGGTCAGGCGCCCGCTCAGCACCCGGAGGCACTCCTGCAGCGCGTCGAGGGTGGGGGCGGTGTGCTCCCGAGCCCGGCGCTGCTCGGCCTCGCCGGCCGTCTCGTCGAGCACCAGCCGGCGGTGCTCGAGCACCAGCACCCGCCCGGCGACCATGAACAGCGCGGCGGCCAGCTCGCTGACGAACCGGGTGGTCACCGGGTCCGCCGGGTCGTCGTCGGGGGCGACGGCCTGCAGCTCCCGGGACACCCGCTGCCAGGCGTGCTCGACCAGCGACCGCTCGCGTGCCTGCAGGCTCGCGCTCTGCGCCAGGGCCTCCAGGTAGCTGCGGTTCTGCGGCCGGGTCTCCAGCTCCAGCAGGGCGGTGAGGTCCGCCTCCAGGTACTCCCGCAGCGCCGTCGTCGGGTCCGTCCCGGCAGGCCGCTCCGCGACCGCGGTGGCGGCGGCCTCCACCCACGGCGTCCGGCCGTCGAAGAAGAGGTCCTCCTTCGTCGGGAAGTGGTTGAACACCGTCTGGACGGCGACGTCGGCGGCGGCGGCGACGTCGGCGATGGTCACGCCGTCGAAGCCGCGCTCGGCGAACAGCCGCTGCGCGACGCTGCGGATCTCGGCCCGGGTCTGCGCCTTGCGCAGTTCCCGACGGCCCCCCGTGGCCTCGCTCACGGCACCCAATCTAGGTGCTCACGGCCATGGTGTGTGGCAGCGGTCTCACCCCGGGGTGGCGAGTCGCCCACCGCCGCACGCAGCCGGTCGTGTGCGGGCGCCCAGTCCGCCCACACCGCGGTCGCCCAGGACCGCACCAGCGCGGGCAGGTCGACCACGTCCAGGTCGGCGGCGAGGTCGGCGACCGTCGTCGTCCAGCGGGCGGGCGGGGTCAGCCCGGCCGGCGCGGAGTCCCGGCCGTCCTCGGCGGCCGGCGCCCGGCCGTGCTCCAGGGCCAGGCACAGCCGCACCGCGGCCGCGGCGGGCTCGCCGGGCACCAGGTGCTGGGCGTCGTAGGCGTCGGTGGCCAGCTGCAGCAGGCCGGCGGCCCGGGGGTCCTGCGCGCGCTCGTCGCGCAGCCCGCGGACGGTCACCGCGAACAGCGCCGCGCAGCCCGGTGAGGCACCCGGGTGCCGGGCGGTCACCCCGCGGACGACGGCGAGCACCGCGCCGCACCCCGGGCAGGTCGCCGTCCCGGTCGGGCCGGCGGCCGGGAGCGGGGCGGACCGACGGACGCCGGCGCGGGGATCGGCGGTGCTCACACCGACCGATCGTGCCGCACCGGGCCGCTGTCCGCCGGGGTGTGGGTGAGACGGCGCGCGAGTGGGCAGGTCACCGGCATGGCCGAACCCACCATCGCCGTCCTGGACGTCGACGGCACCCTCGTCGACTCGAACTACCAGCACGCCCTCGCCTGGTACCGGGCCCTCCGCTCGCAGGGGGAGACCTTCCCGGTGTGGCGCCTGCACCGGCTCATCGGGATGGGCGGGGACCAGCTGGTGAGCGCGCTCGGTGGGGAGGACCTGGAGCGCCGGGTCGGCGACGCCGCCCGGGAACGCCAGGGCGAGGAGGTCGACCGGGTCATCGACGAGATGGCGCTGCTGCCCGGCGCCCGGGAGCTGCTGCTGGCGATCAAGGAGCGCGGGCACCGGCTGGTGCTGGCCAGCTCCGGCAAGCCCAGGCACGTCGACGCGTTCCTCGACCTGCTCGACGCCCGGGACATCGCCGATGACTGGACCACCAGCGGCGACGTGGAGGCGTCCAAGCCCGCGCCGGACCTGCTGCAGGTGGCGCTGCAGAAGATCGGCGCCGACTCCGGCGCCTCCGCGGTGATGATCGGCGACTCGGTCTGGGACGTCGAGGCGGCGAAGAAGGCCGGGATGCCGGCGATCGTCGTCCGCTCCGGTGGCTTCGGGGACGACGAGCTGCGCGACGCGGGCGCGGTCGGGGTCTACGACACCCCCGGTGACCTCGCCGCGGCGCTGGACGACACCCCGCTCGCCTGAGCCCGGGCGGCCGGCCTCAGCCGACGACGCCCGCGCCGAGCGCGGTGTACTCCGCCACCGCGCACAGCGGCGGGCGCTCGTCGGTGGCCACCGTCGTGCTGGTCGGCACGAAGCGCCGGCCGTCGTGCTGGAACTGGGTCAGCAGGCCGCCGGGCTCGAGCCGGCGTCGTTCCGGCCGGCCGCGCTCGGCGCGGGCCAGCACGGTGGAGACGATCTGGCCGGCCATCCTGCCCAGCGCCTCGTCGGTCTGGTGCGAGTGCTGGCGGGTGCCGAGGTCGACCTGGGCGAGCCCGTTGAGGCCGCAGACCTGCAGCAGGTCGACCAGCAGCCCCACCTCGACGCCGTACCCGGAGACGAACGGCACCTGTTCCAGCGCGGAGCGGCGGCCGGCGTACTCCCCGCCCAGCGGCTGGACGAACCCGGCCAGCTCCGGCCACAGGGCGTTGAGCAGCGGGCGGGCGGTCAGCTCGGTGACCCGGCCGCCGCCGGCAGGGCGGTGCTCGCCGTCGACGGTCAGCGGCCGGGTGTAGCAGCCCTTGACGTAGTCGACCCGCGGGTCGGTGAGCAGCGGGATGAGCAGCCCCGGCACGTAGTGGCTGACGTCGCCGAGCAGGTCGGAGTCCATGAAGACGACCAGGTCGCCCGTGGTGGCGGCCACGCCCTTCCACAGCGCCTCGCCCTTGCCGCGGCGGCTGCCGTGCCCGGGCAGCACGTCGGCGGCGGCGACCACCTCGGCGCCGGCGGCGCGGGCGACCTCGGCGGTCGCGTCGGTGGAGTCGGAGTCGATGACCACCAGCTCGTCGATCAGCGGGACGCCGTGCACCCAGCGCGCGGTGAGGTCTCGGACCAGGGTGCCGACGGTGCTCTCCTCGTCCCGCGCGGGCAGGACGACGCTCACGCGGTGCCCGCCGCGGCGCTTGGCCAGCAGGAGGGCGTCGACGTCGATCTCGGCCAGCGAGGTGGCCGACGTGGTGCGGTTCTCGAACCAGGCGCGGGCGTCAGGTCGCATCAGCCCACTGTCGAGCACGGCGTCACCCCCTGCACGTCGCCGGGGCGTCGTTCACGTGAACTTCACGCACTCCCCGCCTGCCAGCGTGCCGGGCGGGGTCGTCGACGGCAACCGCCGCAGGTCCGTCGGCCGGGTGGCCCGGGCGCGTCACCTCTTCCGCAGGATCGGTCGTTTCGGCGGAAGAGCTGGTCAGGCGGGTGCGGCGACCCGGTCCGCGGCAGGAGCCGCCGGCTCGGGGTGGCCGAGGTCGGTCAGCCACCCCCGCAGCACCCGGTGCAGGTGCTCGGCGCCGACGATCTCGCCCGGGTCGGCGAAGGACCGCGGGTGCAGCAGGAAGCCGTGCTGCTGGGGCCCGCCCAGCCCGCCGTGCGAGCCCACGTGCGGCTCGAACGGCGACGCCTCGTCGGTCTCCGGGTCGTAACGGCTGTTGATCACCACGTCGGGGCAGTGCGCGAAACCGGACACCCGGGCGACCAGCGCCGCGGCGTGCTCGCCGTAGCGGGCCAGCGGGTCGGTGCCGATGACCACGCCGCTGTCCAGCCGGTGCAGCCCGTCGCGGCCGAGCACCACCGGCCCGAACTCGGTGGAGTGCACCAGCAGGAAGCCGACGCCGGGGTGGTCGACCAGCGCCGGCAGCAGGTCCGGCCACCGCCGTTCGATCGTCTCCAGCGGCACCCTGCCGGCCAGGTCGGCGAAGGACACGTGCGCCATGTGGCCGGAGACGCTGACGACGACGCCGGGAGCCGCGCGGCGGACCGCGCCGTGCTCCCCGGCCGGGGTGGCGCCGGGCTCCCCGGGAGCGGTACGGCCGACCCGGTCCCGCAGCCGCCGGGCGATCAGCCCGCTGCCCTCGGCGAGGGCGGAGGTCACCTGCCAGGACTCGGCGGGCCGGCGGCTGTCCTCGACGGGGGCCGGCCGGCGCAGCCCGAGCAGCCGGCGCCGCGGGGCGGGTGGGACCGGTCCGCCGCACAGCCGCCCGACCAGCTGCTCGACGGTCTCCCCGAACCGGTCGGCGAACGCCTGGCCCTGGGTCTGCCCGTGGTCGGACAGGCACACCAGGTGGTAGCGGCGCGGCGCCAGCTGGGCGGCCCGCCACAAGCGGCCGATCTGCTGGTCGATGCTGCGCAGCACCTCGAGGCTGTCGAAGCGCTCGATGCCGGAGTGGTGGGCCACCTCGTCGTAGCCGAGGAAGTCCGCGTAGACGACCGGGCGGCCGGCGAGCATGTCCTCCAGCAGCGCGTTCACCACGACGTCCCGGGCGATGACCGTCGTCCCGGGCCGCGCCAGCGGGTAGAGGCCCCCGCGGCCGACCCGGGGGCGGACGTCGGCGCGGCGCTGCCGGGCCGCGGCCGACAGCTCCCGGTAGACGTCGACCAGCGACACCGCGAGGGTGCGCAGCGCGTTGGCCGGGTTGGCGAAGTAGGCGTAGTAGCCGGCGCCGATGCGGTCCCGCGCCCGCCGTTCCCGGCGCGATCCGCTGGGCACCACGAGGGCCAGCGAGCTCATGGTCAGCGAGACGTGCGGGGCGTCGCCGGTGAACAGGTTGCCGCGCCCGGCGCCGTCGCCGGCGAGCAGGCCGCGGCCGTCGGAGTGCCGGCGCTCGACCGCGGCGGCGTCCTCGGGGTGGGAGACGGCGACGACGCGGTCGCGGTCCTTCTCGTACCAGCGGAAGCCGAGGATGTCGTCGTTGGAGCCCTGCAGGATGCCGCAGACGCTGGCGCCGGTCTGCGAGCTCCAGTCGGTGTGCCAGGAACGCAGCACGTGGCTGTCGGCGCGCAGCCAGGCGGCGAGGGTGGGCATGGAGCCGTCCCGGACGGCGCGCCGGGCGACGTCGTGCCCGAGGCCGTCGATCTGCAGGAACAGCACGCCCGGTGGGCAGTCGCCCAGGGCGACGCCGCCGCGCCGGCGGCGGGCGCGGCGGAAGAACAGCTCGTCCTCGTTGATCGCCAGCGCGCTGCTGACCACCCCGGCGACGCCGGCCATCGCGACGGCGACGACGACGCTGGTCCCAAACGAGTGCACCTCGACGCCGGGGAGGGCGTGGAAGACCGCCAGCACGGCGGCGCCCAGCAGCAGGAAGCTGCCCAGCCCGAGGGTGAAGAACGCGACCGGCAGGGCGATCCGGATGACCAGCGGCCACACGACGGCGACCAGCACCCCCAGCAGCAGGGCGGCGACCGGTGGCTGCCACCACGCCCGCATGTCGAAGCCGGTCAGCCACTCGTCGAGCAGCACCAGCGCACCGGTGACCGCCGCCCAGACCAGCAGCAGCCGGGCCAGGGTCCGCCCGCCGCGCAGCACCCGGCCGGACGACGTCGCCTCGCTCACGGCCGCTCGCAGGCGGCCGGCAGCGCGGCGTCGGCCGGGTTCGCCTCCGGTGCGGAGCGCGGGGGCGTGGGGGTGGGGGTGGCGGGGTGGCGGTGGCGGTGGGCCGAGGCCAGGTTGAGCACCAGGCCGACGGCGAGCACCAGCAGGGTCGCGATCAGGGTGGCGATCAGCGGGGAGTCGAAGATGCCGCCGCTGACCACGCCGAGCAGCGCGTAGGCGGCCGCCCAGGCGGTGGCGGCGACGAAGGAGGCGGGCAGCAGCCGGCGCCACGGGTAGGCCAGCGCCCCGGCGGCGAGCAGCACCGGGATCCGCCCCGCGGGCAGCAGCCGGCCGATGACGACGATCTGCCAGCCGTGCCGGGCGAACTGCTCGCGCACCTCCTCGATCCGCTCCGCGTGCTGGCCGCGGGCCACCCAGCGCACCGCGGCCGGCCCGCCGAACCGGCAGATGGCGAAGGTGACGACGTCGCCGGTCCAGGCACCCAGCACCGCCAGCAGCAGGACCACCGGCAGGGAGAGCGCGTCGGTGGTGAGCGCGACGGCGGCGCCGGCGCCGACGACGGCACCGGTGGGGACCACCGGCACGATCGAGCCGAGCAGCACGCCGCCGAACAGCACCGGGTAGCCGATCGAGCCGGCGTCGGTCCAGCTCACCGCCAGCACCTGCGCGGTCACGGGGTCCGCTCCGCGGCCGAGGGCAGCCGCACCGGCGCCCCGGGCTCGGTCAGCGCGACGGCGGTGGCCGGGGCGGCCGCGGCGACGGCGGCGGCGAACCGGCGCGGCGGCTCGGTGAGCAGCGTCCGCATCCGGGCCCGCCAGGGGCTGGGCAGCTGGGTGATCCCGGCGACGGCGAGGGTGCCCCAGTGCACCGGGACGGCGACCCGCGGGCGCAGCAGCCGCACGGCCTCCGCGGCGCGCTCGGGGTCGAGGTGCCCCGGCCCCAGCGTGGGACCCCAGCCCCAGACCGGCAGCGCGGCGACGTCGATCCCCTCGGCGCCCAGGTCGGTCATGCCGGGGAAAAGGTCGGTGTCACCGGCGGCGTAGACCGTCCGCCCGCCGCCCTGCAGCAGGTGGCCGACCGCCGGTGCGTGCGGCCCGTGCGTGAGCCTCGGGCCCCAGCGGTGCCCGGCGTGCCGGGCCTCGGTGGCGGTCACGGTCAGCCCGCCGTCGGTGGTGCTCTGCCCGGGGGTGAGCTCCTCGACGGCGGTGAAGCGGTGCGCGCGCAGCCACGACCCGGCGCCGCGGGGCACCAGCACCGGCGTCGACCGGCCCAGCAGCCGCAGCGAGGGCAGGTGCAGGTGGTCGTTGTGCAGGTGCGAGATGACCACCAGGTCGACGCCGGCCCAGGTCTCCGGTGGCAGCGGCGGGGCGACCCGGCGCACCGGACCCAGACCGGCGGTCAGCAGGGGGTCGGTGAGCACGGTCCGCCCGGCCAGCTCCACCCGCAGGGTGGAGTGGCCCAGGAAGTGCAGGGAGGCCGTGTTCACCGACCCAGTATCGGCGCGGCCGGGGTCCCGGTCACCCCACTCCTGCGCGCGGTCGGGTCGCCGGGAGGGGGGCCACGACGGCCGAGGACGGGTGCCGCTGCAGGGCGGCGACCTGCGCGGCGGTCAGCCCGCTGGGCAGCACCGGGCCGGCGAGGGCCACCTCCCCCTGCACGCGGAGCTCGTGGAGCAGCTCCGGGGAGGTGATCTCCTTGGCGACGGTCGACACGTCGAAGCTGCGGGCGCTGCGGCCGATCGCGCCGAGCACCTCCAGCGTCCGGTCGCGGTCGGCGCCGGCCGACAGGTTGCGGACGTCGACCATGACCACCTCGAGGGGCAGCCGGGCGAGCTGGGACCACAGCGTGGAGCCCATGCCGTAGTCGTCCAGCCCCAGCCGGACGCCGGTCCGGCGCACGGCGTGCAGGGCCGGGATGAGCGCCGCGGACGACGTCTGCAGCACGTCCTCGGTGACGAAGAGGGTGAGCCGGGGCGGCGCCAGGTGGGCGGCGGCGAGCGCGGCGGCCACCTCGTCGGGCAGCTCCTCGGCGTGCACCAGCCCCGCGGGCAGGTCGACGGCGACCAGCAGCTGGTCGTCCAGGGCGGCGACCTCGGCGCACGCCCGGGTGAGCAGCCACCGCTGCATCGCGGCGGTCTGCCCCTGCCGCTCGGCGGCGGCCCACAGCTCGGCGGCGGGCAGCACGCCCAGCTCGGGGTGCACCCAGACGGGCTGGGCGTGCAGCGCGGCCAGGACGCCGGTGTCGCCGTTGGCGATGGTGTCGAAACGGAGCTGCACGTCGCCGTCGGCCAGCGCGGCGGCGACGGAGCTGGTGGCCGCGGCCAGGGACACCCGGTCCTCGCTGTGCACCCGCCAGCAGCCCTTGCCGGCCTGCTTGGCGGCCCGCAGGGCGGCGTCGGCCTGGCGGAAGGCGAGCTGCCCACCGCCGGGGTGCACCCGGCACAGACCCACGCTGGCCCCGACGCTGAAGGTGCGCCCGCCGACCCGGTAGGGCCGGGCGAGGACGTCCACGACCCGCTGGGCGGCCTCGGTGGCGGCGTCCTCGGCGCCGGCCAGCAGCACGGCGAACTCGTCACCGCCGAGCCGGGCGACCAGGTCCTCGGCGCGCACCAGGCCCTCCAGACGGCGGGCCACCTCGACCAGCAGCAGGTCACCGGCCTCGTGGCCGGCGGAGTCGTTGACGGCCTTGAAGCCGTCCAGGTCCAGCACCAGCAGCGACCGGTCCCCGGCGGCCGGGACCGCCATCTCCTGGAACAGCATCGCCCGGTTGCGCAGCCGGGTCAGGTGGTCGGTGAACGCCATCCGCTCCAGCTCGCGCTCGCGGCGCCGGCGGGTGGTCACGTCGCGCAGGTGCAGCACCCGCCGGCCGCTCCCGGGCCGCTCGTGGTGGGTGACCTCCAGGTCGCGCGGTTCGCCGCCGGCCGGCAGCACCCGCAGGTGCAGGGCCGGGGCGCCCTCCCCGACGACGGCGGTCAGGTCGCGCGCCACCCGGGCCCGGTCCTCCTCGTGCAGCAGGTCCAGCAGCAGCGGGTTCGGCGCGGCGTCGGAGAGCCCCAGCAGGGTGCGGGCGGCCGGGGAGGTGAACTCCAGGCGGAGGTCGGCGCCGACGATCGCCACGCCGTCGGAGCTGGCCTCCACCAGCCCGCGGAAGTCCTCCTCGCTGCGCACCAGGTCGGCGGTCATCCGGCCGGTGTCCCGGATGCGGACGGCGGTGCGCAGCAGCAGGAGCGTGATCAGCGCGGCGGTGCAGGCGATCTCCCCGGCGCCGATCGGCAGGTCCAGGATCAGCGCCAGCACCAGGGTGACCGGCACGCCGACCAGCGCCACGACGACGACCACCACCCCGGCCGCGTTGACCCGGGGCGCGGCCCCGGGGTCCGGCCGCTCGGTCGGGGCGAGCGCGACCGTGTGCAGGCCGGTGGCCATGGCGAGCACCACCGCGACGTCGGAGGCCGCGGCCAGCGGCTCGACCGGGGAGACGGTCTGTGCCGCGATGAGCCCGGACGCCAGCCCGAGCAGCGCGGTCATCAGGATCATCGCGCTCGCCGACCGGTGCACCGCGGCCGAGGAGACCGTGCACAGCGCACCGACCGCGCCGATCGCGACGGCGGGGTAGAGGCCGTAGGCCAGCACCACCGGCGCGAGCGCGGACGGGCTGGCGCCGGGGGCCAGTGCGGTGGAGAGGACCAGCACGTCGGCGACGATCACCAGGGCGACGGTCACCAGCAGCCCGTCGATCACCAGGATCGGCCACCGGGTGCCCCGCACCCGGCCGCCGATCAGCGCGGCGGTGACGACCGGCCCGAGCGCGGCGAGGAGCATGAACGCGTCGGCCGTCCGGAGGCCGTCCACCGAGCTGCCGTTGCCGGCGCTGGCCAGCAGGCTGGCCACGGAGTACAGCAGTGCACTGGTGCCCAGGACCTGCCAGGGCAGCCGTTCCCGGCGGTCCGTCCCCCGGGTGAGCCGGTGGCACTGCCAGGCGCTCCAGCAGCCGAAGACCGCCAGCACCCCGTCGTCCCACTGGGGCAGCGCGCCGGCGGGGCTGACGGGCACCGTGACGGCCACGCCGGCCAGCGCCAGCAGCACCGGCAGCAGCAGCTGCGGCCGGCGGTGCCCGGTCACCCCGCCACCTCAGGGGCCGGGTGGGCCGCCGGGCCGACGGTGGCGGTCGCCTCCGCGGTGCCGTCGGGCAGCTCCCCGGTCAGCGCGTCGGGCTGCAGTGGGCGGGCCAGCAGGTAGCCCTGGATGAAGCGGTGCCCCATGTCGCGCAGCAGCTGCAGCTCGGTCGCCGTCTCCACACCCTCGACGACGACGGCCAGGCCCAGGCTGCTGCCCAGGTGCAGCACCGACGCGCACAGCGCCCGGCGCTGCGGGTCCCGCTCGACGTCGGCGAGGAACTGCCGGTCCATCTTCAGCACGTCGATCGGCAGGCCCACCAGGTAGGCCAGCGACGACCAGCCGGTGCCGAAGTCGTCGACCGCGATCCGCACGCCCAGGCGGCGCAGCAACTGCAGGTCGGCGACGACGTGGTCGTCGTCGAGCAGCACCGACTCGGTGATCTCCAGCAGCAGGCGCGACGGCGCGAGCCCGCTGTCCTCCAGCGCGGCCAGCACGTCGTCCACCAGCTCGCCGGTGCGCAGGTGCCGGGCGGAGATGTTGACGGCGACCGCGAGGTCGGCGTGCGGCAGCCCGGCGACGGTCGCCGTGGCCCGGTGCAGCACCCAGCGGCCCAGCTCGCTGATCAGCGCCGACTCCTCGGCCAGCGGCACGAACTCCGCGGGGGACACCTCGCCGTAGACCGGGTGGCGCCAGCGCAGCAGCGCCTCGACCGACGTCGTCCGGTGCAGCGCCAGGTCGACGACCGGCTGGTAGACCAGGTGCAGCTCGTGGCCGGCGAGCGCCTGCGCCAGGTCGGCGCGCAGCGCCTCCTCGCGGTCCTGGTTCATCCGCAGCGCGTCGGAGTGCCGGCGCACCCGGCCGGGGCCGGCTGCGCGGGCGCTGCGCAGCGCCAGGTCGGCCCGGCGCAGGGCCTCTCCGGCGTCGGCGTCGGCGGGCAGCCACGTCACGCCGGCGGCAGCGGTGAGCCGCACGGTGCCGGTGCCGGTGAGCACGGGCTCCACGGCGGCGACCAGCCGGCCGGCCACCGTCTCGGCGTCGGCGATGGTGCCGCGTACCAGCACGGCGAACTCGTCGACGCCCGCGCGGGCCAGCCAGTCGTCACCCCGCAGGACGCGGCTGAACCGGGTGGTCAGCTCGCGCAGCACCGTCTGGTCGCCGTCCTGGGGCAGCCCGTCGACGCCGAGGACCACCAGGGCGGCGGCCGCCGTCGAGGTGTCGCGGAGCGTGGCGGACAGCCGCTGGGTGAGCGCGGAGCGGCTGGGCAGGCCGGTGGCCGGGTCGGTGGTGCTGAGCGCGGTGAGGTCGAGGTCGGCCGGACGCGGGGCGGTGGCGCTGACGTCCCGGCAGTACAGCACCAGCGCGCCGACGTCGGGGTCGCCGCGCAGGTCGCGCACCTGGGCCCGGATCAGCCGCCAGCGGCCGTCCAGGTGCTGGATGCGCGCGGTGCGGGTCTTGGTGTCCGTGCCGTCGGGCTGCGGGGCCGCGAGCGCGGCGATCAGCCCGGGTGCGTCGTCGGGGTGGACGGCGTCGGCGATGGCCAGCCCGACGGTGCGCTGCGGGTCCAGCCCGAGCAGCTCGGTGATCGAGGGGGAGACCCACCGCACCCGCAGCTCGTCGTCCAGGATCACGATCGGGTCGGCGCTGCCCCGCACCAGCGTGCGGAAGTACGCCTCGGAACGGGTGAGGTCGGCGGTGAGCTGCCGCTGCGCCCGCCAGGTCACTGTCTGGTGGACCATCAGCACCCCCAGGCCGACCAGCGCCAGGGTGGTGCCGGTGATCGTCAGGTTCCCGGTGACGGGCACGCTGACCAGCAGCAGGCCGCCGCCGACCACGGCCGTGGCGTGCGGCAGCAGGGCGCCCAGCGCCGAGCTGCTGTGCGGGGCCCCGCAGTGGGCGGGCGCGGCGCGGTCGGTGCGCACGGCGATGCCGACCAGGCACAGCCCGAGCACGCTGAGGGAGCAGGCGAGGTACTGCACCGGCCCGGGGCCCGACGTGACGGAGGCGAAGCCGGAGGCCACCGATGCGCAGCACTGCGCCGCGAACACCAGCAGGCCCACCCGCCGTGCGGCCGGCGGGCTGGCCGCGACCAGCAGCAGTGAGCAGCCGGTGCCGATGGCGATGGCGAACAGCAGCGCGAACATGGCGATCGTCGCGGGCTGGGACAGCAGGCCGCTGTCGGCGATGGTCAGCCGGTAGATGGTGTGCACCGTCAGCAGGTCGGCGATGACGAAGAGCACGAGCGAGGTGAGCAGCTGGGCGCGGTGCACCCGCAGCCGGCGCAGGTCGATCAGCCGGGTGATCGCCGCCACGACCAGCAGCTGACCGGGGACGCTGCCCAGCGCGGTCTGGCCCCAGGGCACCAGCATCCCGGCCAGGGCCGCACCGCCGCCGCCGAGGCCCACCGAGAGGGCGTACCAGCGCCAGGCGGCCGGGTGGGCGCTGTGCGCGGCCCCGCGGGCCAGCAGCACGGTGGCGCCGATGATCACCGCGAAGTTGAGCGCGACCGGGGCCATCGGGCCGAGCACCGGGCCGGCCGCCGCCGTCACCAGGCCGGCGGCGAGCGCCAGCAGCAGCGCGCGGCCGAGCCGCGGTGCGGCCGTGGCACGCCGGGTCGGGGCGGTCACGGCCCGCGCCGGGGCGGCGAGGACTCCTGTGGTCACCTCCCCGTGTTCGGGACCGCGCAGGAACTGCTCCACCGCTGCCGCCCGTCGGCTCACCCCTCGGGGGGAGTGGTACGAACGAGGCGTGCAGCCTGCGGACCGACCGGACGGCGACCGGGTGGTGCGCCCCGGGCCGCTGCGGTGGCTGGTGTACGCCTTCGGCGGTCGGCTGCCCGCCGAGTACGGCCCCTGGGTGCTGCACGACACCACCACGCGCACCTGGGCCTGGCGCCACGTCGCGCGGTCGCTGGTGCAGCTCGCCGTCCCGGTCACCCTGGTGCTCCTGCTGGTGCCCGGCCCGTTCTGGATCCGCGGCATGGCCGCCCTGGGTGGGGTGGCGATGGGGTTGATCTTCTCGCTGGCCTACATGACCGAGACCACCGAGCACCGGCTGGTGCGGGCCGGCTGGCCCGCCGGCACCGCCGCGGCCGCGCACGACCGGGCGGCGCGGGAACGGCTGGTGGCCGAGTCGGTGCGCAAGCGGGAGGCCGCGGCCCGCCGGGCGGCCCGCTACCGCGGCGAGGGCTGACGCGGCGCCGTCGTCGGCGTCCCTGCTCCCGCCACCCGGCCCGCTTGCCACGCGTTCCGGTCGCTTCCCCCGTCCTGCAGCGCGAGGGAGGTGACCGAAGAGCGTGGGATGTGCCGGAGGTCAGCCGCCGGCGGACCTCCGGTTGGCCGCGCGGCCGACGAGAGCTGCCACCAGTGCGCCCAGGGCCAGGAGCGGGAGGTAGGCCACGACGTCGCGCTCACCGTTGATGACCGAGATCCCGGCCAGCACGACCACCAGGCTGCCGCCGACCGCGAGGGCGGTCCTGCTGCGGAAGGGGGCCGCCGCGGCAGCTCGGTGCTCGGGGTCGCGGTACCTGATCGCCAGGGTCACGACTCCCGATAGCAACAGCAGGTAGACCACCGGCTCCATCGTGCGGACCTCCGTCTCACCAGCAGCAGTCGTCCACTCCGACGGCCACCGTAGGGGTCGACCACCCGGTGGACCTCAACGGCGCGCACGGACGGCGCCTGACCGGTGTCCGGCGGCCGCCGTCCGGCTGGACCCCCTCGGGCGCGGGTCGGCCCGCATCCGCGCCTCGGCCCCCGGGGGGCTCATGACGGTCTCGTGTCGACCCGACCCGCCGGGGGGAGCCGGACGCGCGCGGTCCCCGATCAGGTGGCAAGCTCAGCCACGTGAAGACGTGGCTCGATGCGTGGCCGGTGTTCCGGCAGCTGACAGGTCCTGACCCGCTGGGCCGTGGCACGGCCGCGCGCAGCAAGGCCACCGAGCAGGTGGTCAGCCGCACCGCCACCGCCGACCGGGTCGTGAAGTCCGTCTGCCCCTACTGCGCCGTGGGCTGCGCGCAGCGGGTGTTCGTGAAGGACGAGCAGATCGTCCAGATCGAGGGCGACCCGGACTCCCCGATCAGCCGCGGCCGGCTGTGCCCCAAGGGCAGCGCCAGCAAGCAGCTGGTGACCAGCCCCTCCCGCGTCACGACGGTCAAGTACCGCCGTCCGTACGCGACGGACTGGGAGGACCTCGACCTGGACACGGCGATGGAGATGATCGCCGACCGGGTCCTCGCCGCCCGCGACAAGGGCTGGCAGGACGACGACGCCGGCCACCGGGTCAACCGGACGATGGGCATCGCCAGCCTCGGCGGGGCGACGCTGGACAACGAAGAGAACTACCTGATGAAGAAGCTGTACAGCGCCCTGGGCGCCGTGCAGATCGAGAACCAGGCCCGCATATAGCACTCGTCGACGGTCCCCGGTCTGGGGACCTCGTTCGGCCGTGGTGGCGCGACCAACTTCCTGGAAGACCTGGCGAACTCCGACTGCATCGTCATCGAGGGTTCGAACATGGCCGAGTGCCACCCGGTCGGGTTCCAGTGGGTGACCGAGGCGAAGGCCCGGGGCGCGAAGGTCATCCACGTCGACCCGCGGTTCACCCGCACCAGTGCGATCGCCGACCTGCACGTGCCCATCCGGATGGGCACCGACATCGCCTTCCTCGGCGGGCTGATCAAGTACGTGCTCGACAACGACCTGTACTTCAAGGAGTACGTGGTCGCCTACACGAACGCGGCCGCCCTGGTCAGCGAGGACTTCGTGGACACCGAGGACCTCGACGGCCTGTTCTCCGGCTTCGACCCCGAGACCGGTCAGTACGACGAGTCGAGCTGGCAGTACGAGAACACCGGTGTGGTCGCCGCAGCGGGTCAGCGCGTGCCCGGTCAGCCGGGGCACTCCAGCGGCTCGGGCGACGAGGACACCGGCACCGCCGACGACCCGCAGCGGGCGCAGGAGCAGGACGCCACGGACGACGACCCGTCGGTGAAGGCCTCCGACCGGGGCCAGGCAGCCGGCAGCGGTGGGCCGACGATCCCGGGCAAGCCGGTGCGCGACGAGACCCTGCAGCACCCCCGCACGGTGTTCCAGGTGCTCAAGCGGCACTTCGCCCGCTACACCCCCGAGATGGTCGCTGACGTCACCGGCATCCAGCCCGACGTCTTCCTCCAGGTGGCGAAGTGGATCACCGCCAACAGCAACCGGGAGCGCACCACGGCGTGGGTGTACTCGGTGGGCTGGACGCAGCACAGCGTCGGTGCGCAGTACATCCGGACGGCGTCGATCCTGCAGACGCTGCTGGGCAACATGGGCCGCCCCGGTGGCGGGATCATGGCGCTGCGCGGGCACGCCAGCATCCAGGGCTCGACCGACGTCCCGACGTTGTTCAACCTGCTGCCGGGCTACCTCCCGATGCCGCACGCCGTCCAGCACGGGTCGCTGGCCGACTACGTCGCCCAGAGCGCGGGCAAGGCCGGCTTCTGGGGCAACATGGACGCCTACATGACCAGCCTGCTCAAGGCCTGGTTCGGTGACGCGGCGCAGCCGGAGAACGACTTCGGGTTCGACTGGCTGCCGCGGATCAACGGCGACCACAGCTCGTACCGGACGATCGCCGACATGATCGCCGGCAAGGTCTCCGGCTACTTCCTGGTCGGGGAGAACCCGTCGGTCGGGCACCCGAACGGCAAGATGAACCGGTTCGGGCTGGCCAACCTCGACTGGCTGGTCGTCCGTGACCTGCAGATGATCGAGTCGGCGACCTTCTGGAAGGAAGGCCCGGAGATCGAGTCGGGGGAGATGGCCCCGGAGACGATCGGCACCGAGGTCTTCTTCATGCCGGCCGCCACCCACGTGGAGAAGGAAGGCACCTTCACCCAGACGCAGCGGCTGCTGCAGTGGCGCCACAAGGCGGTCGAGCCGCCGGTCGACGCCCGCAGTGACCTGTGGTTCTTCTACCACCTGGGCCGGCTCGTCCGGGAGCGGGTGGCCGGGTCGACCGACCCCCGGGACCAGGCGCTGCTGAACCTGACCTGGGACTACCCGACCCACGGGGACACGATCGAGCCGGACGCCGCGGCCGTGCTGCGGGAGATCAACGGCGTCGGCCCGGACGGCCGCGCGCTGTCCTCCTACACCGAGATGAAGGCCGACGGCTCGACCAGTGGCGGCTGCTGGATCTACACCGGTGTCTACGCCGACGAGGTGAACCAGGCCGCCCGGCGCAAGCCGCACCGGGAGCAGGGCCCGGTCGCCTCCGAGTGGGGCTGGGCCTGGCCGGCCAACCGACGGATGCTCTACAACCGCGCCTCGGCCGACCCCGAGGGCAACCCGTGGAGCGAGCGCAAGAAGTACGTGTGGTGGGACGAGGAGTCCGGTCGCTGGACCGGCGTCGACACCCCGGACTTCGAGGCCACCAAGCGGCCGGACTACGAGCCGCCGGAGGGAGCCAAGGCGCAGGACGCCATCTCCGGCGTCGACCCGTTCATCATGCAGGGCGACGGGAAGGCCTGGCTCTACGCACCGGCCGGGCTGACCGACGGCCCGATGCCGACGCACTACGAGCCGGCCGAGTCGGTCGTGTCGAACGCGCTCTACGGGACGCAGTCCAACCCGACGATCGAGCGCATCGCCGGGCCGTGGAACCGGGAGAACCCCTCGCTCAGCGACGTCTTCCCGTTCCAGGTGACCACCTACCGGCTCACCGAGCACCACACCGCCGGCGGGATGAGCCGCACGCTGCCCTACCTCTCGGAGCTCCAGCCGGAGTTCTTCGTCGAGGTGAGCCCGGAGCTGGCGGAGCTGCGCGGGCTGACCAACGGCGAGTTCGCCACCCTGGTCAGCGCCCGCTCGGCGATCGAGGCCAAGGTGCTGGTGACCGAGCGGATCCGGCCGATCAAGCTGCGCGACGGCCAGGTCGTGCACCAGATCGGCATGCCCTACCACTGGTCCTACGCCGGGCTGTCGACCGGTGACAGCGCCAACGACCTGCTGGGCATCGTGCTCGACGCGAACACGCACATCCAGGAGGACAAGGTCAGCACCGCCGACATCATCCCGGGACGGCGTCCGCGGGGCCCCGCGCTCCTGGACTTCGTCGAGGGCTACCGGCAGCGGGCCGGGGTGGAGTCCGGGCGGGTCGGGATCAACGGCCGGGCGCCGGACGAGGACCCCAGTGCGATGACGGAGACCGGCGCGTGAGCGGCGGAGAGCGGGGAACGATGACCACGGTCAGCTCGGCGAGCCCGGCCTTCACCGGCCGGGACACCCAGAACCGGCTCTACGGGCCGCTGCCCGACGTCACGGGGGAGGCCGGCTACGCGGAGGACCACCCGCGCCGGGTGGGCTTCTTCACCGACACGTCGGTGTGCATCGGCTGCAAGGCCTGCGAGGTGGCCTGCAAGGAGTGGAACACGCTCCCGATGGACGACTCGCACGGCAACCGGGACGCCATGGGCCTGTCGGGGATGTCCTACGACAACACCGGCATGCTGGGCGCCAACTCCTGGCGGCACGTGGCGTTCATCGAGCAGAGCCGCGCCGTCGACCTGCCGATGCCGACCTTCGGGCGCCCCGGCGACGACCGCACCGACCGCGGGCAGGTGACCGACCCGATCAGCGCGGGCCAGGCCGACAGCCTGCTGACCGCGCAGACCAGCGTGCTCAACGCCGAGGCGCTCAGCGAGTTCGACCCGCAGACCGCGCAGAGCGGCGGCGACAAGCAGATCCGCTGGCTGATGTCCTCCGACGTCTGCAAGCACTGCACCCACGCCGGCTGCCTGGACGTCTGCCCGACCGGTGCGCTGTTCCGCTCCGAGTTCGGCACCGTCGTGGTGCAGGGCGACATCTGCAACGGCTGCGGCTACTGCATCCCGGCCTGCCCCTACGGCGTCATCGACAAGCGCGAGGACGACGGCCGGGTCTTCAAGTGCACGATGTGCTACGACCGGCTCACCGACGGGCTGATGCCGGCGTGTGCCACCGCCTGCCCGACCGAGTCGATCCAGTTCGGTGACCTCGACGAGCTGCAGGCCCGGGCCGACGCCCGGCTGGCCACCCTCAAGGGGCAGGGCGTGGAGACCGCCCGGCTCTACGGCCGGGACGAGAACGACGGCGTCGGTGGCAACGGCGCGTTCTTCCTGCTGCTGGACGAGCCCGAGGTCTACGGCTTCCCGCCGGACCCGATCGTCACCACCCGCGACCTGCCGGCCATGTGGAAGGCGGCCGCGACCGGCGCGGCGATGATCGTGGGCGTCGTGGCGTCGGCCTTCCTGGGACGGAAGCGCTGATGGCCGGCGAGCCGACGGACGACGCGACGGTGGGCGAGCCGACGGTGGGCAAGGCCGCGGGCAGCAACGAGCCCGCCGGCGAGGCTCCGATGACCCCGGGCGCCGGCTGGCACCGGGCCGGCGGCGAGGACCTCACCCGGCCGCGGCGGAAGCGTCGCCGCGGTGGAGGTGGCGGCTGGGGCGGGGGCAACCGCGAAGCGGCCATGGTGCCGGAGGCGGAGTTCAGCTCCTACTACGGCCGGCAGATCATCAAGTCGCCCACCTGGAAGAACCCCGAGGTCCCGCTCTACTTCTTCCTGGGTGGCGCCGCCGGGACGTCGTCGGTGATCGCCGCGCTGGCCGAGTTCACCGGGCGGCCGAAGCTGGCACGCAACGCCGAGTACACCGCCGGCGTCGGGGCTCTCGCCTCGGTCGTGCTGCTCATCGACGACCTGGGCCGGCCGGAGCGGTTCCTGCACATGCTGCGGGTGATCAAGCCGACGTCGCCGCTGTCGGTCGGGTCCTACATCCTCTCCCCGTTCAGCGCGCTCACCTCCGCCGCGGCCGCCCTCCGGCTGCTGGAGCTCAAGCCGGTGGCCGGGGCGGCGTCGAAGGTGCTGCCGTTCCTGCCGAAGCTGGCCGGGGCGTTCCCGGCGCTGCGCAAGACCTCCGCGGTCGGCGCGGCAGCCTTCGGTGGGCCGATGGCCACCTACACCGCGGTGCTGATCGCCAACACCGCCGTGCCCAGCTGGCACGCCGCCTACGACGAGCTGCCGTTCGTCTTCGCCGGGTCGGCGATGGCCGCCGGCGGTGGCGTCACGATGGCGCTCTCCCCGGTCGCCGAGGCTGGCCCTGCGCGCAAGGTGGCGCTGGCCGGGGTGGGCATCGAGCTCGCCGCGATGCACAAGGTGGAGAACGGCCACGGGCTGGTCAGCGAGCCCTACCACCTGGGCAAGGCCGGGAAGCTGATGCGCGCGGCGAAGGCGGCCACCGTCAGCGGCGCCGGGATCACCGCGCTGCTCGGCCGCACCCGCGCCGGTGCCGTGGCCGGCGGCGTGCTGCTGGCCGCCGGCTCGCTGTTCACCCGGATGGGCGTCTTCGAGGCCGGCATGGCCAGCGCCAAGGACCCGAAGTACACCGTCATCCCGCAGCGCGAGCGGCTCGAGGCGCGCAAGGCCGGGGAGGCCGTCGCCGGGGACGAGGCGCGCGCCGTCGTCCGGTGAACCGGTGCGGGCCGGCGGCGCCGGTCCGCACCGCGTCGTTCACCTGAGCGGAGGACCGGTGCCGGAACCACCCCGTTCCGCCGCTCCGCGTGGTTAGGGTGTCGCTCGACACACCTCGCCCGTTCGGCCGACGATCGAGCACCCGGTGCTGTCGCCGACGAGTGCGGGGGATCGGAGGACGGTGGAGCGGTCCGGGAGCGTGGTGTCCCCACCTCGACGGGTGGAGCTGCGCGATCGTCTCTGGCGGGGGATCCAGACGGTCACCGTGCTGTCCGGGCTGGACCCGGCGGTGGGCGCGGACTCGATCCGGGCGGCGCTGCGCCGGCTGCACGCCGCCGACCCGTCCTCCCGGGTGGTCAGCCGGCTCGCCGGGGAA
This sequence comes from Modestobacter sp. SYSU DS0290, assembly GCF_054050955.1. Taxonomy (NCBI): domain Bacteria; kingdom Bacillati; phylum Actinomycetota; class Actinomycetes; order Geodermatophilales; family Geodermatophilaceae; genus Modestobacter; species Modestobacter sp. SYSU DS0290. The sequence goes on from NZ_JBJHAI010000008.1 coordinate 63,408, forward strand.
CCCCCGCGGTGGGTCCCGGTGCCCGACTCCGAGCTGGACGCCTGGCTCGCCCGGCTCGTCGTCGACCGCCCCGAGGCGGCTGCGGAGTCCGACGAGTCGCTGGTGCAGGAGCTGCTCCGCCGGCCCGCCGACGACCTCCCGCTGACCGTGACGGTCGTCGGCGGGCGGCAGGCCTGGTGGATCGACCACGTCCTCGCCGACGGCAGCTACGGGCTGCGCAACGTCGTCGGCGCGCTCGTGCGTGCGGCCGCCGGCGACGGGGTGCCCGACGAACTGCTGCCGACCGCCGAGTCCGTGCGCCGACCGTTGCTGAACTCGGCCTGGGGGCTGGCGCGCGAGCCGAAGCTGGCGACGCTGCGCGCGGCGCTGCAGCGCGCGACCGGCGGCAGCGTCCCGGCCGACGGCGGCCCGGCCCCGCGCGCCGATGGCGACTCCGAGGTGACGCTGGTGGTCCAGCCCGGGGTGCCCGGCACAGTCGCGGCCCTGCGGGAGTGGGGCCAGGAGCACGCCCCCGGGGTGTCGACGGCGGTGCTGGTGCTGACGGCCGCCCGCCGGGCGCTGGAGCGCCACGGCGTCGTCTCGCCGGAGACCGACACGGTCGTGATGTACGACTGCCGCCGCTACCTGCCGCGCACGGCGGCGGTGGAGGGCAACTTCGTGGGTGCGCTGCGGCTGACCGACCCCAGCTGCCGCGACCCGCACCGCACCGCGGCTCAGATGGCCTCCGACGTCGCGCTCGGGCTCCCGCTGGTGTCGCTGCTGGCAGCGACGGCCGGTGAGGCGCTGTCCCCGGTCCGGGCCGCCCTGGGCCGCGGCGGTGGACGCCCGGCGTCGCTGGGCCCGGTCGTGCTGAGTCACCTGGGCGCGCTCGGGCACCTGCGCCGGCTGCCGTGGGCCGAGGGCACCACCTCCGGCGTGGTGGCCGCGGCGGCGCCGCGCTCGCAGACCGGGATCACCGTCTGCACCACCGAGTGGGGCAAGGCGCTCAACGCCTCGATGTCGTTCGGCACCGGGTGGGCCCGGCGTGCGGACGTGGCGGCTGCGGTCGCCGACCTGGTGCACGAGCCGTGGGCGCTCGTCGCCGAGGCGGCGGGCCGGTGAGCGGCACCAACTCGGGGGCCGCCGCCCCCGGCACCGACGTGGCCGAGCCGCGACCGGTCCAGGAGCCGGCCGGCGCCGACAGCCCATCGCCGGCCCGGCACCGCGCCCGGCCGGGCGGGGAGCGGATCGCGCTGTGGCTCGGCGCGCTGATCGCCGTCGTCACCCCGGCGGTGGCCGCGGCGGACCTGGCGTTCCCGGGGCGCACCCTGCTGGCCGTGGCCTTCGTGCTCACCGTGCCCGGGGTTCCGCTCGCCGTCCTGCTGCGGGTGCCCGACCGGCTGCTGCGTGGCTCCCTGGCGGGTGCCCTCAGCGTGGCGGTCACCCTGCTGACCGCCACGCTCCAGGTGGTCACCGGCTGGTGGAGCCCGGTCGGCTTCGCCGCGGGGACGGCGGCGGTCTCGCTGGCTGCCACCGTCGTGGCCCTGCGCCGGACGCCGCGCGCCGCACCACGCACCGCCGGCACCGGGCGGCCGTCCGGGGCGCACGTGGGGGGCCGGTCCACCGACCGGGAACGGCCGGTGGCCGTGGTCGCGCTGCTGGCCGCCCTGGGCCTGTGGTGGACGGCGACCCGCTGGCTGGAGCTGGACGACGCGGGCGCGCTGGGCGTGATCGGGGTCGTCGGCTGGGCGTACGTGGCCGCGCTGGTGCTGGTGGCGCTGGTGGCGGCCCGACAGCTGCTGCGGCCGGTCCTCGACGGCCCGGTGCTGGCGGCCACCGCCGTCGTCCTCGCCGTCGTCCTCTTCGCCTTCACCAACGTCGGCGACGGCCGGGCCGGGGTGTCGGTGGGCTGGCTGCACGTCGGGTTCATCCGGTTCATCACCGAGCAGCAGGCGACCTTCGCCGGGCTGGACGCGCGGGCCTACTGGCCGGGCTTCTTCGGCTCGGGTGCACACCTGGTGGAGCTGGCCGGCCTGCCCGACGCCAGCGCCTTCCTCACCCTCTCCCCGGCCGTGTTCAACATCGCCGCCATCGCGCCGCTGCTGGTGGTGGCCCGGTGCGTGACCCGGTCCCGGCGGCTCGCCTGGCTGGCGGTCTTCCTGTACCTGACGGCCAACTGGTTCCAGCAGGACTACTACGCCCCCCAGGCGGTGGCCTACCTGCTCTACCTGGTCGTCCTGGCGGTGCTGCTGTGGTCGGTGACCTCCGGCGGCACCACGCCGCTGACCGGGCGGTGGTACCGCCGAGCGCTCACCGCGTGGCGCCGCCGCCCCGGCCTGCCGGACGGCGTCACCGCCGGGCAGGCCCTGGCCTGGGAGGGGGCGCTGCTGCTGATCGCGGCGGCCGTCGTGGTCAGCCACCAGCTCACCCCGGCCACCCTGGTGTTCGCCCTGATGGTCTTCGTGGTCACCGGCAGCACCCGGTACCGCCGCCTGTGGCTGCTCGTGTCGCTGCTGTTCCTCGGCTGGTTCAGCTACCAGGCGACCGACTTCTGGGTCGGCCACCTCAGCACCGTGCTCGGTGACCTGGGGCGGCTGAACTCCAACCTCACCAGCGCGGTGTCGGCGCGGGTGGGGTTGGACTCCGACCCGGTCTACGACGCGATGCAGAACATGCGGCTGGGCTGGTCGGTGCTGTACGCGCTGACGGCGCTGCTCGGCTGGTGGACGATCCGCCACCGCCCGGGGGCGCCGCTGCTGGCCGGCCTCACCGTCTGCGCCGGCGGGCTGGTGCTGTTCGGCAGCTACGGCGGGGAGGTGGTGCTGCGGTCGTTCGTCTTCGCCGCGCCGCTGCTGGCCTCGCTGGCGGCCCTCGCGCTGCGCGGGCTGACCCGGCACCGCGGTCCGGTGGCCGTCGGGGTGCTGGCGCTGTTCCTCACCGCGGCCGCGCTGGCGCTGACCGCGACCCGCGGGGTGAACATCGCCTTCGAGCGGGTCACCAGCGGTGACCTGGCCGCTGCGCGGGTGATCGCCGAGCGGCTCCAGGAGGGGCAGGTGGTCGGCACGCTGCAGGCCACCGGTGCCCTCGGTGCCGACCGGGTCGGGGAGTCGGTGCCGCTGGACATGTCCGAGGCCGGCTGCGGCATGACGCCACTGCGCTGCGCGCTGGTCGAGCGGCCGGACTTCATCGTGGTCAGCCGGACCCAGGACGCGCTCGGGCAGCTGCGCGAGGGCCGGCCGGCCGGGTGGACGACGGAGATCGCCGACGAGCTGGTCGACCGCGGCGCGTACACCGTGGTCCACGAAGGCGGGGGTGCGACCGTGCTGGCCGCCACCCCGGAAGGGGGCTGACGTGCAGGAGGCGCTCGCCGGCTGGCTCGGCGTGACCATCATCGGTGCGGCCGTCGTCCTGGTCGCCGTGCTGGAGGTCCTCGACCGTGCCGAGCCGGAGACCGGGGGACGGCCGCCGGGGCGGCGGGCCGTCGCGTGGGTGCTCCAGGGGCTGCTCGTGCTGCTGGTGGCCGCCGCGCTGGCGGCCACCGTGGTCCGGTTCGCCCTGTTCGTGGGCTGATCGAGGTGGCCGGCGCGGCCCGCCGTCGGCCGCAGGTCCAGTAGCGTGCCGCACGCCGCACTGGTGCGCGGGGATCGACAGGGGGAACCGTGACGTCCGAGGAGCTCGCTCCGGTGGTGCCCCTGCGGCCGCTGCCAGGTCCCGGGTCCGGGTCCGGCACCTGGTGCTGCGAGCTCGAGCTGGCCGACGCGGCCGCGCCGCGCGGCGTGGTGCCGCTGGCCGGGCACGGCCTCGTCCGGGCCCTCGTCCGGCTGCACGGCGAGCCGCTGGGCTACCTGACGGCGCCGGCCGGGCCGGATGGGGTCGATGGGGCAGTCCTGCGCGAACGGGCGCGCACCGTCTTCGCCGATGCGATCGCCGTGCACCTGGCGGCCGAGGGGCTGGCGGTGGCGGTGGGTGCGCCGGCCACCGAGCCGCTGCCCCCGGCCGCGGCGGGGTGCCGGAACCGGGTGACCTCCGACGTGCTGGTCTCGGTGGTCGTGTGCACCCGGGACCGGTCCGCGGTGCTGGCCGGGTGCCTCGAGCGGTTGCGGGCGCTGACCCATCCGCAGCTGGAGATCGTGGTGGTCGACAACGCCCCCACCGACGACAGCACCCGCGCGGTGGTGGCGGCCGCGCAGGAGCGGGACGACCGGGTGCGGTACGTGGTCGAGCCCCGCCCGGGGCTGTCGGCGGCGCGCAACCGCGGGCTGGCCGAGGCTCGCGGGGCGGTGCTGGCCTACACCGACGACGACGTGGCGGTCGACCCCGACTGGGTGCAGGGCGTGCTGCGGGGCTTCCGGCGCGGGTCCGGGGTCGGCTGCGTGACTGGGCTGGTGTGCACCGCGGCGGTGGACACCCCCGCCGAGGAGTACTTCGACGCGCGCACCGCGCTGTGGTCGACCCGGTGCACCCCCGAGCTGTTCGACCTGACCGCCGACCGCCCCGACGACCCGCTGTACCCCTACGCCCCGGGGCTGTTCGGCACCGGCGCGAACCTCTCCTTCGACCGGCAGGTGCTGCTGGAGCTGGGCGGCTTCGACGAGGCGCTCGGCGCCGGCACGCTGACCCGCGGCGGGGAGGACCTCGACGTCTTCGTCCGGGTGCTGCGGTCGGGCCGGGCGATCGCCTACGAGCCGGCTGCCGTGGTCTGGCACCACCACCGGGCCGACGACGAGGCGCTGCTCCGCCAGCTCTACGGGTACGGCACCGGCCTGTCGGCCTACCTGACCAAGTGTCTGGCGCAGCGGGACACGCGCCGGGAGGTGCTGCGCCGGGTGCTGCCCGGGCTCCGGCGGCGCCGGAGCATCGCGGCCGAGACCGACGAGCGCCTGGGCAGCAGCGGCCGTGCGCCGCGCGGCGCGGCGCGGCGCGAGCTGTTCGGCCTCGCCGCGGGCCCGGTGCTGTACCTGCGGGCGCGACGGCGGGTGCGCGCCGCGTCGCGGTCGGTGGCCGCGGCGGGTCGCTGAGTCCCCGCTGTCCGGCGGCTGAGCGCTCACGCTCAGCGATCGCCACGCGTCCCCGTGGCAGGTCAGGGCGCTGTCGGCTTCCGCGCGGTGCATAACAGGTCTCGCGCCGGCCCGCGCCGGCCCTACTCTCCGGCGACCGGGGCAGCCGGCCCGATGAGCACCGGAGGTGGTCGTGGAACGACGGGGGTCCGTGTCACGTGAGGTGACCGGGGGAGTCCGGCGACGGCGCTCCCCGGGGCGCCCCGCTGTCCTGCTCCGGGCGACGGGGGCGCTGGTCGCGCTGTCCGTCGCCGTCACGCTCGCGGTGGTCGGGGTGGCGGCCGGCCCGGCCGGTGCCGCCCCGGGGTGCTCGATCAACATCGTGGCGCACCCGGACGACGACCTGTTCTTCCAGAACCCGGCGATCCTGCAGGACGTGCGGGCGGCCGCCTGCGTCACCACCGTGTACGTCACCTCCGGGGACGCCGGCGCCGGCACCGGCTACTCCCGGCAGCGGGAGCTGGGTGTCCAGGCCGCCTACGCCCGGATGGCCGGCACCGCCAACACCTGGTCGACGTCGGTGGTCACGCTCGCCGGGCACGGGATCACCGTGGCCACGCTGGCCGGCCGGCCGCAGATGCGGCTGGCGTACCTCCGCCTGCCCGACGGGAACATCGACGGCACCGGCACGGGCGCCTCCGGCCACACGAGCCTGCAGCAGCTGTTCCAGAACCAGGTGGCGTCGCTGCGCACCGTCGACGCGCCGGTGCAGGACTACACGCGGGCCGGGCTGGTGGAGACGTTCGGCGCGTTGATCAACGCCTCGGGTGCGGCGACCATCCGCACGCACGACGAGCGTGGCCGCTTCGGCGACGGCGACCACAGCGACCACTACGCCGTGGCCCGGATGGTGTTCGAGGCGCGCGCGGCCGCCGCCCCCTCGCTGCCGATCGCCGGCTACCTGGGCTATCCGAGCGTCCTGCTGCCGGCCAACGTGTCCGGTGCGGACCTGACCGCCAAGCAGGACGCCTTCCTCGCCTACGCCCCCTACGACCCCCAGATGTGCCAGAGCCTGGCCGCCTGCAGCGGGCGGCCGGAGGGCAGCTGGCTGCCGCGGCAGCACCTGTCGACGGCGCTGGCGGGGCCCGAGCCGGTCGAGCCGGGCAACGCCGCGCTCGTCGCGGAGGTCAGCGCCTCCTCGCAGAACCCGAACGACGGGCAGACCGCGGCGAAGGCGGTCGACGGTGTGGTCGGCGGCTACCCGGGCGACCCCACCGTGGAGTGGGCGACGCAGGGCGGCCAGGCCGGCAGCTGGCTGCAGCTGGAGTGGCTGGAGCCGATCCAGCTGGGCACCGTCGTGCTGCACGACCGGCCCAACACCTCCGACCGGGTCACCGGGGCGACGCTGACGTTCTCCGACGGGTCGACGGTGGCCGTGCCGGCGCTGGACGACGCCGGCGGTGCGGTGGTCGTCTCCTTCAGCCCGCGGACGACCTCGGTGCTGCGCGTGACGGTGACCAGCGTCAGCGCCACGACCGGCAACGTCGGCCTGGCCGAGCTGCAGGCGTGGACGCCGGGCAGCGGCCCGCCGCCCACGACGACGCCCACGACGACGCCGCCCACGACGACGCCGCCGACGACGACGCCGCCGACGACGACGCCGCCCACGACGACGCCGCCCACGACGACGACCCCGCCGCCCACCGGGAGCCCGGTGAACCAGGCCCGGACGGCGACCCCGACGGCGTCGTCGCAGAACCCGAACGACGGGCAGACCGCGGCCAAGGCCATCGACGGGGTGGTCGGCGGCTACCCCGGCGACCACACCGTCGAGTGGGCCACCCAGGGCGGCGGGGCGGGCAGCTGGCTGCAGCTGACCTGGCCGGCGGCGGTGCGGCTGGACCGGGTGGTGCTGCACGACCGGCCCAACACCTCCGACCGGGTGACCGGCGGGACCCTGACCTTCTCCGACGGGTCGACGGTGGCCGTGCCGGCCCTGGACGACGCCGGGGGAGCGGTCTCGCTGACCTTCCCCGCCCGGTCGACGACGACCCTGCGGCTGACCGTCACCACGGTGAGCGGCAGCACGAGCAACGTCGGCCTGGCCGAGCTGCAGGCCTGGAGCCCGGGCAGCGGCACCCCGACCACCACGACGGCCCCGACCACCACGACGGCCCCGACCACCACGACGGCCCCGACCACGACGGCGCCCACCACGACGGCGCCGCCGCCCACCACCGCCCCGGCCACGAACCTGGCCCGGACGGCGACGGCCAGCGCGTCGTCGCAGAACCCGAACGACGGCCAGACCGTCGCGAAGGCGATCGACGGCGTGGTCGGGGGCTATCCGGACGCTCCCACGGTGGAGTGGGCCACCGTGGGTGGTCGCGCCGGCAGCTGGCTCCAGCTGACCTGGTCGAGCCGGGTGACACTGGGCCGCGTGGTGCTGCACGACCGGCCCAACCCCAGCGACCAGGTGACCGCGGCGCAGCTCACCTTCTCCGACGGCACCTCGGTGAGCGTGCCGGTGCTGGACAACGCCGGCGGGGCCACCACGGTCCGGTTCCCGGCGCGGGCCACCACCAGCCTGCGGCTGACCATCACGACGGTGAGCGGGACGACCCGGAACGTCGGCCTGGCGGAGATCCAGGCCTGGGCCTCCTGAGACGCACGCCGGCCCGGTCCCTCCGGGGACCGGGCCGGGACGTGCGGTGCGGGGTGCGCGGGGCGGTGCTCAGCCGGTCGGGGCCGTCCGCCGGGCGAGCCGCAGCCGGGTGGTCAGGTAGCCCGCACCGGTCAGCGCGACGCCCTCGACGATCATCCACATCCGCTCGGCCCCGCCTAGGTCCCCGCGCAGCACGTCCCTCAGCCCGCGGAGCACGCCGCGGGGCAGGGTCCGCCGCACGTAGGCCCGCTCGGACTCCAGCGCCGAGCTCGGCCCGGCAAGGCGGCTGACCAGCGCCTTCGAGCGCCCCTCCGCCCGGCAGCGGCGCCGGAAGTAGCCCCGGGTGACCCGCTCGGCGGAGACGGTGTGCCGGCAGCGGGAGGCCGGCTCGAGCACGATCCGCGACCCCGGGTGCACGCGGGCAGCGCGGATGGAGAACTCGGTCTCCTCGCACCCCGCCGCGTCCTTGCCCAGCCGGCCCATCGTCGCGTCGAACCCGCCGGCGGTGGTGAGCACGCTGCGACGGAAGCTCATGTTCGCGCCGATCGGGTTGCGGATCGGGCTGCGCCCCTCGGGCAGGCCTGCGTAGCTGCAGCCCACCACCCAGAGGAACTCCTCCGGGAACCAGCGCGGCCGGGGTGCCTGCCAGGCGGGGACGACCGCGCCGCCGACGCCGATGACGTCGTCGTCCCGGTAGGCGTCCAGCAGCTGCGCTGCCCAGTCGGGGTCGGCGGCCGCGTCGTCGTCGAGGAAGGCGACGACGTCACCGGTGGCGGCCTGCACACCCGTGTTGCGGGCGCCGGACAGGCCCTGCGCACCGGTGTTCGCCAGGCAGGTGACGTCGGCGAAGGCCGCCCGGGCGCGGGTGAGCAGCTCGTCGTTGTGGTCGCTGACCAGGATCAGCTGGTCCGGACGGCGGGTCTGGCCCCGCAGGCTGTCGACGGCGGCGGTGACGTCGGGCCAGCGTTCGAGGGTGTAGGCGCAGACGACGACGCTGAGCGTGGTCGCCGGGGCCGGGCGGGCAGCGGGCTGCACCGGGGCTCCGGTGGTGTCCGGCACGGTGGTCACCGGGGTCCTCTCGGATCGCGGGCGGTGGTGGCTGGGGCGGCTGGGCTGCACGGGACGGGTGGGAGCGCGCCGTGGCGGGGCGCGCCGCCCGGGCGGGCCGCGCCCCCTAGCGTCGGGTCGTGCTGATCGAGCGAGGACGCCGCAGCCCGGCCGGGCGCACCCACCTGCCGGCGCCGTCCGGCCGCCCGGCCCTGCGGCTGGTCACGGCCGACGCGCCGGGGGGGGGGGGGGGGGGGGGGGGGGGGGGGGGGGGGGGGGGGGGGGGGGGGGGGCGCCGCCCCCCCCGCCCCCCCCCCCCCCCCCCCCCCCCCCCGCTGCGGGTGCGGCCACGGCCGTCAGGCGCACAGCCACCACCGCCGGGGCACCGACTGCGGCCTGTGCACGTGTGCCCGGTTCTCCGGCCGGCTCCAGCGGCGGCTGGGCCTGCGCGGCTGACCCGGAGGGTCGTGGGTCCACGGCGGCGGACCTGGCCGGTCGCGGTCAGGCCGTCCGGCCGTCGGCGGCCTCGACCACCGCGAGCGGGGTGCGCTCGGGCTCGGCCGGGACGTCGACCGGCGCGAGGTGTGGCCGGGTGACCGGCGACGGCGCCGCGACCCGGGTGCCCTTGCGGTTGACCCGCTCGACGACGAGCGCCCGCAGCACCCGCATGCCGTCCCGCCAGGTGTTGAGGTTGCTCTGGCCGTGGATGCGGGCGAACTCGTAGCTGCCGACCTCGACGATGCGCAACCGGGCCTTGGCGACCCGGGTGTTGATGATCGTCTCGATCTCGAAGCCGTCGCCCCAGAGCTTCCCGTCGTGCACCGGACCGTCGGCGGCCAGCTCCAGGTGCGGCAGGCAGTGCGTCCAGAAGGCGTTGTAGCCGTAGCAGAGGTCGGTGTAGCGGGTGCCGAACAGGAGGTTCGCCGCCCGGTTCAGCCACCGGTTGCCCCAGGCCCGGGTGCGGGTGATGTCGCAGCTGCCGCCGCCGCCGGCGAACCGGGTGCCCTTGGCGAAGTCGGCGCCGGCCACCAGGGCGTCGACGAACAGCGGGATCTCCCGCGGGTCGGCGGAGCCGTCGGCGTCCAGCATCACCACGATGTCCCCGGTGACGGCGGCGAAGCCGCAGGCCATGGCGTTGCCCTTGCCGCGGCGGTTCTGCCGGACCACCCGCACGTCCGGACGCAGGGCCTGCGCCACCTCGACGGTGCCGTCGACGCTGTGCCCGTCGACGATGACGACCTCGTGGACGTCGTCGGGCAGCAGGCCGAAGACGTGCGGGAGGTTCTTGGCCTCGTTGTAGGTCGGGATGACCACGCTCACGCGTGGTGCAGCGCGATTCGGTCGCTGTGAGTGATGGCGCAGTGACGTGACATCGTGCCGACGCATACCAGTCCCCCGGTCGAGGACGGGGCCGGTTTCGCCTCTGCTCTCCGCCGGGCAAGGGCGACCATCGAGCGCCCGGCGGGTCATCGCGCACCCGTTGAGTGAGTCGTTCCGTGGTGGTGCAGGCCGTGCGTGCCGACCCACCGGTGGCCGCGATGACTCGCGGTCACGGAGCGGGCGACCAGCGTTCGGACGCCCCCTCGCGGGAGGGACGGCACCATGTGCGGTGACTGTGCGTAGCGTTCCTACCGAAGCCCTCAGGGCTTGTAAAGGGCCATCCGCGCGTCGTGGGAGAGGGATGCGGCACGGACCACCGGCCGGGCCGGGATCGGCCTTGCCGCGACCGGCAGCTCCCCACGGGGCGTCCGGACCCCCTAGTCTCGCCGCGCCGGTGCCCAGCGCCGCCGTGCCGGCTCCAGTGGGACCGGGCTCGACCGGTACGACAGTGCGGGGAGGACGGACGCGTGGAGGCAGGCGGTGCCGTGCCGCGGACCGCGGCTGCGGTCGACGAGCACGGCGGGCGGGCGGCCGGGGAGCCGGACGACGCCGCGAGCGCCTCCCCGGCCGCCGGGGCCACGCCTGGCGCTCCCCCCGCGGAGGGCCAGTCGCTGTTCGGCCGTGGGCTGCTCTACGTGGCCGTCTGGGCGCTGCAGCTGATCAGCGCCGTCGTCGTCTACCCGGTCCTCGCCCACCTGGTGCCCGCCGAGGAGTTCGGCTGGCTCGCCTCGGCGGTGGCCCTCAGCCAGGTGCTGGTGGTGCTGGCCACGGTCGGCTTCGACCAGGCGGTCATCCTGCTGCGGGCGGAGACCGGCAGCGACCGTCCCGCCCAGGCGCTGGTGGCCATCGGGGTCGGCGTCGCCGCCCTGGTCACCCTGCTCGGGGTGGGGACGGCGCCGCTGTGGCGCGGTGAGCTGGGCTTCGACGGCGCCGGGTCGCTGGTGCTGCTCACCCTGGGCTGGACGGTGCCCGCGGTCGGCGTCGTGCTCTCGTCGGTGCTGCTGCTCAGCCAGGACCGGCTGCGGGCCTTCACGGTGGTCAACGTGCTCTACGGCGTCGGCGGCCAGCTGGCGGGCACGGCCCTGCTGCTGGTCACCGGCTCCCGGACGGCGGGCACCTACGCCGTGGGCTACCTGGGCGCGCTGGTGGCCACCGTGCTGCTGGGCGCCTGGCTGGTCCGGCCGCGGTGGCGGGGGATCGCCGATGCCGGGCTGGCCCGCCGCGCACTGCGGCTGGGGCTGCCGCTGATGGTCAGCTCGCTGGCGGTCTACGTGCTCAACGCCGGAGACCGGCTGGTCGTCCAGCGGGTGCTGGGCGCACCCGAGGTCGGCCGGTACCAGATCGCCTACAACGTCGGGAACGTGGCGATCATCCTGCTCGGGCTGGCCAGCATGGCCTGGGCGCCGCAGATCGCCGCCGTCCGGGACGAGGTGCAACGCTGGGCGCTCATCGGCCGGTCGCGGGACGCGCTGCTGCGGCTGATGCTGCCCGCGCTGCTGGGGCTGACCCTGGGGGCGCCGCTGGCGCTGACGGTCGCCGCGCCGGCGAGCTTCCGGCCCGACGAGCTGCTGGTCGTCGCGTTCCTGGTCGCGGCCGCGGCGTTCCCGGTGCTGATCGGCAACGCCAGCGCCCGGGCGCTGATCACCCTGGAGGCGACGCGCGGCCTGGCGGTGGCCGCGCTGGTGGCGGCCGCGCTGAACGTCGTGCTGAACCTGGTGCTGCTGCCGGTCTGGGGGCTGGCCGGTGCGGCGGTGGCGACGATCGCCTCCTTCACGGTGCAGACGGTGCTGCACCGGGTGGCCCTGCCGCGGCGGGTGGCCTGGCCGCGCATCCCGGTCCGGCTGCAGCTGGCGGCGCTCGCGGCGCTGGCGGTGAGCGGGGCCTCGACCCTGCTGCCGCAGGACACCGCCTGGAACCTGGGCCGCTTCGCCGTCGCCCTCGCCTGCCTGCCGTGGTTCCTGCACCAGCTGCGGGTGGCCAGGGCCGGTGACTCGGGGCCGCCGCGGCCGGCCGGCCGGCACCGCCGGTCAGCCGGGCAGGGCTGACCGGTTCCGGCGCCGCTCGCGGTCCAGCAGCTGCTCCAGCCGGTCCACGTGCTCGGGGAAGGAGAAGCGCGCCGCCGCGTCCGCGGCGCAGCGGCCGCCGAGCCCCGGGTCGGTGGTCCGCCAGTCGAGCAGGTCGACGAGCCGGTCGGCGAACGCCGCGACGTCGGTCTGCGGCACCAGCAGCCCGGTCAGCGACCCGGACAGGATCTCCGGGACGCCCCCGACGGCGGTGGCGAGGACCGGCCGGCCGGTCATCAGCGCCTCGAGCGCCACCCGGCCGAAGGACTCGGGCAGCTGGCTGGGGAACAGGACCAGGTCCGCGGCGTGCAGCAGCGGGGCGACGTCCCGCTGGAGCGGCAGCAGGGTGGCCGAGCCGGACCGGACCAGGTCGGCCACCCGGGGGGCCAGCGCGGGGTCGGCGGTCGGGGGGAACTCACCGGCGAGCACCAGGTGCGCGGCGCCGCGGCGTCCGGCGGTCCGGTCCCAGGCGTCCAGCGCCAGCCGCAGCCCCTTGTCCTGCTCGAGCCGCCCGTAGAACAGCGCGATCGGGACCTCGGCCGGCAGGCCGAGGGACTGCCGCGCGCGGCTGCGCTCGGCGTCGCCGCCCACCGGGTACCGGGCGGCCGGGACGGCGTTGTGCAGCACCTCGATGCGCCGGGCGGGCAGGCCACCGTCGACCCAGCGGCGCCGCATGAACTCCGAGACGGCGATGAACCGCTGCACCCCCCGGCCGGCGAGCGTGGTCAGCGGCCCGCCGTTGAGCGCGTGGTGCAGGTGGCAGACCAGGGGTGCACCCGAGCGCCGGGCCACCACCTGGCCCCAGATGATGTGCTCGAAGCGCTGCAGCCAGACGACGTCGGGCCGCAGCCGGGCGGCGAGGGCCGCGGTGGGCAGCGCGTCGCGGACCGCGGGCAGCGCGGTGCGCAGCGACGGCGCCAGGAAGGGCTGGGGGCCGTGGACGGCGACACCGGCGGACTCCAGGTCCGCGCGCATGCTGGGCGCGCCGGGGGCGAGCAGCGGTGGGCCGTGGACGACGTGCACCTCGTGCCCGCGGGCGGCCAGCTCGCGGGTGACCTCCAGCGTGTTGATCTCAATGCCGCCGACGCGTTCGAGGGTGTAGACCTGCGTCAGGATCCTCATGAGGGCGCGCACGTGACGTCCGTGCGGCCACCGCGCACGAGGACCCGGCGAGTCAGACCGTCCACGTCGATCAAGCTAGCGGAGGGGGCGGGTGTGCAGGCAGCCGTTGCACCCGGTCGGATGACGAACCGCGGGGACGGGTGCCCGCGTGGGCGCCGGCGCCTGCTGGCCTCGGTGATCGGCGGCGGGCTGCTGCTGGGCTGGGGGCTGACCGGGTGCGGCGGGAGCGGACCTGCGTCCGAGCCGGCGCCCGAGGTGGTCGACCTCGTGGTGGACGGTGAGCCGGCCACCGCGGTGGTGCCGCCGGGCACGCCCCGCGGGCTGGTGCTCTACCTGCACGGGCTCAACGGCGACCACACCGCGCTGGCCAACGGCGACCAGGCGGGGGTGGTGGAGCGGCTGGTCGACGAGGGCTACGTCGTCGCGGCCGGGGACGCGCACCGCAACGCCTTCGGCAACGATGCCTCGCAGCAGTCCTACGTCGAGCTCGCCGAGGAGCTGTCCGACCGGTACGGCACGTCCCGCACGTTCCTCATCGCCGAGTCGATGGGTGCGGTCGCCGGGCTCCAGCTGGTGGCCGCCGACGCGATCCCGGACCTGCAGGGGATGGCGTTGATCTCCCCGCTGACCAACCTGGCGGTGACGGTGGGCAGCGAGTTCGAGCCGCAGGTCCGCGCGGCCTACGGCGGTGAGCTGCCGACCGGTCCGGAGAACCCGGCGGAGCTGCCCGCGGAGGACTTCGCGGGGGAGAACCTGCGCTTCTACCTGGCCGAGGACGACGACTTCGTCGTCTCGGCGGAGAACGCCGACCCGCTGATCGCCCGGCTGGAGGGGGTCGCCGAGGTCAGCGTGGTGCCGTGCCAGGGCGGGCACGTCGACGCCTCGTGCTTCCAACCCGGTGACCTGGCCGCGTGGTTCGACGGCCTGGCCGACGCCGGTCGCCCGTCGGCTGACTGACGGGCGACCGGCGGGAGGTCAGCCGCGCTTCCAGGCGGCCACCCAGTCGATCTGGACGTGGCCGGAGGCGCTGCGGGACGGTGCTCCGCCGGAGAGCTCGGTCTCGGTCTGCAGCACCCAGCGCATCGGAGCGGTGGGGATGGCCGACCGGTCGGTGGTGGTCCACGTCTTGCCGTCCATGGCGAAGGTGACGGCGTTGGGCGTCCACTCGATGACCGCGGTGTGCCAGGTGTCCATCGACATGCCGCTGTCCATGTACCAGGCGTTGCGCGCGGGGTTGCCGGTCACGTCGTGCGAGTAGCCGTGCGCCTGGCCACCGACGCTGCCCTCGGGGAAGTCGATCTCGCCCTGGCTCCAGTTGTCGCTCGCGGGCCACAGCAGCCAGGCGACCTTGTACCCGGGGACCCGGTCCATCCGGAACCGGACGGCGTAGCGGCCGTAGGTCTGGCTGGCGATGGGCGGGGTGAGGGCCATGACCTGCGCCCCCGACCCGGTGGAGTGCAGGTGCTTGTCCAGGATGCCGCCGCTCACGCTGGTGGTGGCGGCGCTGTTGTACTGGCCGTTCTTCGAGGTGTCCCGGGCGCCGTCGTAGCCGGCCCAGCCGCGGTAGTCGCGGGCGAAGGAGCCCAGCGGCGAGGCGCGGTCGAAGCCCTCGGAGAGGACGAGGTCCCAGCCGGGCAGGTCGGTGGTGGGGAGGGCCTCGCCGGTGCCGACGGCGGCTGGCGCGGGTGCGGGCGCCGGTGCGGGTGCCGGTGCCGGTGCCGGCGCGGGTGCCGGGGTCGGCTTCGGCTTCGGGGAGGTGCCGGTCGACGGCGTGGTGGCCGCCGGGGTGGGGGCGGTGACCGCCTCGGGCTGGGGCGGGGCCGGGGTGGTGGCGGAACCGGCGCCCGGCGTCGGGACGACGGCGGACGGGACCTGGCTGGACGGCGCCGGGGCGGGGCGTTCGGCGCGGGACGCCGGTCGGCTGGGCCGGTCGGCCGACGCGGTGCCGGTGGCCGATGGGCGGGCGCCGGCGGCCTCGGTGGTGGCGTCCGGCGACTGGTGCAGCGAGAAGCCGGCGCCGCAGAGGGTCGTCACGGCCGCGAAGAAGAGGGCGAAGAGGCGGCGGCGGGCGAGGCGGTTCCTGTTCATCGCCGGCGAGGTAACCAGAAGTAGCCGAAAAGGTACAGAGAGAATTGGGAGGTCCTCGCCACCCCGGTCACTTTCGTCACATGTGAACCACAAGTGAACGCTCTATCACGGAACGTCACTGGATCGGGTGGTCAGCGGCGACTCCACGCAGCCACCCAGTCGATGTACACGTGGCCGCTCGCCTCCGGGTCGGGCGCGCGGGAGGTCAGCTCGGTCTCGGTCTGCAGCACCCAGCGCATCGGCTGGTGCGGGATGGCGCTGGGCTCCGTGGTGGTCCACGACCGGTCGTCGAGGGTGAAGGTGAGCCGGTCGGGCAGCCACTCGATGGTGGCCACGTGCCACTCGTCCATCGTGGCCCCGGTCTCGACGGTCCAGGCGTTGACGCTGGGGTCGCCGGCGGTCGAGTGCGACGCCCCGGCGATCTCGTCGCCCAGAGCGCCCTCGGGGAAGTCGATCTCGCCCTCGGTCCAGTCGTCGCTGCTCGGCCACAGCAGCCAGGCGACCTTGTAACCGGGCACGGTGTCGGTGCGGAATCGCACGGAGTACCGGCCGTACTGCTCACCTTCCCACCACCGGCCATCCGGTGTGGGGGTCAGGGCCATCACCCGCGGCGTGCCGTCGGCGGTGTGCAGCCGGATGTCGACCAGGCCGTCGTGCACCGTGGTCGTGCCGGCGCTGTCGTACTGCCCCTGGGAGGTCGGTGGCCGCCCGAGGTCCCGGGAGGTGTCCCGGGCGCCGTCGTAGCCGGCCCAGCCGGGATAGGTGGCGGCGAAGCGGCCCGGCCCGGCGGGGGAGTCGAAGTCCTCGGCGAGCACCAGCTGCCAGCCGGGAAGGTCCCACGCCGGGAGCTCCGTGCTGGGGCCCGCGGTCAGCTGGCTGCCCGCCAGCACCGCACCGGCGAACACCCGGCGGAGCGACTGGCTGCTCCTGGGCCGACCTGCGGGCATGGGCCACCCTAGACACGGTCCGGGCCGGAACGGTGCGGTTCGCTTCACGGGTGATCCCGGAGGGGATCCGGCGACGCGCCGTGCCCGACCGCGTGGGGGCCGGTGCACCGGTCGGCCGACCTACAGTGGATGGGGCGGGGGCGTTCCCCGTCGTCCTTCTCCCTCTCCCGGAGGCCGTTCCGGTGCCACCTCTCCCTGAGCCCGCTCCCCGGCGCCGGAGCCCGGCCCGCCGCCGGCTGGCGGCGGTCGACGACCGTGCCAACGGGGTGCCGGTCGACGGGACGACCTGCGCCGCCTGCGGGCACGGCAAGGTGGCGCACGAGCACTACCGCCGGGGCACCGACTGCGCGCTGTGCGACTGCGCCCGCTACTCCCGGTCGCTGCTGGGCCGGCTCTTCCGCCGCTGAGCTGCCCGGCGCCGCCGGGAACGCGAACTGCCCCGCGCCGCCGGGACTCGGCGACACGGGGCAGTGTCCGTGGGGGCGCGGCGACGATGCCGATCCAGGTGCTCGCCGCGCCGCGGCGGCGGGGAGGTCAGGTCAGCGGCGGGTGCCGCTGTAGCGGATGACCTGACCGGCGCCCACGCTGCGGGCGGCGGTGAGGCACAGGGTCGCGCGGCGGTGCACCTCGTCGGGGGAGGTCTCCGGGCTGAGCCCGGCGATGCCGGCGGCCGCGGTGAGTCCGGGGATGCCCTCGTTGGCGACGGCGTCGACCAGCCGGTGGGCGGCGATCTCCGCGTCGGGGGAGAGGCCGCCCAGCAGGAAGGCGAACTCGGTCGGGCCGGAGCGGGCCAGCCAGTCGTCGCCGCGGACGGAGCGGGAGAACATCGCCGCCACCTGGTCGAGCTGGGGGCCGGGCATCGGCCAGCCGTTGTCGCGGCGCAGCAGCCCGATGAGGACCAGGGTGGCCGGAGCGCGGTCGGTGCTGACGGCGCGCTCGGTGATGCGGTCGAAGAGCACCGCGCGGGGCGGCAGCAGGGTGACGGCGTCGGCTGCGTCGAGGCGTGGGCTCTCGGGCGCAACCAGGTCGGGGGCGATCGGCATACCGGTCTGGTCGTCGCGCGGGCGCGGGACGTTGAGCCCTGCAACCGCCGGCCTCATCCCTGGGGGTGAGGCCCGGCGGCGAAGGCGTTTCCCGGGAACCCGGCGCCGGTGACGCACCGTCGCGATCACACACGAGCAGCGTCCGATCACCCTCCGTAGACCGAGTGGGTGAGGTCACTCCGGAACGGGTGACACTGCGTCACATCTCCCACCGATCAGGCGATACCGGGCCCTCCGGATGGCCCCGTTGAGTGAGGGAGCGCGGGTCGGACGACCCGGACGGCGACGAAGCCGATCACGCAGCGTTGCGGGCGCAACCGAGCTCGACCGACTTCCGGGGTGACCCATCGTGACCACGACCCTGCCCGCACCGCGGTCCGCGGAGGAGGCGCAGCGCCTGACCGGCCTGCCGTCGATCCCCGCGGGCACCCGGGTGCGCCACCACCCGGCCCAGTCGGGCGCCCGGGAGCTGCCGGCCCAGGTCTGGCTCGACGGGCTGCCCGGCCGCCCCTCCCCGTGGACCGCCCTGGTCCCGTCCGCGCTGCGTCCGCGGGCCACCGTGGTGGCCGTCGACTACGCCGAGCGCGAGCAGGTGCTGGCCGAGCACGGCCCGGCCGCCGTCCGCGAGGTCGCCCAGCGGCTCGCCGACGCCGTCCGTGCTGCGCTGCCGTCCCCGGACGCCCCGGTGACCACCGCGGACGGGCAGGTGCTCGCCCCCGTCGGCGCCCGCCGGCCGGGCCCGCTGAAGCTGGCCCTGCAGCAGCTGGTCGACACCCTGCGCGCCGAGGGCGTGCGCGTCGCCGGCACCACCCTGTCGATCACCCCGGCCGTCGGCTGGGGCGCTGCGCCGGCGATCGGCCCGCGCCCGGTGCCCGAGCTGGTGGAGCAGGCGATGGAGGCCGCCGGGCAGGCCCGCGCCCGGCTGGACGCCGTCCCGGTGCGGTGGGCGCCGCCGCAGGCCGACACCGGCCGCCGGCTGCTGGGTCACCGCACCCGCCGGCAGGTGCTGCTGACCAGCCTGGCCGCGCTCACCTGGCCGCTGGCCGTCGTCGCCGCCTCCCTGGCGCTGGGCGTCGAGCCGGCGGACTGGGTCTTCCGCGTCGTCGTCCTCGGGCTGCTGATCACCTCGGCGACGCTGTGGCTGGAGAGCGTGCTCGCGCTGCCCGCGGCCACGCCCCCGCCGCTGCCGGAGGGCCGGCGGCCCCGGCTGACCGCGGTGATCCCGGCCGACCTGCCCAACGAGGCGGCCACCATCGTGGAGACGGTGCACGCCTTCCTGCGCGTCGACTACGCCGAGGCGGAGGTGATCGTCGCCTACAACACGCCCCGGTCGCTGCCGGTCGAGGCGGAGCTGCACGCCCTGGCGGCCGCCCACGAGCGGCTGACCGTCGTCCACGTGCCGTTCAGCGCGTCGAAGGCGCAGAACGTCAACGCCGCGCTGCACCTGGCCGGCGGCGACGTCATCGGTGTCTTCGACGCCGACCACCACCCGGCGCCGGACTCCTTCGCCCGGGCCGCGGCCTGGATCGCCGGCGGCGCCGACGTGGTGCAGGGCCGGTGCGTGATCCGCAACGAGGGCGAGTCGCCGGTGAGCGGGCTGGTGGCCCGCGAGTTCGACGTCATCTACGGGGTGAGCCACCTGGGCCGCTCGCGGCTGCACGGGTTCGCCATCTTCGGCGGCTCCAACGGCTGGTTCCGCGCCGACCTGCTGCGCCGGCTGCGGCTGCGCCCGGACATGCTCACCGAGGACATCGACGTCTCGATGCGGGCGCTGCTGGACGGCGCCGAGCTGGTGTACGACCCGGAGATGCGCTCCACCGAGCTGGCGCCGGTGACGGTGGCCCGCTGGTGGCGGCAGCGGGCGCGCTGGGCGCAGGGCTGGTTCCAGGTGTCGCTGGCCCGGCTGGGCGCGGTCGTGCGCAGCCCGCGGCTGACCCTGCGGCAGCGGGTCGGCGCGACGGTGCTGCTGGGCTGGCGCGAGGTGACGCCGTGGCTGAGCCTGGCGGTGCTGCCGCTGCTGGTCTGGTCGACCTGGTTCGACGGCACCCCGGGCATCCCGCTGAACGTGCCCTCGCTGGTGCTGGCGCTGCTGTTCACCTCGCTGGCCGGGCCGTTCCAGACCTGGGTGGCCTACCGGACGACGCCGGCGGACCGGCGCGCCCCGGCCCGGCAGTACGTGGTCTTCGCGCTGATGAGCCTGCTCTGGTACGCGGAGCTGAAGAACGTCGTCGCCCGGGTGGCGCAGATGAAGGAGTGGCTGGGGGAGCGGCGGTGGGTGACCACCCCGCGCACGACGGGCACCGTCGTCCCGGCCGCGCGGACCGCGGAGGTGGCGGCGTGAGCACGGCCCTGAGCACGACGACGAGCGAGCCGACCGGACGGCGGGGGTCGGCGATGCTGGCCCCGATCACCTACCTGCGCGTGGTGGGCGCCTTCGCCGTCCTGGTGTTCCACGCCTACCAGCACTCGGCCTACACCGGGATGACCGACTGGACCGGTGGCGCCTTCTGGCACCGCGCGCTGGTGCTGATGGCCGCCGGCGGGGTGGACGCGTTCTTCGTGGTCACCATGTTCCTGGCCGCCCGCGCCGTGGTGCGCGGCGCGCTGCGGGAGGGCCCGGTGGCCAGTGGCCGGACGCTGCTGCGCAAGCGTGCGGTGGGCCTGCTGCCGGTCTACTTCGTGGCGGTGCTGATCGTGTGGGCGCTGTCGAACCCGCGACTGCCCGGGCACTGGGCCGACCTGGTGCTGCACCTGACGTTCACGCAGGTCTACAGCGACGAGTACATCTTCTGGACGCTGGGGCCGGCCTGGTTCATCGCGGTGTCGATGCACTTCTACGTCCTGCTGGCGCTGATCGGCGGCCCGCTGCAGCGCTGGTGCCGGCGGATGGACAGCCGGGCCGCGCGGGTGCGGGCACTGCTCGGCGTCGCCGCGGTGCTGGCCGCGGTGAGCTGGGCCTACAAGCTGGTGATGCACTTCGGGCTGGAGCGGCCCACCGACAGCTGGTCGACCTGGTTCGGGCCGCTGTCCCGGCTGGACCTGATGGCGCTGGGCCTGGTGCTCGCGGTGCTGGCGGTCCTGCGGCCGGCGCTGCCGCGCTGGGGAGTGGTGGCCGCCTACGTCACCGCCGTCGTGCTGCTGGTCGGCACCGGGCTGACCTTCCCGGAGAACACCCCGGACTGGTGGCCGCACGGCACGATGGGGCTGGCCGCCTTCCTCTACCTGCTGCCCTCGGTCACCGACCGGCGCACGCGGACCGCCACCGGGTTCGCCACGGTGACGACGCCGTCGGGGCGGATGCCCGGCCGCCTGGCCGGCGGGATCGCGCTGCTGAGCTACGGGGTCTACATCTGGCAGGAGCCGATGCTGCGGGTGCTGGACGCCTACGGCTTCCTGCCGCCGGACTCCTCGGCCTGGGCCTTCCCGGTGACGACGGTGCTGATGCTGGTGGTGACCCTCGCGGTCGCGTGGCTCAGCTACCACCTGCTGGAGGCCCCGGGGCGGGCCTGGGCGGCGTGGTCGGAGCGGGCGGCGTCGCCGTCCCCGGCCGAGACCCGCGCCGTCCCGGTGCCCGAGCCGGCGCTGGCCGGCACCGCGGCTCGCTGAGCCGCTCCTGATCGACCCGGGGCCGGGCTGCCTCCCCCGCGCCCGGCTCCGGGTCCCCGTCCTGCCGCCAGAGCTCTCAGCGGCAGATCGGGACCACCATGTCGGTGTTGGTGACCGTCTGCCGGCCGGGGTAGTCGCCGTTCATGAACGAGTTGGCCGGCGACCAGCGGCCGGCCCAGTCGCCGGAGTCGATGAGGTACCAGTAGCCGTCGGGCTCGACGCTCGGGACGCTCGGCGCGTAGAAGCGGCAGCGCACCTGCACGGTGGTGTCGGGCGGGATGGGCCGGGAGTTGTCCTGCATCTTCACCGGGTCGGCGAAGGTGTTGGCGCCCAGGCTCCCGGTGGTCTCCGGCCAGATCGTGCCGTCGCCGCGGGTGGGCAGGGCCGGGTCGCGCACCAGCAGGACGACGGTGGTGGCCACGGCGAGCAGCACGGCCAGGGGCACCGCCCAGCGCAGCCAGCGCCGGCCGCCGCCGGTGGCCGGCGCGGGGGTCGCGGTGGCAGCGGACTCGTCGAGCGCGGGGACCGCGCGGAGCACCGTGGGTGGCGGCGGACCGCAGGACTCGACGAGCCGGGGGACGCCGGCCTCGTGCGGATAGCCGGGCACGTGCGCCATCGCCCAGGCGTCGAGGTCGCGGACCGCGCCGCTGACCCGGTCCCGCGGGTAGCGGCCGGCGGTCCAGTTGTCGAGGGTGCGCGGGCTGACCCGGTTGCCGGAGCGGCGGGCCAGCTGGTCCTTGCCGCCGGTGGTGGCCAGCAGCCAGTTGACCTGCCGGACGAACGGGTCGACGGTCGGCTGTCCGTCGGCCGGGGCCCCCTCGGCAGCGGTGCCCGTCATGCTTCCCCGTTCCTGTCGTCTCCGGTGACGAGGGAGGCTACCTCGCCACCGGACGGATCGAGCCTGGAAGGCCGCAACACGGCCTGACCAGGCCACTTGCGCCCCGTTGCGATGACTGCGCCACTTTGCGCCGAGCTGCACCCGCGCTGGGCTCGCGGCGCGCGAGGGCAGTGGGTTGGCTGGTGCCCGAGGCGATCGGCCGGGCACGGGGGCCGGCCGGTCGCCGCCGGCTCGCCCGCGGTCCGGTCCGCCCTCCGTGCCCCGGGGGCCGGCCGACCGCGGGTGTCAGCCGCCGAGCAGGTCGCCGACGGCGCCGATGAGCCCGCCGAGCAGCCCCTCGGTGGGCTGGGCCGCCTCGTCGGTGGGCGCCGGGGCGGGCGGGGTCGTGGTCGGTGCCGGCAGCTCGACGGGGGGCGCGGTGGGGTCCTGCAGGACCGGGGCGTCGGTGGGCGCGGTCGGGGTGGGCTGACCGCCGGTGTTCGTCGGGGCGCTCTGCCCCGGCGGCGTGGGTGAGGTCGGCTTCTGCGGCACGGTCTGCGGAACGGTGACCGGGACCTGCGCGGTGGACGGCGTGGCCGTGCCGGTGGTCGTGCCGGGCGCGGACGGCACGAGCTCGACGGCGGCCGGCGCGGTGGCCGTCTCGCTCCCGGCGGAGGTGGCGGGCTCGGTGGCCGCGTCGAGCGCCTGTTCCTCCGGGGTGGGCTCTGCCTTCCCGGGCGCGGTGTCCGCGGCCGCGGTGTCGGCGGCCGCGGTGTCGCTGTCGGTGGGGGCGGCCGGGCGGCTGTAAGGGCTGCCGATGCCCGTCGAGGAGGTGCCGGAGAGCTGGTTGCCACGCTCGAGCTCGGCGAGCGTGGCGACGGCGCCGTCGGGGTTGGCGGCGATCTCGGCGGCGACGGCGTCGTGCAGGCCCAGGGTGGTGCCGGAGCGGGCGAGGACCGGGGCGAGGGCCATCAGTACGAGGGCGCTGCAGGCGACGCTCTGCTGGAGGAGCCGGCTGCCGGGCTTGGTGGCCGGGCGGGTGCGCGACTTGGCCGGGCGGCGCCGCTGAGCGGCCGAACGCCGCTGCAGGGACGCCTCGTGGCGGCCGGTCTGCGGGGTGCGCAGCGGCGGGGGTGGCGGCAGTTCGGCGGCGGGGACCCGGGGGGTGCGCGCGGTGACCAGCGGCGGGGGAGGGGGCGGATCCGGGACGGCGTACCGGTGGCGGGGAGCGGCCGGGGCCCTCTGCGGCTCAGCGGAGACGGCGCGGTGGCGGCCGGTCTCGGTGAGCGGAGGAGCCGACTCGATGCGGCGGTGGCGGCCCGTGGTCTCCGGGCCCTGTCCTGCGGCGTGCACCCTGCTGCTTCCCCCTGTTCGCGCCGGCCCACAGCCGACGACGAAGAAGGTAAGGCGCGTAGTCGCACATGCACAGACCGCTACCGCGTGTCTCCCCGCGACACGCCGCTGGCGCCCAGCTGGAAGCCGAGTATGTAGCGCGAGCCAAGGCATGCCTACACGACGACCACATTGAGCGACACACTCACCGACGCCATCCGGAGCGCATGCATCGACCATCAAGTAAGGGCGTCGCGCGATACGACGAGCTCATCGGACGCTGGAGTAGACCTCTCCAAGTCGATCCCCAACCTGTGACCAGGTCGGTAAGGGCACCCGCGACGGCTTGGGGTTGTGTCCGGACCGCTCGTGGGTGAGAGCGCGGCTGATCAGTGGGAGCAACTCGGACTCGACCCGCGTCGGGCTCACGTACTGCGCGCCGTGCGTCAAGTATTCAGCGGTATTGCCAGCCTCGCTCGCGATCACTTGGCAGCCAGCGGCAGCAGCCTCAAGGTCACCAAGAGACAGCACTTCGAAGTAGCTGGCAGAAACGCTGACTCGTGAGCTCACGAGTAGTTCGGCCACGCCTGCGCGAGTGGTACCCGGCAGCCAGCTGAGTGCCGAATCGTTCGCCACGACGCTGGCGAAGTCATCAACATATGACCGAGAAGTCGGATTAGGCCTGCCCACAAAGATCGTCCGCAGCCCTGTTCCGCTCAGTGCTCTAGCGACCGCCAGCTGGTTCTTTCGCTCTTCGACTCGACCGACAACTATCACGTCGTACTTTGGTTGGCCCACCCTCGCGGTGGTGCCGATCTCTAGGTCGCTTCCATTCGGGATGACGATGGATGGACCGGTATAGCCGAAGTCCTGCTTCAGCCATCCCGCCTCTCCCCTGGCCAGGACCAAGACCGCGGTGGCGCGTTCAAGGCCGAGGCGGATATTCCTGCTCAAGGGGAGCGTGCTCACGCGAGCATCGAGGCGATGGTCGACGCGGGCGCGTCGTAGGGCGTCCTTGCCGAACTCGACGAGAGGCCTGGGGAGCGCGCGCTCGGCATGTCCGAGCAGCCCTCGCCGCTTGCGGTAGAAGGCGGCCAGGTGTTGGTGGGAGTGGTGGATGGAGCTGATAACGACGGGCTTACCGTCTGAGGCCTTCAGGTTGCGAAGCAGTTCACTTGGGCGGTCTACGTTGAACAGGTGACGAATGTTCGCGTCTGGCCGTTGCGGGCGACCAACGCTGATCGCCGTGACGTGTCCTTGGGACACCGCTAGTTCTGCGTACTTCTTGGCCTGCTCAATATCACCACCGGGTTTGGTGTCCGCATCTTGGCGAAGCACGTACTCGATCAACGCCATGACGGCTCACTCATTGCGGCGGGCTCCATCCCAAAGAGTGCCCGAGGATGCTTTGCGAAGAAGATGAACGCGCCTTTCACGTGCCAGACGAACGGTCGGCTAAGCAGCCTCTTCGAAGCTCGACCGTGAGCGTGGAACAGGCGCAACTTCTCATTCACATGCACCCGTCCACCGTTCTCCTGTACCCTCCAACACAAGTCGACGTCCTCGAAGTACAGCCTATACGCGGTGTCGAAGCCTCCGAGCCTTCGGAAGCTGTCCGTCGCGATCGCGAAGCAGGCGCCGACGGCCCAACCTTTCGCACCAGGTCTGACGGGCGAAGGGCCGCGTAGCCGCGACGCCAGAAGGGTCGTTGGTCGATAGAAGGGCCGCAGCCCGTGAGAGCCGAACTCATTGAACAGCACGGGCGCGAAAAGCGAGTCCGGCTGTGTCGCCGCGTCGCGTACCAGGGCTTCTAATACGTCGGCTGTTGGCTTGGTATCCGAGTTCAACCCAACAGTGACTTCCGTGGCGACGGCCCATCCTGCCCGGTTGAAAGCGCTGCCGAACCCCAGGTTGCGGCGGTCTCGCATCTCAGTTACCTGTAAGTCCGACGGGACACGAAGGGGGAGCGCCGAAGGCGGGCAGTCGTTCCGGAAAACTATAACTCTATAGTGGGGCACTTCGACAGCCAACTGTGCCAGGAAGTCTTCCACCTGCGCTTCGTCGTGGTAACTGACCACGACGATCGTGGCCGACGGTGACGTCTCGGTCACTGGGCAACCTTTCGGTCGAGGTGGTCCAAAAGGGGCTGACTCAACGTGCTGTGGACCTTCCGCACGAAATGGTGATGCGATTCCAGCTGAGGCAAGTCGTCGGGTGTCCGAAAGAGGTCTCGCATCCTTGGGTGCAAGACGTGGAAGTTGCCCAACGAGGGAACGGGGTGGATGGGGGGCGGGTCGGGCAAAGATTCCGGCCCGCCACGCTGGGTGGCCTTGCTCCATCGTTCGTTCTGGTGTACGAGCGTCTGAATTGCCATCTCATCGGGGGCGAAGCTCTGTCGGAAGAGAGGCATGTCCGAGGCTGCTCCGTCTCGATGGATGTCGGTCCAGCACAGTTTGGTAAGGGCCATCCACTGCGATCCGACGAACACATCGGCTGCTTGGGAACCTCTCGGTCCCAGGGGTATGAGCGAGACTGCCTTCCGCGTCACGCGGCGCACTGGCATCGGCACGCCCAAGCGAGCCCAGGGCTGACCTGCGTCGAACCAATGGCGTCGCGCAACCCTGCGCCGCTCCCAGCCATTCTGCGGCAAGCGGTACGCCCGGCAGAACTGTGAACGTGCCTGACTCGAGAGGTATGTCGCGAAGTCCGAGATGGGTCGCACTGGGTAACACTGGCCGGAAAGGAAGACCAAGTGGTCGTCGTCCTCCATGCTCGGCATTGCGGCACTCGCCAGCTCCTCCATGGCTCTGACCACCGACCGGCCACCCCAAGAGACAGAGTGACGGATCTTCAGGAGTCTCGCGTCACCTGGAAGACGATCCCTGAACTGTTCAATATCCGCTTTAGCGTCGATGTGAATGGAAGTGGGAAAGGGCCTGAGTCGGTCGGCCAGTCGGGCTAGCATCGGGGCATCTGAGTGCGCCAGTATGCAGAAGTGGGGGGTCATGGGCGGGTCACCACCTGCGAGAGACGGGGCCGGGCGATCAGCATGACTGCAGCAGCCGCGGTTGGAGAAAGTGCCAGAACAATCAGAAATCCCAGCTCTTGAGTGAGTGTGAGCATTGCTACACTTCCGACCACAAGAATAGCCACTTGAAGCACTCGAGCGAATGACACGATGGTGTCCTGCTGCTGAGCGCGGTGGAAGTAGAACATGATTGAGTAGGCGGTTTGGGATGCATACATCATCGCTACTATTGGGAAGAACAGTTGCGCAATGTCGGCCGACTCCCCTAGCAGGACGTGACCAAAGTGATGCAATCCTGCGTAGACTGCCACTCCGATGAGCAACGTTAGGAAGAACAGGCCGCCAGCGCTTCGTTGAGCCAATCGACGTCCCCGTCTCGGCGCCAGGCGACTGAAGGAAGGGATGAGTATAAATCTGCTCATCTGTAACGCCAAAGCGATCGGACCGAGCACCAACGAGGCGCCACGGAGTCCCGCCGCGAATCCAACGCCAAGGAGTTGAACGGCGACGAGTTGAGCAATCTGAGAGCTACCCGAGACGGCCAGGGATTCTGCGGCGTACCTGACGCTAAGGATTTTGCCCGGAGTGACGGTAGGGCGGGGCTGTCGACGGACGTCCCTGACGAACGCCCTGCCGGCTAGCAATCCGATCACGCCGGCCGCCAGCCATGCTCCGGTGGCCAGTTCGGAAGTGATGGCGCTGGTAGATGCAAGGACCAGGGCTAGGCCGATAGTCGTCTGGCTCGCGCCGTAGAGAAGGTCCATGATCAGTGCACGCTTGAAGTGGCGGGCGGCTATGAAGAACGAGCGATGGTAGTCGATTAGTACGGTGCACGCCGCTACTGCGGATCCCATCGCGACGATTGGCGAGCCGGTGACCGCGCTTGCGGCGGCACCGCCCGCCGCAAGGACTAGAGCCATGCGCCAAATCAATCGGCTGCCGGGAACGAAGAGCGCGGGAACGGCTTGTGCTCGTGATCGCAGCAGGATGTCGCCACTAGCTGGCTGGGCGACGCCCTGCACCAGCAGAACGCTGATCTGAACGACTGCGAAGGCGCCGAACTCGATGGTGCTTGCGTTGGCGGCGATGATGGCCGTCAGTGCGAAGTTCGTCGCACTGTTGACCGCTTGGTCGGCGACTACCAGTACCGTGCTTCGGGGTACGCGTAGCTTCATCGTCGGACGGTGCCTGGCACGGAACTCGCCTTCTAGCTCGGCTGGAATAGTGTTTGGGGCATCCTGTTTTCTCCGTGAGCCACGTGCTGAGCGAAGGGGCATACCGGTAGGGGCTGGCTCGGCCGCACCGGTGGCAGGCTAGCGCTGACCTGGCATCGAGGTGACGGTAGAGCGTCATCACCGCCTTCAGCGAAGGCTGTGTGGCACGTCACTCGCCCCAGGTGCCTCTCTCCCTTAGGCGGGATGACCGGGGTTGCCCTTTAAGGTGAGGGCCAGCGTCGAAGCTGGGCCTAGCGAGGGAGTTCATGGCCTAGGGTTGGGCATTTGGCGCCTGTAGCGTCGCGCATGGTGTGTCCGACTCGCCCAGCAGGAGAAGACTGTGGATGTCAAGCAAGTCGTTCAGGCGCTGCGAGCCGCTTGGGTACTGCCGCTGATCGGTCTGCTCGTGGGGGGAGCGGCGGCCTGGGGCATGGACACGCTCCGAACGCCGCAGTACACGGCTAACATGCAGTTCTTCGTCTCCTCCACGGAATCGGGTTCGACGTCGGACGTCTTTCAAGGTAGCCAGTTCTCCGAGCGCCGCGTCACTTCCTATGCGCAGTTGCTGACGGGTGAAAACTTGGCGGAACGCGTGGTCGATGATCTCAATCTCAGCCGCTCTGGCCCCGAGCTTTCCGATCAGCTGTCGGCCAACGCCGTGACCGACACGGTGCTAATCGATGTTCTGGTGACTGACCCTTCCCCGGAGGACGCCCAGCGCATCGCCGAGTCGGTCGGCAGGGTGTTTCCTCGACTGGTCGCCGACCTCGAGACGCCGGACGCCAGCGGCGTCTCCCCTGTGAAGGTGACCGTGACAAACGCTCCAGATCTACCGTCGGCTCCGAGCACCCCGAAGACAGGGAGGGACACCACCCTCGGGGCGGTAGCCGGACTGCTTGCGGGCGCGGCGGTTGCCGTGACTCGAGCGGGGCTCGACCGATCGGTCAGGGATGCGGAGCAGGCGTCGAGCCTGGCCAGCGCTCCTGTGATTGGGGTGGTCTTTCGAGATGAGGGGCTGGAGAAGCGGCACACGATCGACACGGCTGGCCTGAGTGCCACAGCGGAGGCCTATCGGAAGCTCCGCAACAATCTGCAGTTCCTAAGCGTGGACCAGCCGCCAAAAGTCATCATGATCTCGAGTGCGGTGCCGGCGGAGGGGAAGACGACCGTCGCCGTCAATCTTGCTCTGACCCTGGCGGAAACGGGCCGACGCGTGACCCTAGTCGAGGGTGACTTACGGCGCCCACGGGTCACTCGCTACTTGGGAATGGTGAGTGGTGCTGGCTTGACGAATATCCTTGCAGGGAGTGCGGCAGTTGATGACTTGGCCCAGCCCTACGGTGACGGCAAACTCAGGGTCATCGCTGCTGGTCCCACGCCGCCGAACCCCAGCGAGCTCCTCAGTTCGAGTCAGATGTCCCAGTTCGTTGCCCAACTGCGTGAAATCAACGACTTCGTGCTGATCGATGCACCGCCGTTGCTGCCTGTTGCGGACAGCAGTGGACTCGCCGTGATGGTGGATGGTGTCGTCCTGTCGGTCCGATATGGGAGCACTCGTAGAGAGCAGCTGCAGCAGGCCAGGGCCACTCTGGATCGGGTGGGTGCTCGCACCCTGGGAGTGGTGCTGAACATCGTGCCGCCCAAGGCTGACATCAGCGCAACCTATGGCTACGGGACCGATTACGGCTATGACTCCGACGCGGGGCCGAAGCACAGGTGATCGGCGGGGTGACCAAGCCCACGTTTGGGCGTCTGGCGAGTAGGACGCTCGGAAGCGGCGTGGCGAGCACAAACCGTCTCGCGGTCGTAACGGTGAGCTAGGCCAACCTCGGCTCATCACTCCCCGCGCTGTCTCCATCACTGCGATGGCCTGCCGTGTGCTGTGCGTCTTCGATAGGTTCGCATGGTCGGTTGAACATGTGAGTTCCCGACGCCATCAGTCAGTGAAACCGCGGGTCAGGTATGCCTGCGGTCGGCGGCACGGGGGTGCGTCGGGTGAGTGTTCTCGAGGAGCGCGGCGAAGAGCTTCGCCAGCGTCCTAGGTCGGTAGCTCGGCTGCGCCCTCCGGCGCGATCCCGGCTCCGTGGTGAGGGCACGGCTGCTCGGCGGGCCTGGCGGGGTACCTACGTTCGGCGGATTGTTTTCGGCGACCTGACGGTCGCCGTCGTGGCTGCGCTCGTCGGGTACCTGGTCCGTTTCGGGCCGCAGACCGGCGGGTCAGCCCTGACGACCCCCTCACTGTGGCTGGCCGTTCTCCTGCCGCCGGCGTGGCTGCTCACGATGCTGGTGGCCCGCACCTACGAGGAGCGGTTCCTCTGGGTCGGCGCGGAGGAGTTCCGCCGGGTGTTCGCCTCCGCGGTCGCGTTGCTTGCCGGAGTCGGCGCCGTCTCCTGGGCCTTCCGGTTGGAACTGGCCCGCGGCTTCGTCGTCGTCGCCCTGCCGTTGGCCACCGTGCTCACCTTGGCGCAGCGGTACGCGCAGCGCCGCCGGGTGCACCGTCTGCGTGAGGACGGCCGCTTCCTGCAGACCGCGATCCTGGTCGGTCACCGGGCCGGTGTCCTGGCCCTGCACGAGCAGATTGACCGCGAGGCGTACCACGGCTACCGGGTCATCGGCTGCTGCCTGCCCCCCTCCCCGCTGGGCACGGAGGTCGCCCAGTTCGACGGACTCCCGGTGCTCGGCGGCCTCGATGACGTGCTCGACGTCGTCCGGTCCTACGAGGTCGACACCGTCGCCGTGCTGCCCTCACCCGAGCTCGACGGGCCGGCGCTGCGCCGGCTCGGCTGGGAGCTGGAGAAGACCGAGGCCGAGCTGCTCCTCGCGCCCGCCGTCACGGAGATCGCTGGCCCCCGGGTGCGCATCCGGCCGGTCTGTGGCCTGCCGCTGCTGCACATGGAGCGCCCCGAGCTGCGCGGCGTCCGCCGCATCACCAAGGAGGCGTTCGACCGCACTGCGGCGGGCCTCGGCCTGTTGGCGATGCTCCCCATCCTGATCGGCCTCGCCGCGGCCGTCGGGCTCACCAGCCGCGGTGGCGTCTTCTACCGGCAGGAGCGCGTCGGCCGCGACGGCGAGACCTTCGGGATGCTGAAGTTCCGCAGCATGGTCAGCGGCGCCGACCGGATGGTGCCCGACCTCGCCGCGCAGAGTGACGGCAATGGCGTGCTGTTCAAGATGAAGGGCGACCCCCGGGTCACCCGCATCGGCAAGGTGCTGCGGCGCTACTCCCTCGACGAGCTGCCCCAGCTGATCAACGTGGTGCGCGGCGACATGTCCCTCGTGGGGCCGCGGCCGCCGCTGCCCCACGAGGTCGAGCGGTACGGCTTCGACATGCACCGCCGCTTCCTGGTCAAGCCCGGCATCACCGGTCTCTGGCAGGTCAGCGGCCGCTCCGACCTCTCCTGGGACGACTCGGTGCGCATCGACGTCCGCTACGTGGAGAACTGGTCGCTGGCCTTCGACTTCATGATCCTGTGGAAGACCGTGGGCGCCGTGTTCCGCGGCGCTGGGGCGTACTGACCCACCGGGTTCCCGGCGCCTGCACCCGGGCGGGGAGACTGGGTGCATGGCCCAGCCCTCGGACGCGGTGTTCTCCGTGCTGTTCGTCTGCACCGGGAACATCTGCCGCTCGGCGCTGGCCGAGCGGCTCGCCCGGGCCTACCTGACCGAGGCGCTGGGCGATGGCGCGGCAGCGGTCAGCGTGGCCAGCGCCGGCACGCAGGCCGTCGTCGGCTCCGGTGTGCACCCCGACAGCGCCCTCGTGCTGGCGGGTCTGGGTGGTGACCCCACCGGGTTCACCGCGCGCCAGCTCCGCGACGACATGGCGGCCGGGGCCGACCTGGTGCTCACCCTGACCCGCACCCACCGCCGGGCCGCCCTCCAGCTGGCGCCCCGGGCGCTGTCGCGCACCTTCACCCTGCGGGAGGCGGCCGACCTGGCCGAGCTGGTCGACCCGGACGTCGAGCTGCCTGGTGACACGCACGCCGAGCGGTGCCGTGCGCTGGTGACGGCGCTTGCCGCCGCCCGCTCCCGCCGGTCGTCCAGTGACCGTGACGACATCGCCGATCCCATCGGCCGCCCGCTGGAGTTCCACCAGCAGGTCGGCGAGGAGATCGCGCAGGCGCTGCTCCCGCTGCTCGCCCGGCTGGTCTCGCTGCGCGACGGCGCGGCGACCGTCAGCGCGGATGGCGCGTCCCGCCGCTCCGCCGGCTGACGCGGCGCTCCCGCAAGACCACCGGCGGTCAGGTCTGCCCCCGTGTTCACCCATCCGCAGGGCCGGGCCTTGCCCTCCGTTCACCCGAGGGTCATTCTCATCGCCCGGTGTTCCGAGAAGGGTCAAGGGCGATCCGATGGCGTGGTGGGGCTGGTTGATCGTGGTGTGGGTGGTCTTCTCGCTGCCGTTCGCCCTCTGGCTAGGTGTGGCGACCCACGAGGTAAAGCGGCGCGAGGAAGCCGACCAGACCGCGTACCCAGCTGGCTGCGCACTCCCGGGCGAGGTGGGCATCGACGGTCAGCCAGACACCATAATCCGCCGCATGCGTCGGCTGCCGCCGACCGAAGTCGCGCGCTGTGCGAGCCCTCGAAGCCTGTGCGACTGCGGCACAACTAGTACGGGGCGGAAGTCTGCCGATCAGCCTGCTCGCCCTTGAGCGGTTCGCCTTACGACGCGATGCCATAACCGGCTGAACTTGCTGCCCGCCAACGCCGACTTGCCAGTGTGCGTCAGGCTGGGGGGAAGCCTGGGATCCAGCGACGACTTCGCCGAGGCCTCTCAACCTTCCTGGGAGTGAGGCAATGGACCTCTTGCTACCTGTAGTTTGACGGTGTGGCTGCGGAACGCACAACGAACAGGCGCGGTCGTCCGTCAGTGGCATCCATTGTGTTCGTGGTCATGCTCTCGGGGGCCGGAGGGATTGCCGCGACTGTCTGGGGGATGTGGGTTACCGGCTCGCTCCTCGTCGCGACGATGGCGCTCATATCGGTGGCCCTGCTTCGCGCGTCGACCCCTCCCACGTCCTCGACTGCGTGGGGATTGAGTGTTGCGGTCACCCTTTGTGGTGCAATTCCGGTCTTCTTCCTGCTTGCTGGACCGGGGGCTGATTCACACTTCTGGCAGGGACCTCTACTCCTGGTCGTACTCGCTGGTGTGCGGATCAGTTGGCTACTTGGCTCCGGCAAGCAGCGCCTCTATGAGTTCTCCCTGTGGATGTTCGTGTATGTATTCCTAGCTCTGGCCCCCATGGTTCAAGCGTTGGTGGGGGAGGATCCAGTCACCACTCCCGATGTGGATCATGAGCTCGACTTCACGGTATTCGTGGCGGTAGCTATAGGCGCGGTATCGATATACCTTGGGGTTCGCGCGGGGGCGCTCGCGGATACAGGCAAAAGGTTCCGCCCAAAGGAGCCGGATCGGGTGCGAGCTCTCCTCCTGATGGTCGGAGGTCTAACTGTCGCCTGGTTGAACATTGTCGCTGTAGGTATTGTTTCGTTCTTCTCGGGGCGTCAGACGCACACTCTCAACGTTGCCAACACGTGGGGTGATCCAACGTTGAGCGTCCTAATCCGGGCAGGATCGACGATGCCACTCCTGGTGGGCGTGCTCGCTTGGCGGCTGTGGGCGGCTCAGCGCTCATCCGCAGGTGGCTCGTCTCTGCGGTGGCTGGCCGCATTTAGCCTCGTGACTCTCTTCATCGTCGTAAACCCCGTTTCGAGTGCGCGTTATGAGTTCGGTACGGTAGCCCTCGCCCTGCTCGCGTCCCTCGGTGCAGTATCCACACGACAGCGTTTCAGGGTCGTCAGCCTAGGTTTACTGCTGGTTCTGATCTTCGGATTCGCGTTCGCCGACCTCTTCAGATTTGATTCCGTCGAGTTCAAGGCCGCTGGGCCCGCGGAAGCCCTGCTAACGGGCGACTACGATGCCTACGCGCAACTTAACAACGCAATCTCCTACACGCGGGAGCAAGGCTATTCGTTCGGGTTTCAGGCTCTGGGTCCTCTGCTCTTCTGGATTCCCCGATCTCTATGGGCAGGTAAGCCGATCGATACGGGAGAGATGATCGCCGAGTATCGAGGGTATGGGTTCACCAACCTCTCAGCCCCCTTGTGGGCGGAGCTCTTCGTGAACGGCGGTTGGGTGCTACTGATCGTAGGTCTTTTCGTGCTGGGCTACTTTGTGAGGCGCCTTGATGATCGCACGGTCGCGACTCTGGGAGCGTCGGTGGCCCCACCGCTTTCTGCAGTGATTCTGGCGTATTATTCCCTCCTCCTTCTACGCGGTTCCCTTTTGCAGGCTTCTGCGATGCTCGTGGTCATCCTGATGTGTGTGCGCTTTGCTCAACCAAGGTCCGGGGCCAGGGTTCACACCTGGCCCGTTGGCCCAACGCCGCCGTCCAGGGGGCTAGTCTGAACCGGATGGCAACTTCTTGTAGAGTGCCTGCCCAAGTGATCAATTATGTCAAATGAATATTGATACTGGAGGATCAATGAGAAACGGTAGCCCGATCTCGCTACTGCAGGATCAAACGCGAGAAATCCTCGGCCGCTTCGTCGGTCGGGGTATTGAAGTGTCTCTACTCGACTTTCCGCGCCATGACAACGCTGGGGATGCTCTGATCTGGCTGGGTGAACGCAGTTATCTGCGCGACCTCGACTTGAGCGCCCGGTACATGGCCACATTGCATCACCTCAAGCCCGAGGAGCTGCGGCGGAGAGTCCCTGACGGGCCCATCCTGCTCCATGGAGGCGGAAATCTTGGCGACCGGTGGCCTGAGAATCAAGCGTTCCGCGAGCGAGTCGTTGGCCTGTTCCCGGACCGGAGGATCATTCAGATGCCCCAGAGCATCGAGTTTCGGGAACGAGCTTCCCTGGAGCGTGCTCGTCGGGTCTTCAACGCGCACCCAGATTTGACCCTACTGATGCGCGACCATGATGCCGTCGAAGTGGCTCGCAGCGCCTTTCCGCAGGCTGTTGTGGAGTTTTGTCCGGACGTCGCTCTAGGGGTGGGCCGCGTAGAGCGAACGGAAGCGCCCAAGTGTGATGCTCTTCTGCTTCTGAGGCAGGATAGTGAGGCGTCAGGTCATGGCTTCAGAGCTCAGGGCGTCGATGCCTTGTCAGCGGATTGGGCGTTGACCGGGATGCAGCGGGCGATCTGGCTCGCTCTGCGGATGCCCGAAAACATCAGTCGAGTCGTCGAACCTCTGACTCACTCCCTGTATCCGCTCAATGCCCGATCGATGGACGCTATGGCCAGGGTCAACGTCCGGGCTGCGCGGGGCATCCTGCAACAAGGTCGTGTTGTGGTCACCGACCGTCTGCATGCCATGGTGCTCGCGGCTCTACTGAGCATTCCGGTTGTTGGACTGGACAACTCGTACGGCAAGTTGTCCAGAATCTTCCGCGACTATCTGGGGGAGCTTCCGGGGGTCTACTTCGCGAGCGACGCCGAGGAGGCGCAGTCGTTGATGATGACCGCGCTCTCGGTTCAGAAGTGAGGGGGAGGACGGTCCTTGCCAGGAATCTTGTGAAGCTTCCTGGCGGAAGCTGCTGACAATCGTCAGCGCGGAACGTCGGGCAGTGCCTCGTCGCTGAACTCGCCGGCGTTCTGGCCCAGCGAGTCGGTCCTCAGGTAACCCCACATCCGCTGCGCGGTCACATCGTCGAGGTAGACGACGCTGGCCGCACCCTCCCGGCCGGTGCCCAGCACCGGCGCGGTGAAGAACTCGACGTCGGCTGGCCGCAGCCCGCGCAGTGAGTACGTCATGCCGAGCATGTCGCCGTTGCTCAGCCCGTCGTCCACCGCGACCGCGCTGGTGACCGCCAGCAGGGTGTCGTCGAGCGCCGCAGGGCTGGAGAAGACGTTCTGGCTGAACAGCTTGCCGAACATCGCCCGCAGGTAGTTCTGCTGCCGCTTCACCCGGTCGAAGTCGCCGCCGGGCAGGTCGTAGCGCTGCCCCACGTACCAGCGGGCCTGGTCGCCGTTGAGGTGGTTCACACCGGCGTCGAAGGTGTAGGGCCCGTTGCTCGTCGTCTCCTGGACGACGACGTCGACCCCACCCAGGTCGTCGGTCATCTGGATCAGCCCGTCGAAGTCGATCGCGGCGTAGTGGTCGATCCGGACACCGGTGAGCTGCTCGACGGTCTGGATGAGCAGGCTCGGCCCGCCCAGCGCGTAGGCGGCATTGATCTTGTTCTTGCCGTGGCCCGGGATCTCCACCCAGGAGTCACGCGGGATGGAGACTACCTGTGCGTGCTCCCGGTCCCCGGCGAAGCGGGCGATCATGATCGCGTCGGAGCGGGCGTCGGGCAGCTCCCCCGGCGCCACCTCGGCCCGGGTGTCGGAACCGACCAGCAGGAAGGTGATCGGGTCCTCGTTCGCCGTCGGGGCCGTGGGGGAGGGGGCGGCCGGGCGGCTCTGCTCCTCGATGCCGGCGAAGACGTTGCCCACCCGGTCGACGTTGCCGCCGTACCGGTTGAGGAAGAACCAGAACCCGCCACCGACGATCAGTGCCAGCACCAGGCCGAGCACCGCCAGGGTGATCAGCGTGCGCCGCAGCCCGCGGCGCCGCCGCGGCTGCTCGGCCTGGACCTCCTCGACCGCGGGGTCGGCGCCCAGCGGCAAGCCGTGAGCCGGCTCGTCGTCCGGTCGGCGCTCGGTCATCGTCGGTCCCCGTACGTCGGTGGCAGTGGCTCCACGGACGGTAACCGCCGTCCAGGGCGCCGTGGGTCAGAGGCGAGGACGATCACCTGATCGGACCATCGCCCGCCGGGTGGAGCGATTTCCCCTTGTGTCGCCCACTGTGATGGAGTCGCTCACCCGTCCGTGCCGCGAGCGGTGGTCAGTGTCGGCCCTGCCACCTAGCGTTCCACCCGGAATCGCTCCCGGCACCGTGTCCGGTCGGCAGAGAGTGGGCTCATGAAGATCTCGGTCATCGGCTGCGGCTACCTCGGTGCGGTGCACGCGGCGTCGATGGCCGAACTGGGTCACGACGTGGTGGGCATCGACGTCGACCAGCCGAAGATCGAGGCGCTGCAGCAGGCCCGGGCTCCCTTCTACGAGCCCGGCTTCGAGGAGCTGCTCGGCCGCAGCCTCGCCTCCGGCCGGCTGCGGTTCAGCACCGACATGGCCGACGCCCGCGAGGCCGTCGTCCACTTCGTCTGCGTGGGCACGCCGCAGAAGCGCGGCGAGTACGCCGCCGACCTGCGCTACGTGGAGGCGGCCGTCGAGTCGCTGCTGCAGGCACTCAAGCCCGGTGACCTGGTCGCCGGCAAGTCCACCGTCCCGGTGGGCACCGCAGCCCGGCTGGCCGAGATCGTAGAGGGCAAGGTCCCCGGCGCGATGCTCGCCTGGAACCCGGAGTTCCTCCGGGAGGGCTTCGCCGTACAGGACACCCTGCACCCCGATCGTCTGGTCTACGGCCTGCCCGCCGGTGCCGAGGGCGACACGGCCCGCGCCCTGCTCGATGAGGTGTACGCGTCGATCGTCGCCGCACAGACCCCGCAGGTGATCACCGACTACGCCACCGCGGAGATGGTGAAGACCGCCGCCAACTCCTTCCTGGCCACGAAGATCTCCTTCATCAACGCCATGGCCGAGCTGTGCGAGGCCACCGGCGCCGACGTGAAGCTGCTGGCCGACGCCATCGGCCACGACGACCGGATCGGCCGCAAGTTCCTCAACGCCGGCCTCGGCTTCGGCGGCGGCTGCCTGCCCAAGGACATCCGCGCCTTCATGGCCCGCGCCGGTGAGCTCGGCGCCGACCAGGCGCTGACCTTCCTGCGCGAGGTCGACAACATCAACATGCGCCGCCGGATCCGGATGGTGGAGCTGGCCCGCGAGGTCTGCGACGGCTCGCTGCTCGGCAAGCGCGTGGCGGTGCTGGGGGCGGCGTTCAAGCCCGACTCCGACGACATCCGCGACTCCCCGGCGCTGAACGTCGCCGCCCAGCTGCAGCTGCAGGGCGCCGTCGTGCAGGTGACCGACCCGGCGGCGGGGGAGAACATCAAGCGCAGCTGGCCGCAGCTGGACGTCGTCGACACCGCCGAGGAGGCCTCGGCCGGCGCAGATGCCGTGCTGCTGCTCACCGAGTGGAAGCAGTACCGGGAACTGGACCCGGTGGCCTTCGGCAAGGTCGTCAAGCAGAAGCGCATGCTCGACGGCCGCAACGCGCTCGACCGCGACGCGTGGACCGCCGCCGGCTGGACCTACCGAGCCTTGGGCCGCCGCGCCGGCTGAGCCGTTCCCGGAAACTCTGCCGACCCGGTGCATGAGCGCCGGTGATCCGGGCACAGCAGACCCATGCTGCTGCTGGTTGTCGCGTGCTGGGTCGTGCTGGCGATGGTCGTGCTCCCGGTCGCGGTGGCCCTCGGCCGCGCGGGGTACCGGCAGGACCAGCGGCGGGCCGCCCAGCAGCCCACCGCCCGCCGTCGCACGGCGTCCCTGCTCCGCCCGGAGATTCCCGCCGCCCGCCGGGTGGCCTGACCCCGGAGCACGCGGCGTCCCGCTGATCGCCGGCACGACGCCCTGAGCGAGACCGCTGGGGTAGGTGGGACGAACCGTCCCCCTTCACGATCATGTTCCCCGGCAGGCGGCCTGCCGGGTGTCAGGGTGCGGTCTCCGCAGCCGGGTTCAAGATGCCCGGCTGCCGTGCCGATGGGGAAGACATGCCGTGGTGGGGATGGGCGCTGATCGGATGGGTGGGCCTGTCCGTGGTGCTCGCACCGCTCATCGGCCTGGCGCTGCGTGAGGCCGACCGCCGCGAGAACCGCCCGCTGGGCGTCGACGCCGCGCTGAACGGCGCGCGCCCCGAACCCCGCGCCGCCCGGTCCGCCCGCGTCCGCCGCCGGCGCATCCCGCTGCCCCCGATCTCCGTCGCCCTGCTGCTCACCGGCCTCAGCCTCGAGGCCGTCGGCTTCGTCGTCCGCACCTCGGGCAACGAGCGCGGCGCCGGGCGGCTCTGGTCGATGGACCTCCCGCTCGCCCTGCCCCGCATGTTCGTTGCCGCGCTCTTCGGCGTCGCCGCGCTCGCCGCCCTGCTCGGCGCCGCCCGCGCCACCGGACGCCGCCCCTGGTGGCTGGCCGTCGGCCTGGTCGCCGCCGTCATCGCCCAGGTCAAGGCCGGCGGCACCGTGCACGTCGATGCCCTGGAGACCCTCGGCGTCGGCAGCCGCCCGCTGCTCGCCACCATCGGCAGCGCCGCGGTCGTCGGCGCCGTCCTCGTCGCCCTCTGGCTGTTCAGCCGCACCGAGCGCCGCGACCGCCGCCGGGTGCTCACCGCCTTCGCCATCTACGCCGTCGCCGCCGCCGGCCTCTCCGGCGTCTCCGCGCTGGTCGACCAGGCCGGCGCGAGCGCCTTCTGGGTGGCCACCGCCACCTTCATCGAGGAGTGCGGCGAGGTCGGGGGAGCGGTCGCCGTCCTCACCGCCGTCCTCGTCGGCGTCGCGCCCCGGCTGGTGCTGCCCGCCGACTGGGTGCTGCGCCGCCGCGCCGACGCCGAGACCGTCGACGCCCCGGCGCCGCAGCGCCGCCCCGGCGACCTGCGCTCCTAGTCCCGGCGCGCGCTCCGCGCGTCGTCGGGGAACGGTTGCGGCTCGACCTCGTTCGTCGGCGCGACCGTGTTCGGCTCCGGCTCCGGCTCCGGCTGCGGCCGCCGCGTTCCGGCGGGCAGGCGGCGGCGCAGGGGCTCGGGCAGGTCGAACACCCAGTTCGCCCACGGCCGCCCGTCGGCGAACACCGCCACCGCATAGGGGAGGCCCACCCCGGCGGCCACCGCCACCACGAGGATCAGCACCGGCTGGTCGACGCCCGCCGCGTCCAGCGCCACCCGCACCCCGGCGACGATCACCACGTGCGCCAGGTAGACCGGCAGCGTCCGCCGCCCGACCGCGCTGAGGAACGCCGCCATCGGCGGGATCCGCGACAGCAGCACGGCCACCGCCAGCAGCGCCGCCGTCCCGACCGCCGCCGTGAGCATGCTCACCGCCCGGACGCCGAGCCCGACCTCCTCCGGCAGCGTGCCGGGCACCGGCTCCAGCTGCAGCAGCGCCAGGAACAGCAGTGCCGCTGCGACGCCGACGGCGGCCCAGCCCGCCGCCGAGCGCTGCATCCACGCGCCCAGCCGCGCCAGCCCGAGCATGCTGCCCACCGCGGCGAACGCCAGCAGCGACAACCCGGTCAGCCCGACCACGTCCCGGTCCCAGCCCCACAGCAGCACACCGAGCAGCACCAGCCCGCCGCCGGCCAGCACCTGCCGGGTGCGCCCGCGCCACGGTTGGAGCACCGCGAGCACCGCCGAGGCCACCAGCAGGAACGGCAGGAACCACAGGTGCGCGAACGGCTCCCACACCCGCACGATCGCGCTCCACGGCCGGGCCAGGTTCTTGTAGTCGCTGGTCAGCGTCTCGATCGAGCTCTGCAGCGCGAACCACAGCAGGTAGAGCCACAGCAGCACCGCGCCCCGGTGGACGACGTAGCCCCAGACGCCGCGCTTGGCGACCGACCGCGGGATGAACAGCCCCAGCAGCAGCGCCAGCGCCGGCATCCGGAACACGTACAGCGCCGCGTTCAGCCGCTCCAGCGGGTGCTCGTCACCGATCAGCCCGGCCCCGACCATGCCGTCGATCGAGTGGTTCACCACAACACCGATCACGGCGACCGCCCGGGCCACGTCGATGGCGGTCACCCGGCTGGGAGTGGCGTCACGGGGAGTCACGGGGCCCGACAGTAGGTGCCGCTCATGAACAGCGCGCGCCGGGCAAGCAACGCCTGGACCAGCGCGAATGCAGGTGTGACCTGGGCCATCAGGTCAGCCGGTCGGGTGACCCCCGCACGTGGCGTGATCGGCGCCGGAACCGTCCCGCCCCCTATATTCGATGCGCTGCACACGGGCGGACCCCGCCACCAGTGCGAGGAGGACGCGCCCCATGAGTTCCAGTCGAGCCCACGCCACCGGCCCGTCGGGGGCCTTCCCGACCGCCGGTGACGTCCCCGGCCGCGCCGACACCTGGCCCGGCCCGGCCGCTCCCTGGACCCGGCTGCTCGCGGTCGCGCTGATCGGCGCCGTCCTCGGCGGCCTGCTCGGCCTGCTGGCCGGCCTGGCCTCCGGTGACCGGGCCACCGCCAGCGCCACCGTGCAGGCGGTCACCGACGCCCGGGCGCTCGCCGGCCCGCTCGAGATCCCCCCGGCCGGTCTCGACGACAGCGACTTCATCGCCGCCGAGCTCTCCTGGATCGGCGACCAGGCCGACGCGCTGGAGAGCGGCGACGTCGACCTCTCGGTCAACCAGGTCGGCACCTCCGACGCGCTGCGCATCGCCGCCACCGCGCCCACCGCCGCGGAGGCGCAGCAGGCCGTCACCGAGCTGCTCGACGCCTACGTCGCCCGCCGGCAGGAGACCGCCGGCGCCGCCATCCAGGGCGCGCTGGACGCGGTCGCGGCGCGGATCGACGCCATCGGCGGCATCCCGGAGGAGACCGGCCCGCTCTCGCTGGAGGCCCAGCGCCTGCTCAGCCAGCAGAGCGACCTGCAGGCCGCCGCCGCCCGGGTCCCCGCCGTCGTCCCCGTGCTGCGCCCGCCGGCCGAGGAGGCCGCCACCGGGACCGCGCCCGAGGTGACCTACACCGTGCTGGGCGCCGTGCTGGGTGCCGTGCTCGCCCTCGCGGCCGCCGCCCTGTGGCGGGTCGCCTCCCCGCGGGTCTTCGACGCCCGCCTGCTCGTCGCCGCCGGCGCCCCGGTGCTGCTGCCCCGGCTCCCCGCCGGCAGCGTCCGGTCCCGCACCGACCGGGTGCCCGAGGGCCGGCCCAACGACGCCGCGCTCACCGCGGCCCGGCTGCTCGCCCCGCAGGTCCTCGACGGCGGCCCCGGCGCGCTGCTGGTCGTCGGCGTCGACGCGAAGGCCGGTGCCGCCGAGGTGGCCTGGGAGCTCGCCTGGGCGCTGGCCTCCAGCGGCACCTCCGTCGCCCTGCTCACCACCGGCGTCGAGGGCGAGCGCGAGCCCGCCCCCGGCCTCACGCTCACCGGCCTGCCGGCCGACGCCGCCGCGCTCGAGCAGCTGGTCACCCGGCAGCGCGCCGCCGGCCGGCTCGTGCTGCTGCACGCCCCCGCCCTCTCCACCGGCCTGCGCTCTCCCGCGCTCGCCGCCTCCGCCGACCAGGCCGTGGTCGTCGTCGGCGAGGGGGTCTCCACCCTGGAGGCCGCGCTCGCCGCCGTCCGCGACGTCAGCGGGCAGCCCGGTGCCGCCCTGGCCGGGGTCGCGGTCACCACCTCCCGCCGGCACGGCGGCAGCCGCGGGGAGGCGCCGGCGGCCCAGGAGTCCACGCCCCGGCACGCCGAGTCGGCCGGTGAGCGCGCTCCGGCGCAGCAGGACACCGTCTCCACCGAGGCCTGAGCCTTGACGCAGGCAGCCGGGGAGGCCCAGGAGGTCCGCCGGAGCTTCGGGCTGCGCATGGTCGTGGCCGTGCTCGGGCTGGTCGCCACCTTCCTCACCTCGGTGCTCGCCGTCCGGGCGCTCGACGCGCGCCCGGCCGCCGGGTTCCTGGCGATTCTCGGCGCGCTGATGCTCGGCCCGATGGTCGGCCGCCTCGGGCTGGGCCAGAGCGCGATCCGGGCCATCGCCGCGGCTCCCGGCCCGGCCGAGGTCGCCGTCCAGGTGGTCGCCCACCTGCGCGCCGTCGCCCTGCTCTCGCTGGTCACCTCACCGGCGGTCGCCTGGCTGGCCACCGCTGTGGTGCAGGACGACCGCGGCCGGGTGGTGCTGCTCGTCGCGGCGCTGATCGTGCTGGAGACCGTCCGGCTCACCGTCAGCGACGTCTACGCCGCGCTCGGCCGCATCCCCTGGTCGGTGGCGGCCACCCACCACAGCCGCTCGATCATCGCCCTGCTGGCCATGGGCGTCGTCGTCCTCGCCCAGGGCGGGGAGACGACGCTGCTGACCCTGCTCACCGTCTACGCGGTGACCTCCCTGGTGCTGCTCGCCGTCGTCGTCGTCCGGCTGCCGCTGCGCTCGCGCGGCGCCGGCCGCCGCTGGTGGGCGCCGATGCTCGCCGCCGTCGCCGCCGGAGCCTGGCTGTTCACCGTCGAGCTGGGGGCCTTCCTCGTCGGCCGCGGCGACGTCTGGCTGGCCGGCTGGGCGTTCGGCGCCGAGGACGCGCTGCAGTACTCCACCGCCAGCGTGCTCGCCATGCAGGTGACCGTGCTGGAGGGGCTGGCCAACATCGCCATCGCCCCCGTCGCCGCCCGGATGTGGGCCGCCGGCGACCGCGCCCGGGTCTTCCGGCTGCTCTCGGCCAGCGCCACGCTGAGCACCGCGGTCACCGTGCTCGCCATCGCCGCCGCCTGGCTGCTCGGCCCCCAGGCCCTCGCCCTCTACGGCGAGGGGCTCGGCGACGCCGCCCCCTACCTCGGCGTGCTGGCCACCGGCGGGCTCGGGATGGCCGTCTGCGGCTCCTGCGCGGTGCTGCTCGTGGTCACCGGCAACGGCCGGGCCGCGGCCGGCTCGGTCGCCGTCGCCATGCTCGTCGCCCTGCCCGCCGCGGTGCTCGCCGCCCGGCTGGGCGGCCCGCTGCCGCTGGCCATCGCCAGCGCCGTCGCCACCGCGCTGCTGTTCAGCTCCTACGTGATCGCCTGCCGTCGGACCTTCGGCCGGGCCCCGCTGCCCACCCGCCACCTCAAGCGCAGCCTGCTGGTGCTCGCCGGCCGCGACACCGAGGGCGCCTCGGCCACCCGGCCGAGCACCGACCCGGAGACGGAGACGACGATCACCGGCGGGGGAGCGGCGTGAAGACCCTCACCCTGCGACCGCCGGACGTCGGCCAGCGGGTCGGCGTCTGGTGGCTCAACCCGGTCGCGCTGATCGGCATGGTCGCGCTGCCCACCACCTGGCTGGCCTACGCGATCGCCGACGAGCGCTACCGGGCCCTGTGGCGCACCCCCAAGGTGCTCACCCTCGACTGGACGCTGTGGTTCACCGTCGGGCTGCTGCTGTTCATGGGCGGCGCGCTGCTGCCCGCCGCCCGCGGCCGCGCCCGCCGGGTGCCGAACTGGCCGGCGCTCGCCCCCGCCGACGTCCGGCTGCTCAGCCTCGCCGCCACGGTCACCTTCTGGCTGGTGATGGTCGGCTACGTCGCCTTCCTCGCCGCCGGTGCGCGCGCGGGCATCTCCCCGTCGATCCTCGTCGACGCCGTGGTCGGCCAGCAGCTCTACGGCGTCGGCCTGCGCGAGACCCTCGGCACCGTCCCGGGCCTCACCACGATGACCCAGTTCGGCGTCGCCTTCGCCGTCGTCACCGGGGTGCTGCTGGTCGCCGACCCGCCCTCCCGTCGCCGGCACCTGCGCCGGCTGGCCGTGGTGTTCTTCCTCGCGCTGTGCCGGGCGTTCTTCCTCTCCGAGCGGCTGGCCCTGCTGGAGCTGCTCGTGCCGCTGCTGGTGGTGCTCGTCGCCGGGCTGTCGCGCAGCTCCACCGGCGCCCGCCGCGCCTCGTTCCTGCCCGCGGCGCTCGTGCCGCTGGTGGTCGGCGTCTTCGCCGCCTTCGAGTACTCGCGCAGCTGGGTGTTCTACAAGGCGCAGGGCGGGCAGTCGTTCCCGACCTTCGTCGTCGAGCGGTTCGCCGGCTACTACGTCACCGCCTACAACAACGGCGAGATCCGGCTGCTGCACCAGACCGACGCCTCGCTGCCCTACGACCTGCTCTCGGCCTTCTGGACGGCGCCCGGCGTGGGCAGCCTGAACCTGTTCCGCACGCTCACCGGCGTCGACCAGGACGCCTCCTACACCGACGCGCTCACCAACTTCGGCAACCCCGAGTTCAACAACACCGGCGGCGTGGTCAGCCCGTTCGTCGACCTGGGCCTGCTCGGCGGGCTGGTGTTCTTCCTGCTCGCCGGCGTGGCCTGCGGGCTGCTCTACCGCTCGCTGCAGGAGGGGCGCACCTGGGGGCTGCTGCTCTACCCGGTCGTCGTGCTCACCCTCTTCGAGCTGCCCCGCTACCTCTACCTCTTCCAGGGCCGGGCCACCCCCGGCCTCATCGCCCTGGTCACGGTGGTCCTGCTGGTCCACCGCAACCGACGACGACGAACGGGAGCAACGCTGTGAGCCGCCCCCTGCGGTACCTCCTGGTGGGCACCCACGTGCCCGCCTCCGGCGCCGGCGGCGGGATGGTCCGCTACGTCATGGAGCTGGCCCGCGGCCTCGCCGCCCGCGACGACGTCGAGCTGCACGTGCTCGCCGGCGCCGGCGCCGAGGC
This sequence comes from Modestobacter sp. SYSU DS0290, assembly GCF_054050955.1. Lineage (NCBI taxonomy): Bacteria > Bacillati > Actinomycetota > Actinomycetes > Geodermatophilales > Geodermatophilaceae > Modestobacter > Modestobacter sp. SYSU DS0290. The sequence continues at coordinate 107,968 of NZ_JBJHAI010000008.1, forward strand.
GGCGTTCACCGGGATCGCCGAGCCCGAGCGGGTGCACACCCTGCCCGGCCGCGGCCCGGTCACCTCCGCGATCGAGCGGCTGGCCGGCGCCCGCGTCGGCGGCCGGATGGACGTCGTCCACGGCACCAAGCACCTGCTGCCCCGCGGCGTCCCCGGCGTCGGGGTGCTCACCGTGCACGACATGCTCGCCCTCGATCGACCCTTCGACTTCGGCCTGGCCAAGCGCCTGCTGGTGCGCGGGCCCTACCTCGCCTCGCTGCGCGCCGCCGACACCCTCGTCTGCGTCAGCGCGGCCACCCGCGACCGGGTCACCGCCTACCTGCCCTCCGCGGCACCGCGCACCGTCGTCGTCCCGCACCCCGACGGCTCCAGCCTCACCGCTGTCGCCGCCGAGGAGGTGCCCGAGCTCGCCGGGCGCACCTTCGCCCTGGTGGTCGGCGACCCCTCCCCGCGCAAGAACGTCGGCCTGGTCGTCGACGCGTGGGCGCAGGTCCGCCGGCACGACCCCGACGCGGTGCTCGTCGTCGTCGGCCCGGACAGCTGGGGCCCCACCGACCGGGGCCGGGCCTTCGCCGGGATGGTCGCCGAGGGCGCCGTGGCGCCGATGGGCCACGTGTCCGACGCCCGGCTGCGCTGGCTCTACGAGCACGCCCGCGTGGTGCTGTGCCCGAGCCTGGCCGAGGGCTTCGGGCTGCCCGCCGCCGAGGCGCTCGCGTTCGGCGCCCCGGTGCTCACCAGCGAGGACCCAGCGCTGGCCGAGGCCTCCGCCGGGCGCGCGGAGCGGCTGCCCGGCCGCCGTCCGGAGGTGTGGGCCGAGGCCGTGCTGGCGCACCTGCGTGCCCCCGCCGCCCGGGCCACCCCCGTCCCGGCCCAGCGCAGCTGGGCCGACGTCGTCGACGAGACCCTGGAGGCGGTGCGGCGTGCCGGAGCCCGCTGACGTCAGCGCGATCCTCGCCACCCCGGTCTACGGGGAGGCCCTCACCGTCGTGCACGTCGCCGACGGCCCGGCCGCGGCCCTGGCGGCCGAGGTCGCCCGGGTGCAGTCCGCCGCGGGCTGGACGGCGACGCTCGCCGACCGGCCGGCCGACGACGCGGACACCGTCGTGCTCTGGGGCCTGGCCGCCGGCGCCGCCCGGGACGAGCTGGCCGGACGACGGCCCACCGTCGTGGTGCTGGACGCCGCCGACGTGCGCACCGTGCTCACCCGCCCCGCCGCCTGGGCCCGCGAGCTGCGCCGTTCGGCGGCCACCGGCCTGCTGCTGCTGCCCGCCGAGCTGGCCGAGCGGTACACCCGCTGGGGGCCGCCGGTGCCGCTGGCGCACCGGCCCGCCGAGCTGCCCGCCGAGGCGGCGGTGACCGTGCTGTCGGCCTGGGTCGCCCGGGCCTACGCGTTCGGCCGGCGGGCGGAGACGCCCGCCGGCTGAGCCGTCACCAGCCGCTGCGGTCGGCCACTGCGGTGCCCTCGTCGCGCACCCCGAGCAGCCGCACGGCGGTGGGCACGTTGGTCCAGAACGGCGCCTTCGCGCCGCCGGCCAGGGTCAGCTCCGACAGCGTCACCCGGGCCACGGTGGCGCCCGGGTCGGCCAGCACGCCGACGTCCCAGGGCGCGGTGGCCCGGGTGCCCTCGACGGTGAGCCGCCGGACGGTGATGTCGGTGGTCCGGGTGCCGGGGTTGCCGGCGTAGACGATCACCGCGCCGTGGTCCTTGGTCGCGTTGGCGTTCGCCGCGGTCACCCGGCCGCCGTCGACCAGCACCCGCTCCGAGGGGAACGTCCAGTACGGGTCGCCCTCGCTGCCCAGGTAGATCCCGCCGGCGTCGGTGTCGCGGACGTCGACGTCGGTGTAGGTGATGTCGCGGCCGCCGACCACCGAGATGCCCCGGCCCCACGTGGTGCCGTTGACCCGCGGGGAGCTGATCGTGACCCGCTCCACCGGCCGCCCGTCGGCGCGGTAGGAGACCACCGCGACGCCGTCGTCGCCGGTGTTCGTGGTGACCGGGGAGACCACCTTCCCGTCGCGCGCGCCGCCGGTGACGTGCACGCCGTCGGCGCGGGTGTCGGCCACGGTGACCCGGTCGAGCAGGAAGCGCGCCGCGCCGTTGCCCACGTAGATGCCGGCCGCCGCCGCGCCGCGCACGTGCACGTCGCGCAGCACCACGTCGTCGCCCGAGACGCGCACCTTCATCTGCTCGTAGGCGTGGTAGCGCTGGGTCGAGGTGGGCAGCGCCAGGGTCAGGCCGGTCAGCGTGACCCGGCTGCCGGAGACGTGCAGCGCCGAACGGGTCTCCCGGGTGGCGGTGAGCGTCGCGCCGGTGCCCGCGATCGACAGGTCCGGCCGGGTCACCCGCAGCACGTCGGAGTGCAGGTAGGTCGCGCCGGGACGGAACACCAGCGTGGTGCCGGTGGGCACGGTGTCGAAGGCGCGCTGCAGCGCCCGGGTGTCGTCGGTGACGCCGTTGCCGACGGCGCCGAACTGGTCGACCAGCACGGTCCGGGTGGTGGCGGGGGACACCGCGGGAGCCGCCATCGCTGCCTGCGGGCTCGAGCTGGTGGCGCCGCCGCCGGCGGCCGGGGCGGGGGGCACGGTCCCCGACGCCCGCGGCGTGGTGCCCGTGGTGGGCGGGCCGGCCGGGACCGCCCGCGCGGCCGTCCGTGCGGCCGCCTGCCCGGCCGCCTGCACGGCCATCGCGGCGGCGGTCCGGACGGTGGGGCCGGTGCTGGCGGGGGCCGCCGTCGTGGCGGCAGGGCTGCTCGCCGGGCCGGGCGGGGTCGTCGCCGCTCCGGCCGGCGCGCCGGGGCCGCCCGCGGCGCTCCCGGTGGGGACCACCACGGCCGCGGCCGGCGCGCCGGGGGCCGCGGTGGCCGGGTCGGTGGTGCCGCCCGCCCACGCCGCGGTGCCGGTGACGGCGGCGACGCACAGGGCCAGCGCCGTGCCCACCCCGGCCAGCCGGCGGGGGGTGGCCCACCGGCGCCCGTCGGCCCGCGGGTCGGTGAGCTCGGGGGGCGCGGAGGCCGGATCGGCGGACGTCCCCGCGGTCGGCTCGAGCGGGCGGTCCTGCGCGGACGCGGGCATGAGGCCTCCAACAGGCGGGGTGGCGGGGCTGGCGGGGCCGGGACCGAGGCCGCCGGGGGGCCGACCCGACCGGCGGGCGGGGACGACCGGACGGCAGCGTCCCGTGACCGGACCAGCATGAGCGCCGTTGGAGGCAGAAGCGAGTACAGCGGGTGAACAGGGCATCACACAACGCAGCAGTCCCACGAGTCACAGCGGCCGTGCGACGCCCGGCGGTGGACGGCGCGGGTCTGCGGGTGCGACCCGCTCGGGCTCGTGCGGAGCGGGGTCACCAGCCCCGCTGCGCCGGCACCGCCGTTCCGTCCCGGGTCAGCTCCGACACCCGGACCGACGACGGCTCGTTGGTCCAGAACGCGTCGTCCGGGCCGGCGTCCAGCCGCAGGTCCGACAGGGTGATCTGCTCGGCGCCGGAGCCGGGGGCGACCAGGACGCCGGTGTCCCACGGGGCGCTGGCGCGGGTGTCGTCGATCGTCAGCCCCCGGATGGTCACGTCGGCGGTGGTCGTGCCGGGGTTGCCGGCGTAGACCAGGACGGCACCGTGGTCCTTGTCCGGGTTGTCGTTCGCGCCGGTGACCGTGCCCCCGTCGACCAGGACGCCGACCGAGGGGTAGGTCCAGTACGGGTCACCCTCGCTGCCCACGTAGATCCCGGCCGCGTCGGTGTCGCGGACGGTGACGTCGGTGTAGGTGATGTCGTTCCCGCCGACCACCGTGACCCCGCGGCCCCAGGTCGTGCCGTTCACCGTCGGGGACTCGATCGTCACCCGCTCGCAGGGGGCGCCGTCCTTCGTGTAGGACACCACCGCCACCCCGTCGTCGCCGGTGCCGGTGGTGACCGGCGAGACCACCCGGCCGTCGTGCGCGGCGCCGGTGATGTGGATGCCGTCGGCCCGGCTGTCGGCCACCGTCACCCGGTCGAGCAGGAAGTCCCCGGCGCCGTCGGTCACCGCGATCCCGGCCCCTCCCGCGCCGCGCACGTGCACGTCGCGCAGGACGGCGGAGTCGCCGGTGACCCACACCCCGGTCGTCTCGAACGGGTCCCACCGCTGGGTGATGGAGGGCGTGGTGAGGGTCAGCCCCTCGACGGTCACCGAGTCCGCGGCCAGCCGCAGGGTGGAGGCCTCCTCGTCGGCGGCCACGAGGGTCGCGCCGTCACCCAGCACGGTGGTGCCCGCCGTGCGCACGGTGAGGATCGACGAGTGCAGGTACGTGGCACCCGGGCGGAGCGTGAGCGTGGTCCCGGTCGGCACCGCGTCGAAGGCCTCCTGCAGCGCCGCCGTGTCGTCGTGGACGCCGTCCCCGACCGCACCGAAGGCCTCGACCGGCACCTGCCAGGACCCCCCGGCCGCGACGGCCACCGCACCCACCAGGGCCGCGCCGCTCACCGCTCCGGCCAGCCAGCGGTCACCCGGTGGGGGCCCGGGGTCCAGCCGGGGCGAGTCGACCGCGGCCGGCGTGGTCACCGCCGGGGTGCCCTCGGCGGACGCCCCGGTCGCGGACATCGCGGCCAGCGCCAGCGCGAGCGCGCCGGCGGCGCGCAGTCGCCCCACGGAGGCCACCGCGGGCCGCGGGAGGGCAGCGGGGACGGCGGGGGAGCCGACGGCCGCGGTCGGGGACGTCACGCCGGCTCCAGCAGGCGCAGCAGCTGGGCGGCGGTGGCGGCCTGGGAGGTGGCCGCCGAGAACCGGGTGGTCGCGACGGCGCGGCCGACCTCGCCCTCGCGGGCGGCGAGGGCGGGGTCGAGCAGGCGGGTGGTGAGCTCGGTGGCGAGCGCCGGGACCTCGAAGGCCGCCACGGCGACCCCGGCCCCGGACAGGTACGTGCCGATCCCGGCGACGTCGAAGGCCACCACGGTGCGCTCGGTGGCCATCGCCTCCATCGCCACCAGCGGCAGCCCGGCCTCCCAGCGGGAGGGGACCGCGACGACGTCCGCGGCGGCGTACCAGTGCTCGAGCTGTCGGCCCGGGGCGAAGGTGACCGAGTCGTCGGCGCGGGCGCGCAGCTCGGCCTCGTCCGGGCCGGAGCCGACCAGGACCAGCCGGGCGCCGGGGACAGCGGCCCGCACTGCCGGCCAGGCCTCCAGGAGGAGGTCCTGGCCCTTCTGCCGGGCCAGCCGGCCCACGCACACCACGGTGGGCGCGGCCGGGTCGGGGAGCGCCAAGGCGGCCCGGGCGGCGGCCCGGTCGGCCGGGGTCCACCGGTCGGTGTCCACGCCGTTGGGCACCACGGCGGCCCGGCCGGTGATCCCGGCGGCGCGGCCGGTGGCCAGCTCGGCCTCGCTGACGTTCAGGGTGAGCGAGGTCCAGCGCTGGGCGAGCTGCTCCCACCGGCGGCTGGCCACCTCCAGCGGCCCGGTGACCGCCTCGAAGGACCAGGCGTGCGGCTGGAAGACGGTCGGCCGGGAACCCCGCACGGCCAGCCGGCCGGCCAGGCCGGCCTTGGCGCTGTGCAGGTGCACCAGCTGCGGATCGGCGGCCCGGACCACGCGGCGGAGCGCCAGCGCCTCGGCGGGCACCGTCGGACCGGGGGAGCGGGTGGCCCGCCAGGGCAGCAGCCGGGCGCCGGTCGCGCGGACCTGGTCGGCGAGCCAGCCCTCCGGCGGGCAGGCGACGGCGACGTCCCAGCCGCGCGCGCACTGGTCGGCGACGAGGCCGGCCACGACCCGCGCGACCCCGGCCTCCACCGGCTGGCTGACATGGAGCACGCTCAGGCGCTCGTGAGGTGCGTCCATGACACCAGGATGACCCAGGCGTGCGGTCGCCCGAGCGGTGAGCGCCCATCGATTGCGCGTGACTCATCTCACCACGTGACATCTTCGTGACCCGCAGTTGACACGCCCGCTCGCTTCTCTGCGCGCCCTCACCGTGCGTCACCGATTCACCCGAAGGATGTGTGCGAACGGGTGACGAACACGTGGACAACCGACCCCCGGTGTGTCCAGCAGGTGGGCGCCGGGAGGCGTGCGAGGCGATCCGCCCGTACGTTCCCCCTGGTCGGTCGAACAGCGCGGTTCCCGCCAGCCAGTACGCACCGCCGGAGCCGAGCTCCGGCCGAACTGCCCTGGGGGCTACTCAGTGTCACTGCTCGACCGCACAGACGAGGTGGTCACCCCTCTCGCGCCGTCGTCCACCGGCGGCCGCCGCCGGTTCTGGTCGGCGCCGCGGCTGCGGGGCGAGGGCACGGCCGCGCGCCGCGCCTGGCGGACCACCTACGTCCGCCGCGTCGTCGCCGGTGACCTCGTGCTCGCCTTCGTCGCCGCCTGGTTCGGCCGGCTGCAGCCGGAGACCGGCCCGCTCGCCGACAACGGCACCCCCTGGACGCTGCTGGCCCTCCCGCTGGTCTGGGTCGCCGCGATGACGCTGGCGCGCAGCTACGAGGAGCGCTTCCTCTGGGTCGGCCCCGAGGAGTTCCGCCGGGTCTTCTCCGCCGCGGTGCTGCTGCTGGCCGCCGTCGGCACCGTCTCCTGGGCCTTCAAGCTCGAGCTGGCCCGCAGCTTCGTCGTCGTCGCGCTGCCGCTGGCCACCGCGCTGACCCTGCTGCACCGCTACCTGCAGCGGGTCTGGGTGCACCGCCAGCGCGCCCACGGCCGCTACCAGCAGACCGCGATCCTGGTCGGGCACCGCAACGGCACCGCCGAGCTGCACGCCCAGCTCGAGCGGCAGGCCCGGCACGGCCTGCGCGTGATCGGCGTCTGCCTGCCCAGCGCCGGCCCCGACCGCGAGGTCTTCGACGGGCTGCCGGTCCTCGGCGACTTCAGCGAGATCATCGACGTCGTCCGGTCCTACGAGGTCGACACCGTCGCCGTGCTGCCCTCCCCGGAGCTCGACGGCGCCGCGCTGCGCCGGCTGGGCTGGGAGCTGGAGACCACCGAGGCCGAGCTGCTGCTCGCCCCCGCCGTCACCGAGGTCGCCGGCCCGCGGGTCGGCATCCGGCCGGTCAACGGCCTGCCGCTGCTGCACCTGGAGCGGCCGGAGTTCCGCGGCATCCGCCGGGTCACCAAGGACGTCTTCGACCGCTCGATGGCCTTCCTCGCCATCGTCCTGCTGCTGCCGGTGCTGATCGTGCTGGCCCTGGCCGTCAAGCTCACCAGCCGCGGCCCGGTCCTGTTCAAGCACGAGCGCATCGGCCGCGAGGGCAAGCCCTTCCACGTGTACAAGTTCCGCAGCATGGTCCCCGACGCGGACGCGAAGATGGCCGAGCTGATGGCGCAGAACGAGGGCAACGCCGTCCAGTTCAAGATGAAGCGCGACCCCCGGGTCACCTCCATCGGCCGGGTCATGCGGCGCTACTCCCTCGACGAGCTGCCCCAGCTGTTCAACGTCCTCGGCGGCACCATGTCGCTGGTCGGGCCGCGGCCGCACGTCACCCGCGAGGTCGAGCAGTACGGCTTCGACATGCGCCGCCGCCTGCTGGTCAAGCCGGGCATCACCGGCCTGTGGCAGGTCAGCGGCCGGTCCAACCTCTCCTGGGACGACTCGGTGCGCATCGACGTCCGGTACGTGGAGAACTGGTCGCTCACCTTCGACCTGATGATCCTGGGCAAGACCCTCGGTGCCGTCGTCCGCGGATCGGGTGCCTACTGACCCACCGGTCGGTGCGCTGGTCGCGCTGCTCCGCTGGAGCAGCGCGGCCCTGGTCGCCGCGGTCCTGACCGGCTTCGCGTTCCTGCTGGTCACCGGCCGCTACACGGAGGAGGGGCCGGTGGTCCTGGCGGTCACCGCCGAGCACGGGCTGCACCGCGGGGACGTCTTCGTGCTCGCCGGCTGGGCGGTGTCGCTGCTGGCCCTGCTCGTGGCCGCGGCGCTGCCCGCCCGCCGGCGGACGCCCCGGGAGCCCGGGCCCGCCGCGGGTGCGAGAGTGGCCCGGTGACCGACCTGCCGGCGACCGCCACCGACCCCGACACCGCCGCCGCGCTGGCCACCGCCGCCGGCGAGCTGCTGCTCGCCGTCCGCGGCCGCCCGTTCGCCGACGCCGCGGCCTGCAAGGCCGCCGGGGACGCCGAGTCGCACCGCTTCCTGGTCGAGCAGCTGGCCCGGCTGCGCCCCGGCGACGCGGTGCTCTCCGAGGAGGGCGTCGACGACCCGGCCCGGCTCACCGCCGACCGGGTGTGGATCGTCGACCCGCTCGACGGCACCCGCGAGTTCGCCGAGGCCGGCCGGGCCGACTGGGCGGTGCACGTGGCCCTGTGGGAGCGCGGCGAGCTGACCGCCGGCGCCGTCGCCCTCCCCGCCGAGCAGCTCACCCTGGGCACCGCCTCGCCGCCGGCCCTCCCGCCCCGCCCGGAGGGCCCGCTGCGGCTGGCGGTCAGCCGCAGCCGCCCGCCGGTGATGGTCGCCGAGCTGGCCACCCGGCTGCGCGCCGAGCTGGTGCCGATGGGCTCGGCCGGGGCCAAGGCGATGGCCGTGGTGCGCGGCCAGGCGGACGCCTACGTGCACGGCGGCGGGCAGTACGAGTGGGACTCCGCGGCGCCGGTCGCCGTCGCCCGCGCCGCCGGCCTGCACACCAGCCGGCTCGACGGCTCCCCGTTGCGCTACAACAGGGACAGCCCGTGGCTGCCCGACCTGGTGATCTGCCGCCCGGAGCTGGCCGGCGACCTGCTCGAGGCGTTGGCCGTCACCCCGCGCTGACCGGCGTCAGCCCAGCCCGAGGGAGGCCAGCACCGCCCGGGCGCTCTCGTCGACGCTGAGCTCCCGGGTGTCCAGGGTGACCTCGGCGTCGGTCGGCTCCTCGTAGGGGTCGCTGATGCCGGTGAACTCGGCGATCTCCCCGCGCCGGGCCCTCGCGTACAGGCCCTTGCGGTCGCGGGCCTCGCACTCGGCCAGCGGGGTGGCCACGTGCACCAGGGTGAACGAGCCCGCCCCGGCCTGCTCCTCGACCAGCGCGCGGGCGTCGGCCCGGGTGGCCGCGTACGGCGCGATCGGCGCGCACACCGCGATCCCGCCGTGCTTGGCGATCTGCCCGGCCACCCAGCCGATCCGCCGCACGTTGGTGTCCCGGTCGGCCTTGGAGAACCCCAGCCCCGCCGACAGGTGGGTGCGCACCTCGTCGCCGTCCAGCAGGGTCACCGTGCGGCCGGCCTCCAGCAGCAGCTCGACCACCCGCGCCGCGACGGTGGACTTCCCGGCCCCCGACAGCCCGGTGAACATGACGACGCGACCGCCGGTCGCCAGCGGCGCCGGCTGCCCCACCCCGGCCACCCGGGAGGCCCCGTAGGCCGAGGCCAGGTCCGCCCAGGCCGTCTCCGGTGCGGCCGCGGTCACCGGGACCGGGACCACCAGCACCGCCCGCTCCCGGGCCAGCGGCGCCCAGGCCGCGGCCAGCGTGGAGACCGCGGCGGAGTCCGGCGCCGTCCCGGCCACCGGCAGCAGCGCCAGCACCGCCGGCGGCAGCTCGGTGGCGTCGGCAGGTGGGGCGCCCACCCAGGCGGCGACGTCGGTCCAGGCCCGCTCCGCCAGCTCGGCGCGCACTGCCTCCGGCGAACGCCAGCGCGGCACCTCCCGCACGGTGAGCGCACCGTCCGCGCGGGTGGCGACCAGCACCCCCTCGGCGTCCTCGTACTCCCCGGCCGCGGGCAGCTCCGGTGCGCCGGCGGTCAGCCCGAAGGCGTGCCGGGCCAGGTCGGCGAGCTGGGCGTGCGTCAGCCGGGTGCGCGTGGGCATGCGCCCAGTCTGGCAACCGCCGCGGGCGCGGTCAGAGCGCGGGGCGCGCCAGCCCGCAGCGGCAGCCGTAGAACACCGAGCCGCCGAACGGGTCGTCGATCCGATTCCGGAACCGGTGCACGTGGCCCCGCGGGCGCGAGGGGGAACTCGGCGTCGCCGGGCGGGTGACGGAGGTCAGCACGGGACGGAGGGTGGGCCGCCTCGGCGGCGGGCGGGCCAACGGCGGCCGTCCGGACGGCGAACTCGTCGCCACGGTCGTCCCCCGGGTGGGGGACACCGGCACCCGGACCGGCTACATGCCCGGCCGCACGACTCCGCAGCGGCAGCGGTAGAGCGAGGCGCTGCTGAACGGGTCGTCGCCCACCCGCTGCCAGCGGTGCACGTGCAGGTGCGCCGACCGCACCGCCCTGAGGAGCCGCCCCATGCGCCCAGTGTGCGAGCAGATCGGCGTCCCGGCACCCCTTCCGCGCGCGGCAGGGGGTCAGCGGACGCTGGTGAGGACCCGCTCGGCCTGCCGGCCGGTGACGCGCTGGTCGTTCGCACGCTGCTCGGCGAAGCCCGACTGCAGGGCGTCGGCGAGGGCGATCGCCGGGTCGACGGTCTCGGACGCGGGCACTGTGGTCTGGGTCATGGCCAGCACGCTAGGGCCCCGTGCGCGTGCGTGGGCGTGGGACACACGCGCACCGACGTGACGGCTGCGTGACGTTCCGTCCCACCCAGCGCTCACGCCGGACTGCGGACCGGGCGCGCCAGGGCGGCGTCCAGCCAGGCGTCGGTGCGCCGGGCCCAGGTGCGCTCGGCGGCCCAGGCCACCCGGGCCTCCGCCCAGCCGGCCGGCTCGTCGGCGGCGGCGACCATCGCGTCGGCCATCTCCGCCGCCGACGCGACCACCGCGACGTGCGGCGGCGCGTCGCTGGAGCGCTCCAGGTGGCCGGCGGTCGCCACCACCGGGACGCCGCGGGCGCAGTAGTCGTAGCTCTTCATCGACGACTGGCCCAGCGCCACGCTGGGGACGTCGGGCACGAGGGCGACCGCCGCGGCGTCCAGCACGCCGGCCAGCCGCTCGCGGGGGAGCAGCCCGTGGTGGCGGAACCGCCCGGGGAACTCCCCGGCCAGCGCGAGGAACCGGTCCCGCGCGGGCTGGGCGCGCAGCGAGAAGACCAGCTGCCCGTAGACGTCCAGCGTCCAGTCCGGCAGCGCGGTGAGCACCGCCCGCACCAGCTCGACGTCGAACCGCTCGGCGATGCTGCCCACGTACACCGCCGAGCGGGGCACCCGGACCGCGGTGCGCGGCGCGGTCCGCAGCGCCTCGTCGGTGCCGTTGGGCACCACCACCGGCGTCCGCCCGGGGAACAGCCCGGCCAGCACCTGGTTCACCACGACCACCTCGTCGGCCTCGTCGGCGATCCGGCGCAGCTGGTCGGGCAGGCCGCGGGCGTGCGGGAGCAGCCGGGCCCAGTCGTCGGTGCAGTCGAACACCACGCGGCCGGGCAGTCCGCGGGCCGCCCGCCACTCCCAGGGCAGCTGGAACACGGTCAGCTCCGGCTCCCAGCCCGAGCGGCGCAGGAAACCCCGCAGCAGCGCCGCGTCACCGACCTCGGCGGCCCGGCTGCGGGACCCGGGCAGCACCGTGGAGCGCTCGGTCACCTCGACGCCGGGAGCGGCCGGGCGGAAGCGCCCCCGCACCAGGTGCCGGGCCCAGCCGCCGGCGTCGGAGCGGACCCGCCGCCAGTCGGCCGGCGGCTGCACGAAGCGCACGGCGCTGCCGCGGCGCACCAGCTCGGCGGCGATCATCTGCTCGCGGCGGATCGCCGGGTGCCACGGGTCCTTGGCGACGAAGCCGACGGTCCCGGTCGGAGGGCGGTCGTTCAGCACCGGTTTCCCGTCGTCCGCACGCCGCCGACCCTACGAGGGCCCCGGTCGCGTCGCCGCGCACACTGTCCCGGTGCGCCTCCCCGCGGCCGTGGTCGACCGCCTGCCCCTGCCGGCCAAGCGGGCGGTGCTCTTCTCCCGCGCGCACGGCCGGTGGCCGGCCCGGGTGCCGCGGACCTTCACCGAGAAGGTCAACTGGCGGGTGGTGCACGACCGGCGCCCGCTGATCGGGCAGCTGGGCGACAAGCTCGCGATGAAGGCCTACGCAGCTGACGTGTTGCCCGCGCTGAGCATCCCGCGGGTGCTGTGGACCGGCACCGACGTCGCCGGCCTGGCCGCCGCCGACCTGCCCGCCCGCTGGGTGCTCAAGCCCAACCACGGCACCATGCGCGTGCACCTGGGCAGCGGCCCGCCCGACGTCGGCCGGCTGCGCCGGGTCACCGCCGGTTGGCTGGACGAGCCGCTGTACCGCACCCGCGGCGAGTGGGTGTACTCCCAGGCCCGGCGGCTGCTGCTGGTCGAGGAGTTCCTCGGCACCGGGGAGCCCCCGGCCGACGTGAAGCTGCTGGTCTTCGGCGGGCGGGTGCGGCTGGTGCAGGTCGACACCGGCCGGTTCGGCGACCACCGGCGGCGGCTCTACACCCCGGACTGGACGCCGGTGGACGTCACCGAGGACGTCGCCCCCGGCCCGGTCACCGCCCCGCCGGGGTCCCTGGACGAGCTGGTCAAGGTCGCCGAGGCGCTGGGGGCGGCCTTCGACTTCGTCCGGGTCGACCTCTACGACGTCGACGGCGAGGTGTGGTTCGGCGAGCTCACGCCCTACCCCGGCGGTGGGCTGGACCGCTTCGACGCGGGCCTGGACGAGCTGCTCGGGTCGTGGTGGCAGCTGCCCGACCGGTCAGCGGTGCGCCAGTAGCTCGCCGGCGGGCCGGGTGTTGACCACCCGGTCCGCGGTCACGCCGCACTCGACCGCGCGGGTGCACCCGAGGTCCTGCCAGTCCAGCTGACCGGGCGCGTGCGCGTCCGTGTCGATGGCGAACTCGCAGCCCAGCTCGACGGCGAGGGTGAGCAGCCGGCGGGGCGGGTCGAGCCGCTCGGGCCGGGAGTTGATCTCCACCGCCGTCCCGGCCTCGACGCAGGCGCGGAACACCGCCTCGGCGTCGAAGTCGCTCTCCGGCCGGGGACGCTGGGTGCCGTTGCGCTGCCTGCGCCCGATCACCAGCCGCCCGGTGCAGTGGCCCAGGACGTCGGTGTGCGGGTTGGCCACCGCCGCGAGCATCCGCTCGGTCATCTGCTCCCGCGGCGCCCGCAGCTCGGAGTGGACGCTGGCGACGACGACGTCCAGCCGCCCCAGCAGCTCGTCGGTCTGGTCGAGCGACCCGTCGGCGAGGATGTCGCACTCGATCCCGGTGAGGATGCGGAAGGGCGCCAGCTCCTCGTTCAGCGCCGCCACCACGTCCAGTTGCTGCTCCAACCGCTCGGGGCTGAGCCCGTTGGCGACGGTCAGCCGGGGGGAGTGGTCGGTCAGCGCCAGGTACTCGTGGCCGATCGCGATCGCGGTCTCGGCCATCTCCCGGATCGGGCTGCCGCCGTCGGACCAGTCCGAGTGGGTGTGCAGGTCGCCCCGCAGCGCGGCCCGCAGCGCAGCGGCGTCGTCGGCGAGGGGCGCCAGCTCGGCGGAGGACTCCTCGAGCCGCTGCAGGTACGCCGGCACCTCGCCGCGGTGGGCCTCGGTGACGACGGCGGCGGTCTTCGCCCCGACCCCCTTGAGGTCGGTGAGCGTGCGGGCGCGGACCCGGCGGTCGAGCTCGGCGTCGTCCAGCCCGGCGACGACGGTGGCCGCGGTCCGGAACGCCTGCACGCGGTAGGACGGCTCGCGGGCGCGCTCCAGGAGGAAGGCGATCCTCCGGAGCGCGCCCGCGGGGGTGAGCTGTTCGGTCAGCGCTTGACCTTCTTCGCCTGCCTGGCCGCGCGCTTCTGCGCCTTGGCGGCCCGCTTCGAGGCCCGCTCGTAGCTGGCCTCGGCGCCGTGCACGGCCTTCTCGGCGCTGCGGCGGGCGAGCCAGCCCACCGACGGCTTCCCCTCGGTGTCGACGGCGGCGATCAGCAGCCCGCCGAGCAGGCCGGCGTTCTTGAGGAAGTTGGAGAGCTGCCCGAAGCGCTCCTCCGGGTCCTCGTGCTCCCAGAACCGGTGCCCGGCGAGCGTGGTGAACACCGTCGAGCCGGCCAGGGTCAGGGCGGAGACCCGCGGCAGACGGCCCAGGGCGAACAGGCTGCCGGCGCCCACGTGCACCCCGGCGTTGATCTTCACCCACTGCTCGACGTCCTTGGGGACCTGGACCGGGAGCTGCTTGTCGGCGACCTCGGTGAGCTGCTCGACGACCGGGCGGGCTCCGGGCACCCGGCTCGACGGGTTCCGGAGGGTGTCGATCCCCCCGTAGATGAACGACGACGCGAGCAGCGGGCGGGCGATCCGGCGGACCAACATCTGCGACCTCTTCCCATCGGTGACGTGGCAGGTGCAGTGCCCTGGCCGCTGCGCGGAAAACCGCACGGCCAGGACGGCGACCTCTGCCTCGGACCGTAGTGAGGTGCGGGGCGCCCCGCTGGGCGAACCTCAGGGGGTGCGCCGGCGGGACGGGCGGGTCAGTGGCTGGGCTGGGCCGCGCGGGCGCCGACGACGTCGGGCACGGTCAGCTGCTCGGGGAGGCCGGCCAGGTGGTCGGTGTAGGGGGCCCGACGGTCGGCCAGCCGGATGCCGCCGCCGACCACGAGGGCGACGGCAAGCGCGACGAGGAACCAGGTCACAGCGAACACCACGACGATCACGAGTCCTTCCTAGTGGCACACCCTGTGCGCGAACCGGCGTTGGCTCGGGCAAGTACTGACGAAGCCGAAGATCACTCCTTGGCGGAGATGGCGTGATCAGCGGCAGAGCGCCGTGCGGTTGTCACAGGTGGGGCGAGAAGGCGGTGAAGTGACAGGCGGAGCGTCGGGGCGTGCCCGGTGCACGCCGATGGAGGTCGGTTACCCCGCCGTGACCGGGGTCACGCGTGGATCCGCTCAGCGGGCGCAGTAGACGGTGAGCCGGGCCCGCTTGGTGAAGACGAACTCGGTGGCCCGCTCGCCCTGCTCCCCGTCGTAGGCGATGCGCTGCGCGCCGGACAGCGAACGGACCCGCAGCTCGGGCACCTGGAAGTCCGCGTACGAACGGCTGTGCTCGCCGATCCCCAGCAGCGTGGCCAGCACCGCCCGGGTGCGACCGAACCGGAGGTCGGCGCGCAGGTACTGCACGTCGAGCAGCCCGTCCTCCAGGCGTGGCCGCCAGGCGGGGGAGAGGCCGCGGGGCACGTAGGCGCCGTTGCCGACGAACAGGATCCAGGCCGACACCCGGCGCCCGTCGAGGTCCAGCTCCACCGGGCTGCCGTGCCGCAGGACCTGCGCCGCGGCCACGGTCAGCGCCACCCACTTGCCCAGCCGGCCGGCCAGCCGGTCGCGCCGGCGGACCAGCTCCGGGTAGCTGCCGATGCTCGCGGTGTTGAGGAACGGCACGCCGTTGACCTCGGCGACGTCGACCTCGACCGCCGCTCCGCGCACCACCGCCCCGGCCGCCTCCGGTGCGGTCGCCACCCCGAGGTCGCGGGCGAAGTGGTTGAGGGTGCCGGCCGGCACCACCGCCAGCGGCAGCCCGTGCTGCAGGGCGACCGCGGCGGCCGCGGCCACGCTCCCGTCGCCGCCGGCCACCCCCAGCGCCCGGGCCCGCCCGGACCGGGCAGCCGCGTCGAGCAGCTCGGTGACGTCGGCGTCCTCGGTCAGCTCGAGCACCTCCGCCGCCGGCAGCAGCTGCGCGATGTCGTCGGCCGGGCTGTAGTCCTCCCGTCCCGACCGGGGGTTGACCGCGATCACCAGCCCGGCGCCCGCGGGCAGTGCGGGGGCCTCGGCCGCCGGCCGCACCCGGGCGGGCTCGGTGGGCCGCACCCGCCACCAGTGCTGCGAGGCCAGCGCCAGCGTCGAGCCGACGGCGAGGCCGGCGGCGACGTCGCCCGGGTAGTGCACCCCGACGTGCACCCGGGAGTACCCGACGCCGAGCGCCACCGGGGCGAGGAGCGCGCCGAGCGCAGGGCTCTCCAGCGCCACGCCGGTGGCGAACGCCGCCGCCGAGGCGGCGTGCCCGCTGGGGAAGGAGAGCGTGTGCGGCGCCCGGGGGAGCGCCCGCGAGGTGGCGACGTCGGCCAGGTCGGGCCGCACCCGGCCGAATAGCCGCTTGAGGAGCAGGTTCACCAGTGCGCTGGAGACCAGCTGTGCCCCCACCCCGCGGACAGCGGCCCGGCGGAGACGGCCCTGCCGCAGACCGAGGACGACGGCGAGGCCGAGCCACAGCTTGCCGCGGTCGGCGGTGGTGGACAGCCCGCGCAGCCAGCGGTCGGCCCGCGTGGCGGGCAGCCGGCCGACCCGGGCGTGCAGGGCGGCGTCCCAGCTCAGGGGTGAGGGCACGGCGCAGACGCTAGTGGCACCCGGCGTGGCCTCAGGTGCGCTGGCGGGCCCGGTAGGCGGCGACGGTGGAGCGGCTGGCGCAGGTGTTGGAGCAGTACCGGCGGCTGGCGTTGCGCGAGGTGTCGACGTAGACGTCGTCGCAGCCCTCGGCCGAGCACACGCCCAGCCGGCGCCAGCCGTGCTGCACCACGACCTGGGACAGGCCCATGGCGACGGTGGTGGTCAGCTGCTCCACCGCGCCGGCGTCGGGCCGGGCGTAGTGCAGGTGCAGCTCGCCGTCGTGGTCGGTGGCGTACGGCCGCGGTGAGGCGAGGGTGAGCAGGGCGTTGAGCCGCTCCTTGACCGACGGCTCGCTGTCGGCGAGCGCCACCTCGCGCACCAGGCCGGAGGCGCGGGCCACCTCCGTGGCCTCGTCGGGGGTGAGGTCGAGCACGGTCCCGTCGGTGAACCACTCGTCGTGCCCGGCCAGGAACACCTGCACCCCGGCCGGGTCCTCGAGCGCTGCGTTGGCCAGGTCGATGGCCAGTTCGACAGCCGTTGACCCGTAGGTGTCGTAGTTCATTTGACTCCCTACCGCGTCGGTCCGTAACCTCCGGAATCTGTAGGCGGTCAACGTCCGTTCACCGCCTACGGATTCCCACTGCGCACGACCCTGAAGTGAGTAGAGCCATGCGTTCGTACCTCGCCGTGTGGCGGCTCCCGTCCGCCCCGATGCTGCTGCTGGCCGGGTTCGCCGGCCGGCTGCCGTCGTCCATGATCCCCCTCGCCCTGCTGCTCATGGTGCAGCGGCAGACCGGCTCCTACGCGATCGCCGGTGGGGTCTCGGCGATGTTCGGGATCGCGACCGCCGTGATGGCCCCGGTGCTCGGCCGGCTGGCCGACCGCCGCAGCCCCCGGCGGGTGCTGCTCGTCCAGGCCGTCGTCCACCCGGTGCTGCTCGCGGCGGGGGCGCTCGTGGTGCTGGGTCGGGCCCCCGCGTGGGCGATGCTGCTGGCCGCCGCCGGGATCGGGGCCAGCACGCCGCTGGTGTCGGGCACGGTGCGCGCGCTGTGGTCGCGCGTCGATCCCCGCGTGCGCCCGACCGCCTACGCCCTGGACGCCACCGCGACCGAGCTGGTGTTCGTCGCCGGCCCCACGCTGGTCGCCGCGCTCACCTTCCTGGCCCGCCCGTCGGTCGCCCTCGCCGTGGCCGGCGTGCTCGGGGTGGCCGGGGCGCTGGGCATCGCGACCAGCCGGGCGATGCGCGCCTGGCAGCCGGTGGCCGCCGACGGCCCGCGCCGGCTGTTCGCCACCGTCACCACTCCGGGCATGCCGCGGGTGCTGCTCAGCGGGACGGCGCTGATGGTCGGCATCGGCGCCCTCGAGGTCGCCGTCCCGGCGTTCGCCTCCGCGGCGGGCGCCCCAGGGATGTCCGGCGTGCTGCTCGCGGTCTGGGCGCTGGGCTCGTCGCTGGGCGGCCTCTGGTTCGGCGCCCGGGTGCTGAGCGTCTCGCTGCCCCGCCAGTACCGCTGGGGGATGCTCGGCATCACCCTCGGCCTGGCGCCGCTGGCCGCGGTCTCCAGCCCCTGGCTGCTGGGCGTGCTGCTCTTCCTCGGCGGGACGGCGATCGCCCCCACGCTGACCGTGCAGAGCTCGCTGGTCGGCTCGATCGCCCCCGCGTCGGCGACCACCGAGGCCTTCACCTGGCTCTCCACCGTCTCCTTCGGGGCCTCGGCGATCGGGGCGGCTGCCGGCGGTGCGCTGATCGAGACCTCGGCGGGGGTGTCCGGGGCGCTGGTCCTGGCCACCGCGGCGGCGGGGCTGGCGGTGGCGGTGACGCTGCTGCCGGGTCGCCGTCCGTCGGCGCCCGCGGCACCGCGGCGCGACGTCGTCCACGCCTGAGGTCACCTGGCCGAGAGTCGTGCTCTGCCCACCGGGTGTGGGCAGAGCACGAAGGTGGCCCCCGGGGTGTCTCCTCGTGGAGAGTCGTGGTCTGCCCATCGGGTGTGGGCAGAGCACGACTGTGTGGGCGCCACCGGTCGGGGAGACCCCCGTTGGGACTCGCCGCGAGGCGCTGGTAGCCTTCTTTCTCGGTGGTTCCGGGGGCACTCGGAACCCGGGAGGCTTCGCCTAGTCCGGTCTATGGCGCCGCACTGCTAATGCGGTTTGGGGTAACCCCCCATCCCGGGTTCAAATCCCGGAGCCTCCGCGCAACAACTGAACACACGCACCCGTAGCTCAACGGATAGAGCATCTGACTACGGATCAGAAGGTTAGGGGTTCGAGTCCCTTCGGGTGCACGTCTGGTTGAGACAGCGCGCGGCCCCGTTCTCCTCGGAGAGCGGGGCCGTTCGTCTGTCGGGACCCTCCCCGCGACCTGATCCGGCACATGACGGTCTCGTTGCGATCCTCCTCCCCGCGCATCGCCGGGCCTCCTGGTGAGCAGTGCAGCTGGGTCAGGTGGGTGCCCGCCCACGCGTCCAGGGGTCGGGGGTGTCGGTCATCGCCAGGGAGTCGCAGCCGTGGCTGCTGCCGGACGCAGAGCCCGCGCGCGGCCGTCGCCGCACCCCGGCCGGCCTGCTGCTGCGCCTGCTGCTGGCCGTCGTCCTGGCCGGCGGACTCGTCGCCGGCGTGCTCGCCCCGTGGCTGGCGGGCGTCGGACTGGCCGCCAAGCAGGGCGGTGCCCTGGTGCAGCCGCTGGACGCCCCGGCCGTCGACGACCGGCTGCCCGGCACCACCCGGGTGCTGGCCGCAGACGGCTCGCTGATCACCGAGTTCTACCGGCGCAACCGGACCCCCGTCCCGGGCGAGCAGATCGCTACGGTGGCCAAGGACGCCCTGGTGGCGATCGAGGACGCCCGCTTCCGCGACCACTCCGGCGTCGACCCGCGTGGGCTGACCCGGGCGCTGCTGAAGAACATCGCGGCCGGCGAGGTCGCCGAGGGTGGCTCGACGATCACCCAGCAGCTGGTCAAGCAGCTGCGCCTGCAGACCGCGCAGGACGCCGACGGCCGCGCCGACGCCACCGCCGACACCCTCGGCCGCAAGCTCTCCGAGGCGCAGATCGCGCTGGCCCTCGAGGAGCGCTACACCAAGGACGAGATCCTCACCCGGTACCTGAACACCGTCTACTACGGCAACGGCGCCTACGGCATCGCCGCCGCCGCGCAGCGCTACTTCGACACCACCCCCGACCAGCTGACCGCCGCGCAGTCGGCCCTGCTGGCCGGGATGGTCCGCAGCCCGTCGACCTACGACCCGGTGACCGCCCCCGAGCGGGCCCTCGCCCGCCGTGACCTGGTGCTGACCCGGATGGCCGACGTCGGCCTGCTCGACCCCGCCGCGGCCGAGGCCGCCCGCGCCGAGCCGCTGGGCCTCGTCGACGGCGGCAGCCCGCCCAACGGCTGCACCGACGCGCGGATCGGCGGCTTCTTCTGCGGCCACCTGCTCGACGTCCTGGCCGACCGGTACGGCCTCACCCGCGAGCGCCTGCAGGCCGGCGGGCTCACCATCCGCACCACCCTGGACCCCGCGCTGCAGCAGGCCGGTGACGTCGCCGTCCGGGAGGCGCTGGCCACCACCGACCCGCGGGCCGGCATCTTCGTCGCCGTGCAGCCGGGCACCGGGCGGGTGCTGGCGATGGCGGTCAACCGCGAGTTCGGCCTGGACGAGAACGACCCGGCGCAGACCACCGTCGACCTGCCCGCCGCCGCCGGCCAGGGCACCGGCTCCACCTACAAGGTGTTCACCGCGGTCGCGGCGCTCGAAGCCGGCTACGGCCTGGACCTGGAGCTGCGCACCTCCGATCCCTACGTCTCCGGGGTCTACCAGGACGGTGACGGCCCCTACGACGTGCAGAACGCCGGCCGCTACCCGGCCCGGCTGGACATGGAGGAGGCGCTGTACCGCTCCTCAAACACCTACTTCCTCGCCCTGGAGGACCTGCTCGGCAGCGTCGAGTCGCCGGTGCGCGTCGCCCAGCGGATGGGCCTGCGCAGCCTCGACCCGGTGGCCGACCAGGTGGTGGCCGAGAACCGCGGGTCGTTCACCTTCGGCGCCGAGCCGACCAGCCCGCTGTCGCTGACCAACGCCTACGCCACCCTCGCCGCCGGTGGCACCGCCTGCCGGCCGATGCTGGTGGAGGAGGTGCTCGACCGCAGCGGCCAGCCGCTGACCGGTCCGGAGGGTGAGCCCCTGGGCGGGCAGCCGGAGTGCAACCCCGAGGCGATCGCCCCGGGCATCGCCGCCACGGTCAGCCAGGCGCTCCGCAAGGACGTCGAGCCGGGACACCCCGGTCAGACCGGCCGGCGCGCGTACGTGCCGGGGCATGAGATCGCCGGGAAGACCGGCACCTCGCAGGACAACTACTCGGCCACCTTCGTCGGCTACACGCCCGAGTTCGCCGCCGGCGTCATGGTCTACGACCCGCAGGCCAACCGGGACGTCGGCGGCTTCGGCGGCGGCATCCCGGCGACCATCTGGCGGGAGGCGATGACGCCGGTGCTCTCCGGCCGCCCGGCCGTTCCCTTCCCGCCGGCCGACCCCCAGTACCTGCGCGGTGCACGCACCGCGGTCCCCGGCGGCTGCATCGGCAACGGCGCCACCGCCTGCGGGTCGCTGCTGTCCGAGGCGGGCTACGAGCCGGTGCGCCGGGTGGTCGACGCCGCGGTGCCGGCCGGCCGCGTGGTGGGGCTGCGCCCGGGCGCCGGGACGCCGCTGCCGCCGGGGCAGCAGGTGGTGGTGCTGGTGAGCAACGGCTCGCAGTACAGCCCGCCGCGGCCCTCGCCCGCCCCGGCTCCTGCCCCGGCTCCTGCGCCCGCACCGTCGCCCGAGCCTGCTCCTGAGCCGGCCCCGTCGCCCGAGCCTGCTCCTGAGCCGGCCCCGTCGCCCGAGCCCGCACCCGCACCGGCCCCTGCTCCCGAGCCCGCCCCCGAGCCGGCTCCCGAGCCCACCCCTGAGCCGCCAGCACCGGCGCCCGAGCCCGCACCCGAGCCCGAGCCGGCCCCCGAGCCCGAGCCGGCCCCTCAGCCCGAGCCGGCCCCCGAGCCCGAGCCGGCCCCCGAGCCCGAGCCGACCGCGGCACCGGCGCCCTCGCCGGTGCCCTCGCCGGCGCCCTCGCCGGAGCCGGCCCCGGCGCCCGAGCCGCAGCCGAGCACCCCGCCGGAGGAGGACCCGTCGGCGGATGGCTGAACGAGGCTGGCGGGCGGGGGGCCGGTCCTGACGGTCTGGCCGCGTTGGTCGGTCCACCCAGCAGTGGGTGGCCATTGGTAGCCGGCTTCCCCCGCCCGGACCCGACTGTGACTCAGCTCACTCCACTGCGTCAAGAGGCCGACGGCGTGCCGTCCGCGCCACGCGGGACGACGAGCACCGGCACCGGCGCGGCCCGCACGATCTTCGTCGCCGTCGACCCGAGGAAGACCCGCGCGAGCGGACCGAGCCGCGACGAGCCCACCACCAGCAGGTCACCGCGCTCCCACGGCACGGCCGCCAGCGCCCCTGCCCAGCCGGCCCCGCGGGCCAGCACCGTCTCCGGGGCGGGCCCCGGACCCGACCAACCGTCGACGACCTCGGCCAGCGACCCACGGGCCTGCCCGGCCCACTCCTCGCTCACCAGCTGCTCGACCCGCAACCCGGTCTCCGAGGGCAGCATCGCCGACCGCTCGGGGACGAAGGTGACCATCCGCACCGGAACCCCCCAGCGCTCCGCCGCCGCCCGGGCCGTGGCCAGCGCCTCGCGCGAGCGCGCCGTCCCCGCCCACGCGCAGGTCACCCGGGTCGGCGGCCCCTGCCCCGCCCAGTCGCGCGGGGCCAGGGCCAGCGGCACGGGTGAGCTGTGCAGCAGCCGCTCGGCCACCGACCCGGCGGAGAACCGGCCCGGTGGCGCCGCGGCGGCGGCCCCCAGCACCAGCACCCGCGCCCGGTAGCGGTGCACCGCATCGACCAGACCCGCGGGCACCGAGGCCCCGGGCACGACGGCGGTGCGGACGTCGTCGACCCCGGCGGAGCGCAGCCCGGTCACCGCCTCGGCCTGGCGGGTCGCGGTCAGCGCCGCCCGCCACTGCAGGTACTCCCGGTCGACGCGGGAGGCGATCGCGCTGATCGGGCCCGGCGGCACCACGGTGGCCACCACCGCGGGGGAGTCCTCGGCCAGTGCCAGCCCGGCGGCCAGCTGCAGCGCGGCGTCGTCCCCGCTGCCGTGCTCGGCGCCCTCCCAGCCCAGCAGCACGGTCATCGCGACGTCGTCCGGAGCGTGGAGTGGGTGCGGGCGTAGGTGACGTAGAGGACCGCGGCGATCGTGAGCCAGCCGGCGAACAGCAGCCACGTCGTCGCCGACAGCCCGGCGATCAGGTAGAGGCAGAACAGCACCGACAGCACCGGCACCACCGGGTAGCCGGGCACCCGGAAGCCGCGGGGCAGGTCGGGCCGGGTGCGCCGCAGCACGACCACCCCGATCGAGACGACGCTGAAGGCGACCAGCGTGCCCATGCTGGTCAGGTCGACGAGGAAGTCCAGCGGCAGGAAGCCGGCCAGGGCGCCGACGAACACCGCGACCGCGACCGTGCCGCGCAGCGGGGTGAGGGTGCGCGGGTCGACCCGGCTGAACAGCGCCGGCACCATCCCGTCGCGGCTCATCGCGAACAGGATCCGGGTCTGCCCGTACATCGTCACCAGCGTCACCGAGAAGATCGACACGACCGCCCCGGCGGCCAGCACGATGCCCGGCCAGCTCGACCCGGTGACCCGCTCGAGGATCACCGCGAGCCCGGCCTCCTGACCCGCGAACTCCCCGGCCGGCTGCGCGCCGACCGCGGCCACCGCCACCAGCAGGTACACCACGGTCACGACGACGAGCGCGCCGATGATCGCCAGCGGCAGGGTGCGCCTGGGGTCGCGGACCTCCTCACCGGCGGTGGAGACGGCGTCCAGCCCGATGAAGGAGAAGAAGATCGACGACGCCGCGACGCTCACCCCGGCGGCGCCCAGCGGGGCGAACGGGGTGAGGTTGCCGGCGTCGAAGCCGGTGAACGCGATGACGACGAACAGCAGCAGCACCGCCACCTTGACCGCCACCATCACCGCGTTGGCCCGGGCCGACTCGCTGGCCCCGCGCACCAGCAGCAGCGCGCAGAGGGTGACCAGCACGATCGCCGGCAGGTTCACCACCCCGCCGGCGTCGGGCGCCGCGGACAGCGCACCGGGGATGCGCACGCCCAGGACGTCGTCGAGCAGCTGGTCCAGGTACTCGCTCCACCCCACCGACACCGCCGCGGAGCTGACCGCGTACTCCAGCAGCAGGCACCAGCCCACCACGTAGGCGACGACCTCACCGAGAGTGGCGTAGGCGTAGGAGTAGGAGCTGCCCGCCACCGGGATGCTGGAGGCCAGCTCGGCGTAGCAGAGGGCGGTGAACCCGGCCGTCACCGCGGCGATCACGAAGCTGACGATCACCGCCGGGCCGGCCTCGGGCACCGCCGTCGACAGCACGAAGAAGATGCCGGTGCCGATGGTGGCGCCGATGCCGAAGCTCATCAGCTGCAGCGGCCCGATCCGGCGGGCCAGCTGCCCCTCCCCACCGGCGTCGTCCGCCGTCGGCACCGGTTTGCGCCGGAACAGCTGGGCGCGCAGGGACGGGTCGGTCACCAGGGAACTGTGCCGCGTTCGCGCCCCGCCGACCACCGCGGGGCAGAAATGGCCATTCCTGCCCCGGTGAGGTCAGGGGCGGCGGACGAGGATCTCGGGGGTGAGCTGGTCGACGGTGGTGTGGCCGGTCAGGCCGAGGGTCAGGTCGAACTCGCCCAGCACGTCCTCCACCACCTGGCGCACGCCGGCCTCCCCGGCCAGCCCCAGACCCCACACCCACGGCCGGCCCAGCAGCACCGCGCGGGCGCCGAGCGCGACGGCGACCAGCACGTCGGCGCCGCTGCGCACCCCGCTGTCGAAGAGCACCGGCAGCCGGTCGCCGACCGCCTCGACGACGCCGGGCAGCGCGTCCAGGGCGGCGATCGAGCGGTCGACCTGCCGCCCGCCGTGGGTGCTGACCACCAGCCCGTCGACGCCCTCGTCGGCCGCCCGCCGCGCGTCGTCGGGGTGGAGCACGCCCTTGAGCACGATCGGCAGCCGGGTGCGCCCGCGCAGCCACGCCAGGTCGGCCCAGGTGATCGAGGGCCGGGAGTAGATGGACAGGAACGTCTCCACGGCGGCCCGGGGGAGCGGGGAGCGCAGGTTCTCCACCAGCGGCCCCGGCCAGGCGCGGGCCATGCCGACCAGCGCGCGCACCGCGGACGGCGTCGGGCGCGGCTGCGGGTCGCGCGGTGCGCCGGCCGCCGCGACCCGCTCCTCGACCAGCCGGCGGAACACCGGGTCGGAGGTGTACTGCGCGATCCCCTTGCCCAGCGCGAAGGGCAGGTGCCCCAGGTCCAGGTCCCGCGGGCGCCAGCCGAGCATCGTGGTGTCCAGCGTGACGACGACGGCCTCGCAGCCGCTGGCCTCGGCCCGGGCCAGCAGGCTGTCCACCAGCTCGTCGAAGGTCGACCAGTACAGCTGCATCCAGCGCGGGGCGTCGCCCATCGCCGCCGCGGTGGTCTCCATCGGCACCGACGCCTGGTTGGAGAAGACCATCGGGACGCCGAGGGACGCCGCTGCGCGGGCCACCGCCAGGTCGGCCTCGGGGTGCACCAGCTCCAGCGCGCCGACCGGGTCCAGCAGCACCGGCGCCGGCAGCCGCCGCCCGAACAGCTCCACCGAGGTGTCCCGGGCGCTCACGTCGCGCAGCACCCGCGGCACCAGCGCCCAGCGGTCGAAGGCCGCGCGGTCGGCGCGCTGGGTGTCCTCGTCGCCGGCGCCCCCGGCGACGTAGGCGGAGGCGCGCGGGTCCAGCCGGCGCCGGGCCCGCTCGGCCAGCGCCCGGTACGCGGTGGGCACCCGAGGGCGCCGGCCGTAGACGCCGGCCCGGTAGACCGTGTCCTGCCGCTGTCGTCCGGTGCCCGCCGCTGAGCTCACCCCGGTCACCGTAGCGACGGGATGTGACCCGGCTCTCGGCGACCTACGCTCGCCGGCACGGACGACGGGGAGGCGGGACGAGTGGGCGATCCAGGAGCGCAGCCGGTCGACGCGGGCGAGCGGACCCCGGAGCACCGCTGGCGGCTGGTCGGGCCCGGCATCGTGGTGGCCGCCACGGGAGTGGGCGCCGGCGACCTGGTGGCCACGCTGATCGCCGGGTCGGAGTACGGCTACGCGCTGCTGTGGGCCGTCGTCCTCGGCGTCGTCGTCAAGATCGCCCTGGCCGAGGCGGTCGGCCGCTGGCACCTGGCCACCGGCTCGACGATCTTCGCCGGCTGGCGCTCCCTGGGCGTCTGGACGTCGGTCTACTTCGCCGTCTACGTCGCCGTCTGGGGCTTCGTCTACGGCGCGACCGCGATGACCTCCGCGGCCCTGCCGCTGGCCGCGCTGTTCCCGGCGCTGCCGATCTGGGCCTGGGGGATCCTCTGCGGCCTGGCCGGGCTGGCCTTCGTCTGGTTCGGCAACTACGCGGTGTTCGAGAAGGCGATGACGGCGCTGATCGGCGTCATGTTCGTCATCGTCGTCGGCCTGGCCGTGCTGGTCACGCCGAACCTGGGTGAGGTCGTCAGCGGGCTGGTGCCCCGGCTGCCGGAGGGGTCGGCGATCTACACCCTCGGCCTGGTCGGCGGCGTCGGCGGCACGATCACCATGGCCGCCTACGGCTACTGGGTGAACGCCAAGGGCTGGCGGGACGCCTCGTGGATGCGGGTCATGCGGCTGGACAACCGGGTCGCCTACCTCACCACCGGCGTCTTCGTCGTCGCCATGCTGGTCGTGGGCGCCGAGCTGCTGTACGCCAGCAGCATCGCGCTGGAGGGCGGCGACCGCGGGCTGCTCGACCTGGACGACGTGCTGCGCGACCGGTTCGGCCCGGTGGTCGCCACGCTCTTCCTGATCGGCTTCTTCGCCACCTCCTTCTCCTCGCTGCTCGGCGTCTGGCAGGGAGTCAGCCTGCTGTTCGCCGACTTCGTGCGGAACCGGCAGAAGGCCCAGGGGCAGCTGACCGGCGCCGTCGAGCGGAGCCGGCCCTACCGCGGCTACCTGCTGTGGCTGACCTTCCCGCCGATGGCCCTGCTGTTCCTGGACCGCCCGTTCGCCCTGGTGGTCGCCTACGGCGCCTTCGGGGCCTTCTTCATGCCCTTCCTCGCCGGCACGCTGCTCTACCTGCTCAACGGCCGGCGCACCCCGCGGGAGTGGCGCAGCGGCTGGCTGTCCAACAGCCTGCTGACCGGCGCCGCCCTGCTGTTCACCGTCCTCTGCGTGAACGAGCTGGTCTCGCTCGGCGGCTGACCCTCCGGCGTGGCGCCGCCGACACGCCGGTGGGGCACACGGGGTCAGTGTTGCGAACGGACGACGGAACGGCGGCTGCGCACATGATCAGAGCTGTTCTGGGCAGAGCACGGTGCGATGCACCAGGACAGCCGTCCGCCGGGTGCGCGAGAACGGGGGCCAGCAGTGCCGACGACGACACCGTCCGGGCGGGGCGCGCTGCCCCCGGCCGGGGCGCTGGCGCTCGCCGTGGGCGCTGCCCTGGTCACCGGTGTCGTGCTGGCGCCGCCGGCCGCGGCGATCGACGACCCCCGCCGTCCCGACGTCGAGGTCACCCACGGGCCCAGCTGCGGTCCGGCGGTCGTCCGGGTGGTGGTCACCAACGGCTCCGAGCCGCACCGGGTCGCGCTGGTGTTCGACGGCGCCACCGAGCAGGCCGCCGCCGACCTGCCGGCCGGTGGGCAGGCCGAGCTCACCAGCACCGACGTCGCCTGGGGCGTCACCGTCGACGTCTCGCTCACGGTGACCGACCCGGACGGCGTCGCCGATGCCCCCGTGCAGCTGGGCACCTACACCCGGCCGAGCGAGGAGGACTGCGCCGCGGTCACCGCCCCGCCCGCCGCGCCGGTCGAGCCCACCCCGCCGTCTTCTGAGCCGCCGACGTCCTCGGAGCCGCCGACGTCCGTGCCGCCGTCGTCTTCGGAGCCGCCCACGTCCTCGGAGCCGCCGACGTCCGTGCCGCCGTCGTCTTCGGAGCCGCCGACCTCCGAGCCGCCGACGTCCGAGCCGCCGCCGTCTTCGGAGCCGCCGACGTCCGAGCCGCCGCCGTCTTCCGAGCCGCCGACCTCCGAGCCGCCGCCGTCCTCGGAGCCGCCGACCTCCGAGCCGCCTTCGTCCTCGGTGCCGCCGTCGTCCCCGGTGCCGCCGGGGACCGGGGAACCGGACAGCACGTCGCCCGCGCCGGCCCCGGCCCCGGCGCCTGCACCGCCTCCTGCCCCGACGGAGCCGGCGCCCGCGCCCGAACCGACCGCGACCGCCACTCCCCGGTCGACCGCGCCGGCCGGCGGTGGCCTGGTCACGTCCGTCGCCCCCGGTGGGGTGGTCACGGTGCGGGCCACCGGGTTCGCCCCCGGCGAGCCGGTCACGGTCTCGATGAGCGGCATCGCCGAGCCACTGGCCACCGTCACGGCCGGCCCGGACGGCCGGGTGGAGGCGGTCGTCCAGATCCCGCGCGAGGCCGCGCTGGGCGGCGCCACGATGGAGCTGGTCGGCAGCGAGTCGACGGCCACCGCCGGCCTCGACCTGCAGATCGCCGCCCGCAGCCTCCCGGTGGCGGAGGAGGCCGGCTCCCCGCCGGCGCTCGCGGCCGGCATCGCCCTGCTGGCCACCGCAGGCGCCCTCGGCGCGGTGGCCCGGCGCCGCTCCCGCGGCGGCGACCACCCCACGCACTGAGCGCACCACCGCCCAGCCACCCCCGGCCCACGGAGGATCTGACCCGACATGGAGCAGCACACCGACCCGCGACCCGACGGTGGCCCCGCCCGGGGCGTGCCGCGGGACGTCAGTGGGCTCGCAGCTGCCGGTCCCACCGCGACCGAGACGTGGCTGCGGATCGTGCAGGTGCACGACCGGGTCACCCGGCGGGTCGACTCCGCCCTGCACCGGCAGCACGGCGTCTCGCTCACCGGCTTCGAGGTGCTGCGCCGGATCGCCGAGTCGCCGGGGGAGAGCGCGTCGATGGGGGAGCTGGCCGAGGCGGTCGGGCTGTCCCGGCCGGGCATCACCAGCACCGTGAACCGGCTGGTCGCCGAGGGCCTGGTCACCCGGGAGCGGATCGGCGGCGACCGGCGGCTGCTGCACGCCCGGCTGACCGACGCCGGCCGGGAGCGGGTGCGCGCGGCGGGACGGACGCACGACGACCTGGTCGCGCACCTGCTGATCCTGCTCGGCGACGACGCCGGGGTGGTCACCGATGCGCTCGCCCGGGTCTCCGCCGCCGCCCGCCGCGCCCGCTGACGCCCGGGGCTCTCGGCACCGGGAGCACGGCGGTGAGGGGGTGGGGCGACACGCCCGGATCAGGGGTGGACGTCGCCCGGTCGGGGTAGTCCCCGACCCGGCCACGAAAAACTTAAAGCCCGTAGTGTTTCGCTGGCGATCTTGGGGGCACTCTGGCGGGCATGACGGGTGCCCTGGCCAACTGCACGCTGGTCGTGCCGACCATCGGCCGACCGTCCCTCGACGTCCTGCTCGACGCGCTCGCCGGCGCCACCGGCCCGCGCCCGGCGGAGCTGGTGCTGGTCGACGACCGGCCCGCCGGCGCCCCGCTGCAGCCGGACCGCCCCGGCCTGCCGCCGGTCCGGGTGGTGCGCACCGGGGGCGGCGGCCCCGCCCGCGCCCGCAACCTCGGCTGGCGGGTGGCGCGCACCGAGTGGATCGCCTTCCTCGACGACGACGTCGTCCCCGACCCCGACTGGTACGAGGAGCTGGCCGCCGACCTGGCCGCGCTGCCGGCCGACGTCGCCGGCACCCAGGGCCGCGTGCGGGTCCCGCTCCCCGAGGACCGGCGCCCCACCGACTGGGAGCGCGGCACCGCGGGGCTGGCCACCAGCAGCTGGATCACCGCCGACCTCGCCTACCGCCGCGCCGCGCTGGCCGCCGTCGGCGGGTTCGACGAACGCTTCCCCCGGGCCTTCCGGGAGGACTCCGACCTGGCGCTGCGCGTCATGGACACCGGCGCCCGGCTCACCCGTGGCGAGCGGTGGATCACCCACCCGGTGCGCCCGACCGACCGCTGGGTCAGCGCCCGGGTGCAGGCCGGCAACGCCGACGACGTCCTGATGCGCCGGCTGCACGGCCCGACCTGGCGCGAGCGCGCCGACGCCGCCGTCGGCCGCCGACCCCGCCACCTGGCCGTCACCGCCGCGGCGCTCGGTGCGGTCGGTCTCGCCCTGGCCGGCCGGCCGCGGGCCGCCGCGCTCGCCGCGCTGGGCTGGGCCGCCGGGACGGCGGAGTTCGCCTGGGCGCGCATCGCCCCCGGCCCCCGCACCCGCGACGAGGTCACCACCATGGCGCTGACCAGCGCGGTCATCCCGCCGCTGGCCACCTGGCACTTCCTCCGCGGCGCCGTCGTCCACCGCGCCGTCACCCCCTGGCGCGGCCTGCCCGACCTGGTCCTCCTCGACCGGGACGGCACGCTCGTGCACGACGTCCCCTACAACGGCGACCCGGCGCTGGTCCGCCCGGTCGACGGTGCCCGCGAGGTGCTGGAGGCGCTGCGTGCCCGCGGCGTGCGGATCGGGCTGGTCACCAACCAGTCCGGCATCGGCCGGGGGCTGATCACCCGCGCCCAGGCCGACGCGGTCAACGCCCGGGTCGCCGAGCTGCTGGGCCCCTTCGACACCGTGCAGGTCTGCCCGCACGCGCCCGAGGACGGCTGCGACTGCCGCAAGCCCGCCCCCGGCATGGTGCAGGCGGCCTGCGCCGAGCTCGACGTCGACCCGGCCCGCTGCGTCGTCATCGGTGACATCGCCGCCGACGTGCAGGCCGCGGCCGCGGCCGGCGCGCACGGCATCCTGGTGCCGACGCCGGTCACTCGTCCCGAGGAGGTCACCGCCGCCGCGCACCGCGCGCCGACGCTCGCCGAGGCGGTCGACGACGTCCTGGCGGGCGCCTGGTGACCGCCCCCGCCCGCACCGTCCTGGTCGCCCGGCTGGACAACGCCGGCGACGTCCTGCTGCAGGGCCCGCTGGTCCGGGCGGTCGCGCACGGCGCCGACCGGGTGGTGTTCCTCGCCAGCCCGCAGGGCACCGCCGCGGCCGAGCTGCTGCCCGGCGTCGATGAGGTGCTCACCTGGCACTGCCCGTGGATCGACGGCGACCCGCAGCCGGTCGACGCCGACGACCTCGCCGCGCTCGCCGACCGGGTCCGGGCGGCCGGGGTCACCGAGGCGGTCGTCTCCACCTCCTTCCACCAGTCGCCGCTGCCGCTGGCGCTGGTGCTGCGCACCGCCGGGGTGCAGCGGATCTCCGCGATCAGCGTCGACTACCCCGGCTCGCTGCTCGACGTCCGGCACCGGGTCGACGACGACCTGCCCGAGCCCGAGCGCGCCCTCTCGCTCGCCCGGGCGGCCGGGTTCGAGCTGCCCGACGGCGACGACGGCCGGCTCGCCGTCCGCCGTCCCCTGCCGGTGATCGACCGCGAGCCCGGCTACGTGGTGCTGCACCCCGGGGCGTCGGTGCCCGCGCGGGCCTGGCCGGCACCGCGCTGCGCCGAGGCGGTCGAGGCCCTGACCGGCGCCGGGTACCGGGTGCTGGTCACCGGCGGGCCGGGGGAGCGGGCGCTCACCGCCGCCGTCGCCGGCACCCGCGGCACCGACCTGGGCGGGGCGACCACCCTCGCCGAGATGGCCGCGCTGCTCGACGGCGCCGCCGCCGTCGTCGTCGGCAACACCGGCCCGGCGCACCTGGCCGCCGCCGTCGGCACCCCCGTCGTCTCGCTGTTCTCCCCGGTCGTGCCGGCCGTGCGGTGGGCGCCCTACGGCGTCCCCACCGTGCTGCTCGGCGACCAGTCCGCCCCCTGCCGCGACAGCCGGGCCCGCGAGTGCCCGGTGCCGGGGCACCCCTGCCTCACCTCCGTCACCGCCGGCGACGTCGTCGCCGCCGTCGAGAAGCTGGTCGCCGCATGAAGGTCCTGCTCTGGCACGTGCACGGCTCCTGGACGACGGCGTTCGTCCAGGGCCGGCACGAGTACCTGCTGCCCGTCGTCCCCGATCGGGGACCCGACGGCCTCGGCCGGGCGCGCACCTGGGACTGGCCGGCGTCGGCCCGCGAGGTGACGCCCGAGCAGCTCCGCGCGGAGCAGCCCGACGTCGTCGTGCTGCAGCGCCCCCGCGACCTGGAGCTGGTGCGCGAGTGGCTGGGCCGGGAGCCCGGCCGCGACCTGCCCGCGGTCTTCCTGGAACACAACGCCCCCGGCCCGGACACCGGCTCGGGTGCGGTGCCGAACACCCGGCACCCGATGGCCGACCAGCGCGTCATCCCGATCGCGCACGTCACGTACTTCAACCAGCTGTTCTACGACAACGGCTCGGCGCCCACCGTCGTCATCGAGCACGGCATCGTCGACCCGGGTGAGCGCTACACCGGCGAGCTGGCCCGCGCCGGCGTCGTGGTCAACGAGCCGGTGCGCCGCGGCCGGTACACCGGCGGTGACCTGCTGCCGCTGTTCGCCGAGGTCGCGCCGCTGGACGTCTTCGGCATGGGGCTGACCGGGCTGCACGAGCGCTACGGCCTGGACCCCGAGCGGGTCGGCCTGTTCGACGACCCGCCGCAGTCGGCGATGCACGCCGAGCTGGCCCGCCGCCGGGTCTACCTGCACCCGGTGCGCTGGACGTCGCTGGGCCTGTCGCTGTTGGAGGCCATGCACCTGGGGCTGCCGGTCGTCGGGCTGGCCACCACCGAGGCGGTGGAGGCGGTGCCGGCGGAGGCGGGCGTGCTGTCGACCCGCCCGGAGCGGCTGGCCGCCGCGCTGCGGCACTTCGTCGACGAGCCCGACGCCGCGCGGTTGGCCGGCAAGGCCGCCCGCGCCGCCGCGCTGGAGCGCTACGGGCTGGACCGGTTCCTCGCCGACTGGGACCGGCTGCTGGGAGAGGTGACCCGATGAGGATCCACATGGTGAGCGAGCACGCCTCGCCGCTCGCGGCCATCGGCGGCGTGGACGCCGGCGGGCAGAACGTGCACGTGGCGGCGCTGGCCGCGGGCCTGGCCATGCGTGGCCACGAGGTCACCGTGCACACCCGCCGCGACGACGCCGACCTGCCCGACCGGGTGGTCACCGCCGACGGGTACACCGTCGCCCACGTGACCGCCGGCCCGGCGCGCGCCGTCCCCAAGGACGACCTGCTCCAGCACATGGGCACCTTCGCCGACGTGCTCGCCGCCGAGTGGGCCACCGACCGGCCCGACCTGGTGCACGCCCACTTCTGGATGAGCGGGCTCGCCTCGGTGCAGGCGGCCACCCCGCTAGGCATCCCGGTGCTGCAGACCTTCCACGCCCTCGGCTCGGTCAAGCGCCGCCACCAGGGCGACGCCGACACCTCGCCCGAGCAGCGCATCGACCTCGAGCGCGGGCTGTGCTCCGACGTCAGCCACGTCGTCGCCACCTGCACCGACGAGGTGTTCGAGCTGCGCCGCCTGGGGCTGCCCAGCGACCGGGTCTCGATCGTGCCGTGCGGGGTCGACACCGCGGTCTTCACCCCCGACGGCCCGGTCGCGCCGCGCTCGGGGCGCCCCCGCCTGCTCGTGCTCGGCCGGCTGGTCGAGCGCAAGGGCCAGGAGGACGCCGTCCGCGCGCTGGTCCGCGTGCCCGACGCCGAGCTGGTCGTCGTCGGCGGGCCCGAGGCCGACCAGCTGGACACCGACCCGGAGGTCACCCGGCTGCGCGCCATCGCCGAGTCCCTCGGCGTCGCCGACCGGCTGGTGTTCACCGGCGCCGTCGCCCGCGCCGACGTCCCCGCCTGGGTGCGCTCGGCCGACGTCGTGCTCGCCGTCCCCTGGTACGAGCCCTTCGGCATCACCCCGCTGGAGGCGATGGCCTGCGGGCGCCCCGTGGTCGCCACCGCCGTCGGCGGGCTGGTCGACACCGTCGTCGACGGCCGCACCGGCCTGCTGGTCCCGCCGCGGGACCCCGCTGCCCTGGGCGATGCGCTGGCCGGCCTGCTGGCCGACGACGTCCGCCGCACCGCCTTCGGCGCCGCCGGCGTGACCCGCGCCCGCACCCGTTACCGCTGGTCCCGGGTCGTCGCCGACACCGACGCCGTGTACCGCCAGGTCCTCACCGCCCGTGTGCCGGTGGAGGTCGCCCGATGAGCCCCCGTGGAGGGACCCCGATGAGCGTCACCCCGTTCCGCTCGGCTCCGCTGACCGACCGCGAGGTCGTCTCGCCGGACACCTGCACCCACCTCACCGGGCACGACCACGTCGCGTCGCTGACCTCGGCGCTGGGCGACCTGACCGCCCAGGTCGACACCCTCAACCGGTGGGGGCAGCTGCTCGCCGACGTGCTGTGCTCCTCCGCTCGCGGCCGGCTGCTCGCGGCCGGCAACGGCGGCAGCGCGGCGCAGGCCCAGCACCTCACCGCCGAGCTCGTCGGCCGCTACCGCGCCGACCGGCCGCCGTTCTCCGCCATCTGCCTGACCGCGGAGACCTCGTCGCTGACCGCCATCGCCAACGACTACCCGGCCGACGAGCTCTTCGCCCGCCAGGTCGAGGCGCACGGCCGGTCCGGTGACGTGCTGGTGCTGCTGTCGACGTCCGGCCGCTCGCCCAACGCGGTGGCCGCCGCCCGCCGGGCCAGGGAGTGCGGCATCACCGTGCTGGCGATGACCGGCCCGGCGCCCAACCCGCTGGCCGCCGTCGCCGACGACACCGTCGCCATCGACTCCCCGTGGACCGCCACCGTGCAGGAGTGCCACCTGGTCGCCCTGCACCTGCTGTGCGCCGCCTTCGACGCCGCGGTCCTCGCCGAGCCCAGCCGCATCCCGACCACCAACCACGTCGAGGTGGTCCGGTGAGCCGCGCGCGCACCCGCTCCGCCGCCCCGGTCGTCGTCGTCGGCGATGCGCTGCTCGACGTCGACCTGGTCGGCACGGCGTCCCGGCTGACCCCCGACGCGCCGGTGCCGGTGGTCGAGGACGTGCAGACCCACGAGCGCCCCGGTGGCGCCGCGCTGGCCGCCGTCCTCGCCGCCCGGTTCGCCGGCGACCGCGAGGTGGTCCTGGTCGCGCCCCTCGCCGACGACGAGGGCGCCCAGCGGCTGCGCGCCCTGCTCGCCGGGCGGGTGCGGCTGATCGAGATCCCGGCCACCGGCGGCACCGCGGTCAAGCAGCGCGTGCGCGTCGGCGACCACTCCGTCGTGCGCATCGACAGCGGCGCCCCGGCGGCGACGCTCGGCGCGCTGCCGGCCGAGGCCGCCGCGGTCATCCGCGACGCCGCCGCCGTCCTCGTGGCCGACTACGGCCGGGGGACGACGTCCGCGCCGGACGTGCGCGCCGCGCTGACCACCGCCCGCGGCCCCGTGGTCTGGGACCCGCACCCCCGCGGCGCCGACCCGGTGCCCAGCGCCCGGCTGGTCACCCCCAACAACGCCGAGGCCGCCCGCGTGGCCGGCACGGACGTGCCCGGTGACGGGCTGGCCGCGGTCGGCGCCCGGGCCGAGGCGCTCATCCGGCACTGGGGCGTCGGCGCGGTCGCGGTCACCCTCGGCGCCCGCGGCGCGCTGCTCTCCTACGGCGAGGGCGCGCCGATGGTCGTGCCCGCCACGCCGGTCACCGGCGGTGACCCGTGCGGCGCCGGTGACTCCTTCGCCGCCGCGGCCACCGTCGCGCTCGCCGGCGGCGCCGTCACCGGGGAAGCGGTGACCACCGCCGTCGCCACCGCCGGTGCCTTCGTCGCCCGCGGCGGCGCCTCGTCCTGGGACGCCGTCGCGCCCGAACCGGTCGCGCCCGCCGCCGACGTCGCCGCCCTGCTGGACCGGGTGCGCTCGGCCGGCGGCACGGTCGTCGCCACCGGCGGCTGCTTCGACCTGCTGCACGCCGGGCACGTGGCCACCCTGCGAGCCGCCCGCGGGCTGGGCGACTGCCTGGTCGTGTGCATAAACTCCGACGCCTCGGTCGCCCGGCTCAAGGGGCCGTCCCGGCCGCTGGTCGCCGCCGAGGACCGCGCCCGGGTGCTGGAGGCGCTGGAGTTCGTCGACGCCGTCGTCGTCTTCGACGAGGACACCCCCTCCGCGGTGCTCGAGCAGCTGCGGCCCGACGTGTGGGCCAAGGGCGGCGACTACGCCGGCGCCGACCTGCCCGAGGCCGCGGTGCTGCGGCAGTGGGGCGGCCAGGCCGTCGTCCTGCCCTACCTGCCCGGCCACTCGACCACCGCCCTGGTCGAGCGCTCCCGGACGAAGGACCCCGTTCTCCCCAGGCTTCGCAAGCTCAGCGCGGAGCCCGGAACGGGGCCATGACGGCGAGGCCGGTGGCGGTCGTGCTGCGGCCGCTGGGGCTCGGGGACCTGCTCACCGGGGTGCCGGCGATCCGTGGCATCCGGGCCGCCGTCCCCGACCACCGGCTGGTGCTCGCCACCACCCGGGCCCTGGAGCCGCTCGCCGGCCTGATCGACGCCGTCGACGAGGTGCTGCCCGCGGTCGAGCTCCAGCCCCTGGACTGGTCGGGCCCGCCACCGGAGCTCGCCGTCGACCTGCACGGCAAGGGGCCGGCGTCGCACGTCGTTGTCGCCGGGCTGCGCCCCGCACGGCTGCTCACCTTCGACAGCCCCGGCTACCCCGGCCCCACCTGGTACCCCGACGAGCACGAGGTGCGCCGCTGGTGCCGGCTGGTCTCCGAGGGGCTGGACGTCGAGTGCGACCCCGACGCCCTCGACCTCGCCGTCCCGGACGTCGACCCGCCGGTGCGCGACGTCGCGGTCGTGCACCCCGGCGCGGCGTTCCCCGGGCGTCGCTGGCCACCGGAGCGGTTCGCCGCCGTCGCCCGCCACCTGGTCGCGGCGGGGGAGCGGGTGGTGGTCACCGGCGGGCCGGCCGAACGGGAGCTGGCCGCGCACGTCGCGCAGCTCGCCGGCCTCCCGGACGACGCCGTGCTCGCCGGACGGACGACGTCGCTGGAGCTCGCCGCCGTGGTCGCCGCCGCCCGGGTCGTGGTCTGCGGCGACACCGGGGTGGCCCACCTGGCGACCGCCTACCGCCGTCCGTCGGTGGTGCTCTTCGGCCCGGTGTCCCCGGCGCTGTGGGGCCCGCCGCCCCGGACCGGGCTGGGCGGAGGAGCACTGCACGTCGTCCTCTGGCACGGTGATGGCACCGGCGACCCGTGGGGCACCGAGCTCGACCCGGCGCTGGCCCGGGTCACCGTCGCCGAGGTCACCACCGCACTCGACGACCTGCTCGCCCGCAGCTGACGGCCCCCGTTCAGGGGCCCGCGCCGATCCTGCGAGGCGTGGGGGAACGGGGTCCTTCGGTCAGCCGCGGCGGCGGATGGCGTCGAAGAGCGTCGCCTGCAGGTCCTCGGGGTCCAGTGCCTGGTAGGCCGAGCCGCCGGTGGCCTCGCCGATCTGCTCCAGCGCGCCGAGGTCGGCATCCGGGCCGAGTGCGATGCCGATGACCTTCACCGGCCGCTCCGGGTCGCTCTCGCTGCGCAGGGTGCTCAGCAGCTGGTCCAGCTGCAGGCCGGCGGCGTCGTCGTCGTTGTCGCCGTCGGTGATCAGCACGACGGAGTTCACCGAGCCGGGGTCGTAGGCGTCCCGGGCGGCGCGCACCGCGGCCAGCGTGGTGTCGTACAGGCCGGTGCCGCCCGGCCGCAGCCGGTCGGGGATGCTGCGCAGCTGCTCCTCGACGACCTGCCGGTGGGTGCGGCCGTCGACCTCGGCGCTGAAGGGACGCAGCGGGGCGAGCTCCTGCCAGTCCCGCTGGCCCTCGAGCTGGTAGGCGAAGGACCAGACGCCGCCGGAGTGGGAGTCCGGCAGCAGGCCGAGCGCGCTGAGGGTGGCGTCCCGGGCCAGGGTGGCGCGGGTGCCGTCGCCCACCGGGGCGTTCATCGAGGTGGAGACGTCGACGACGGTCAGCAGCCGGGACGGCGTGGCGAGGCTGGCGACCCGGCCGAGCAGCGTCTGCATCGCGGCCGGGTCCAGGTCGAGGGTCTCCGGCGCCTCCTCCTGCACCCCGGAGCCCGCGCCGGCGCCGGTCGGCGCGGCACCAGTGCGGTCCCGGAAGCCGGCCTCGCGCACCGCCTCGGCCGTGGCGTCGGAGGTGAGGGCCTCGATCACCGCGTCGGTGGCGGGGCGCTCGGCCTCGGGCGCCGCGGTCACCCGGAGCACCGGGTAGTCCAGCGCGGGGGAGCCCTCGGTGGGGTAGACGGCGACGAGTGCGGCCTCGTCCGCCTCGGCGTTGGTGGCCAGCACCTCCTGCTCGCTGACCGGCACCAGCGGGGCGTCGGCACCGCCGGCGAGCCCGGCGGTCAGGCCGTCGCCGGCCGACGGCACCTCACCGCGGGCAGCCGCCAGCACCGCGGAGACGACGGCGTTGTCGGCCTCCTCGTCGCCGCCGAGGGACTGGCGGACGGCGGCGAGGACGGAGAGCCCCTCGGCGCTGGCGGTCAGGTCGGGGACGGCGAGGGCACGGTCGGTGCGCAGCGCGTCACCCCAGCTCGGCGGGTCCTCGGTCCAGCCGAGCTCCTCGACGGCGGCGCGGCTGGTGGCCAGCACGAGCGGGGAGGTGGCCAGCGACCCCGAGGGGTCCAGGCCGGCGTCGGTCCCGGCCCGCGCGGCCCACAGCGAGGAGTCCGGCACCCAGACGTCCGGCAGCTGCTCGGCGTCCAGCGACCCCAGACCGGCCAGGGTCTGCAGCGGCTCGCGGGCGGTGACCTCGGCGACGGCGCACCCACCGTCGCCCAGCTCCAGCGGGTCGGCGAGCAGCTCCTGCACGAGGTCCCCGACCTCCGGTGCGACGGCCACCTGGACGGTCTGCTGGTCCTCGCAGCCCTCGGCGGACGCCGAGTCACCGGAACCGGACAGGCCCCAGATGAGCAGACCGCCGCCGATGACGACGACGAGCAGGGCGGCGAGCCCGGCGAGCAGGGCGGGACGGGCGGGCAGCCCGGAACCGGCGCGGGTGCGGGCGTGGCGCCCCATCTGGCTTCTCCGTAGGTCGTCGGCCCCCTGCGGGGATCCCGGCGCGCGTCGAGACGGCCGCCGGGCTCAGTCGGCCGGAACTCTACCCAGCGGATCGGCCGAGGGGGGAGGCGAGATCGGCTCGCAGTGCGCGACCGGTCACCCCCGGTGACCGAATGGTCAGCCGACCTGCGCGGCGAGGAGCTCCCGCTGCGTGGCGAACCAGTCGACGGTGCGCCGCAGCCCCTCCTCGGAGGTCACCTGCGGCTGCCAGTCGAGCAGCTGCTGCGCACGGGTGGTGTCCGGGCGGCGCACCTTGGGGTCGTCGACCGGCAGGTCGATGAAGCCGATCTCGGAGTCCGAGCCGGTCAGCTGCAGGATCCAGCGGGCCAGTTCGAGCATGGACAGCTCGTCGGGATTGCCGATGTTCACCGGCCCGGTCTCGGTGGAGAAGGCCAGCGCCAGGATCCCGCGCACGGTGTCGTCGACGTAGCAGATCGACCGGGTCTGCGAGCCGTCCCCGGCGACCGTCAGCGGCCGGCCGGCCAGCGCCTGGCCGACGAAGGCCGGGATGGCCCGGCCGTCGTCCGGCCGCATCCGCGGGCCGTAGGTGTTGAAGATCCGCACGATCGCGGTGTCGGTGCCCTGCGAGGTGCGGTAGGCGGTGGTCAGTGCCTCGCTGAACCGCTTCGCCTCGTCGTAGACCCCGCGCGGTCCGACCGGGTTGACGTTGCCCCAGTACTCCTCGCGCTGCGGGTGCTCCAGCGGGTCGCCGTAGACCTCCGAGGTCGAGGCGAGCACGTAGCGGGCGCCCTTCTCCTTGGCCAGGCCCAGGGTGTGCAGGGTGCCGAGGCTGCCGACCTTGAGCGTCTCGATCGGCATCTTCAGGTAGTCCAGCGGGCTGGCCGGGGATGCGAAGTGCAGCACCAGGTCGACCGGGCCGGGCACGTGCACGTAGTCGGTGACGTCGCACTTGACCAGCCGGAAGCCGGGCCGCTCCATCAGGTGCAGGACGTTCTCCGGCGACCCGGTGAGGAAGTTGTCCAGGCAGACGACCTCGACTCCCCGGTCGAGCAGGTGCTCGCAGAGGTGCGACCCGAGGAACCCCGCCCCGCCGGTCACCACCGCGCGCCGGATCTCCCGTGTGCTGCGCACCGCCATCGCCCACCGCTCCCTCGTCGCGCCGTTCGTGGCCGGAGGTCCGGCCAGGGCGGCCCTACCCGGTGATCAACTCGGGAAACACTTCGGGCTTTAAGTTTCTTGCGGGGGCAGCTGGGTGGTCGCCCTCCGTGTGGACGGCGACCACCCAGCGGGCGGCGTCACTGCAGGTAGTTCTCCACCTGCGGCTCCGGGCGC
The DNA here is from genome assembly GCF_054050955.1 of Modestobacter sp. SYSU DS0290. Lineage (NCBI taxonomy): Bacteria > Bacillati > Actinomycetota > Actinomycetes > Geodermatophilales > Geodermatophilaceae > Modestobacter > Modestobacter sp. SYSU DS0290. The sequence continues at coordinate 147,390 of NZ_JBJHAI010000008.1, forward strand.
GGCTCGGCCTCGTCCGGGTCCTCGTCGTACTGCCGCTTGGCGTCGCGCTGGCGCTGCAGGTCCCAGAGCTGGTCGCGGTCCTGCTCGATCTGGGTGAGCCGCGCGCGCTGCTCCTCGGTGTGGTCGCCGGACTCGCGCAGCTGGCGCTCCTCCTCGGCCAGCGCGGAGATCCGGTCGTGGATCTCCTTGTCGTCCAGGTGCTCGTGGCTCATGTCGTCCTCTCCTCGTGCGTCCCGATCCCCTTGCCCCGCGAGCGGGGAGCTCACGCCTCGGACCGTTCCGGCACCCAGCCCTCGACGAAGGCGGCCAGCCGCCGGGTGACCGCACCGCCGGCCCGGCCCAGCTCCAGCAGCGCGCTGCGCTCCAGCGGCACGCGCACCGGCCGGCGCGCCGGGGCCGCCGCGGCGGCCCGGACGGCGTGCCCGTCGGCGACCAGCTCGGGCACCGGGCGGTCCAGCTGCGCCCGGACCCGGTCCAGCGCCGCGGTGGCCGGCCCGGCGTTGCCGGTCACCAGCGCGGTGACGAACGCCGGGTCGCTGCCGGCGACCCGGGTGCCGTCGCGGAAGCTGCCGGCGGCCAGCGACAGCGCCAGCGGCCCGGCCTCGCCGGCCGCCGCGGCGAGCGCGGCGGCCAGCAGGTGCGGGACGGCGCTGATCGCGGCGACCGCGTCGTCGTGCTCGGCCGCGGTCACCGGCACCACCTCGGCGCCCACCGCGAGGGCGATCTCGGCCACCCGCAGCCAGCGGCGCAGGTCGGTGCCCGGCTCCAGGCAGAGCGCCCAGCGGGCGCCGCGGAACAGGTCGGGGTCGACGGCGTCCGGGCCGGAGCGCTCGGTGCCGCACATCGGGTGACCACCGACGAACCGCTCCCCGAGCGCGGCGCCCAGCCCGGCGAGGACCGGCGCCTTCACCGAGCCGACGTCGGTGACCGTCGCCCCGGGGTCGATCCGCAGCCCGTCGAGTGCGCTGCCGAGCACCGGCAGCGGGACGGCGAGGACGACGACCCCGGTGAGCTCCTGGGTCACGAAGACGCCGTGCTCCTCGGCGACGGCGCGGGCGGCCGGGTCGACGTCCCAGCCGGAGACCGCCCGCCCCGCGGCAGCCAGGGCGGCGGCCAGCGACCCGCCCAGCTGGCCGAGCCCGACCACCGAGACCGGCGGAGCCGGCATGGTCGGCACGGGGAACCGGCCCGGGCTCGCGGGCGTCGGGCTCGCCGGGGCATCAGCCATGATCAGAGGCTATGACGACCCTCCCGGACGCCGGCGCCGGACTGCGCCCGAGCTTCGCGGTGCGGGTGTCTCGCGCCGACGGCCGCTGGCGGTGCGAGCTGCTGGCCGCCGACGCCTCCGACGAGCTGCCCGTCCTCGAGCGCGCCCTCGCCGAGCCCGCCGCCGCCGGCTGGCCCGGCCCGTACGTGCTGGTCGTCGACAGCCGGCTGTACTTCGTCGTCCTCCGGCCCGGCCCCGGCGGGATGGTGCGGGCGCTGATCTCCGACGCCACCTTCCAGGAGTGGCTGCTGGCCGCGGAGACGGTCGAGCGCTACGGCATCCCGGTCGACGACGCGACCTTCGACGACGACGAGGAGGGCTGGCCCGGCGGTGACCTGGACCTCTTCGCCGATGCGGGGCTGCCCGCCGAGGAGCTCACCGCGCTGCTGTCCTCCGACGAGATGTGGGCCGACGAGATGGTGCTGGCGATCGCGGCGCGCCTCGGGTTCGCCGAGCAGCTGGCCGAGGTGGCGGCTCCGTGACCGCGCCGGAGGCCGTCGACGCGGCGATGGTGCGCGCACTCGAACTGGCCGCGGCGGCGCAGGAGTGGGGGGACACGCCGATCGGCGCCGTCGTCCTCGGCCCGGACGGCGCGGTGCTGGCCGAGGCGGCCAACGAGCGGGAGAAGGCCGGCGACCCCACCGCGCACGCCGAGGTGCTGGCGCTGCGGGCGGCCGCGCGGGCGCACGGCGACGGCTGGCGGCTGAGCGGCGCGATCCTGGTGGTCACGCTGGAGCCGTGCACGATGTGCGCCGGTGCGAGCGTGCTGGCCCGGGTGGCCGAGGTCGTCTACGGCGCCGACGACCCGAAGGCCGGCGCGGCGGGGTCGCTGTGGGACGTCGTCCGGGACCGCCGGCTCAACCACCGGCCCCAGGTCACCGGCGGTGTCCGGGCCGAGGAGTCGGCGGCTCTCCTACGCGCCTTCTTCCGCGCGAAGCGGGGCCTGTAGTCTCTCCGGCGGTGGCGTGTCCGAGCGGCCGAAGGAGCACGCCTCGAAAGCGTGTGAGGTGCAAGCCTCCGTGGGTTCAAATCCCACCGCCACCGCCAGTCGAGAAGGGGGGGGGGCCCCCCCCCCCCCCCCCCCCCCCCCCCCCCACCCCCACCCCCCCCCCCCCCCCCACCCCCCCCCCCCCCCCCCCCACCCCCCCCCCCCCCCCCCCCCCCCCCCCCCCTTCTCGCACTCCGGCTCACACCGGCTCGTCGTAGTCGATGAGCAGCTGGCCGTCGTCCCCGCGCACCAGGGTGATCCGGTGCTGCTCGGGGAACCTGTCGCCGTCGGGCTCGACGTACGTCACCGGCACGGTGGCCTCGAGCGACCCGTCCCGGGCCTGCACCGCACCGATCTGCACGGAGCTGAACCGGTTCCAGAACCGGACGTAGGCCGCCCGGCTGCCGATCTCGGCCCGCAGGCTCGGCCCGGTCCGCTCCCAGGCGGCCTGCGGGTTGCCGGGCAGCAGTGCGTAGTAGCTGGTGATCGCGTCCCGCACGGCGGCGACGCTGTCCGGGGCGGGCGGCGGCGGTGCGGTCGACGACGGCGGTGGCTCGCTGGTCGGCGGCGGGGGAGTCGAGGACGGCGTGGGCGTGGGAGTGGGTGTGGGTGTGGGTGTGGGTGTGGGTGTGGGCGTCGGCTCGGGCTCCGGCGTCGGTTCCGCCGACGGCTCCGGCGCCTCGGAGGTGGTCTCCGAGGGCGGGTCACTGAGCTGCGCCGTCGGGCCCGCCGAGCCGTCGTCCCGCCCGGCCAGCGCGAAGCCGCCGCCGACGAGCCCGCCGACCACCAGCAGGGCCAGCAGGGCCACGAGGACGCGGCGGCCGGCCCGGCGGTGGGGAGGCCGCAGGGCAGCCGCCGACCGGGCGCCGGTCGGCGGCCCGGCGGACGGGGTGCCGCCGGTCGAGGCGGCCGGTGTCACCGGGGACGCGGGCGGCGTCGCGGGGGCGGGCAGCGGCCGGCCGTCGTCGTCCACCGCCCGCAGGTCGGCCAGCGTCGGGGGCAGCGCCGTCCGGGCGGCGAGCACCTCGGTGACGTCGCCGTCCTTGCCGGCCACCAGCCGCGCCAGCTGGTCGCGGACCTGGGTCATCGAGGGCCGCTTGCGCGGGTCGGAGTTCAGCATCCGCATCAGCGGCCGGCCCAGCGCCCCGGCGTGCCGGGGCCGGGAGAAGTCCCCACCGGCCACCCGGTGCAGCATCTCCAGCGGGTTCTCGGTCATCCCGAACGGCGGGGTGCCCTCCAGGCAGGCGTAGAGCGTCGCGCCGAGGGAGAACACGTCGCTGGCCACGTCGGGCTCCTGGCCGCGGGCCACCTCGGGCGCCAGGTAGGCCGGGGTGCCCTTGACCACCCCGGTCTGGGTCAGCGACACGTCGCCGGTGGCCCGGGAGATGCCGAAGTCGGTGATCTTGACCAGGCCCTCGCTGCGCTCGCCCTCGCCGATCAGCACGTTGCCCGGCTTGACGTCGCGGTGCACCACCCCGGCGGCGTGCACCGCCGCCAGGGCGTCGGCCACCTGCGCGCCGATCTGCGCCACCTGGGTCACCGGCAGCGTGCCGCTGGTCTGCAGCACCTGGGCCAGGCTGCGGGAGGGGAGGTACTCCATCACCAGCCACGGCGTGCCGCCGTCGTCGACCATGTCGTAGACGGCGACGGCGTGCGGGTGGGTGAGCCGGGCGGCGATCCGCCCCTCCCGCATCGCCGCCTCGCGGTGCCCGGCGGTGGCCTCCGGGTCGCTGCCGGCCGGGATGAGCACCTGCTTGACCGCGACCTCGCGGCCCAGCAGCTCGTCGCGCGCCAGCCACACCGCGCCCATCGAGCCGCCACCGAGTCGTGAGCGCAGCAGGTAGCGGTCGGCCACCCGGGAACCCGGAGCGGTCACCGGCGCCGTCCCGCGCAGAGCTGCTCGTGCACTGGGGTCAGGCGGAGGTCGGGGCCCCGTACCGGCGGGCGTACTCGGCCTGGGCCCCCTCGGGCAGGGCGTCGTACAGCTCGCCCAGCTCGCTCAGCGACGCCTCGGGCAGCTCGTCGAACAGCTGCGACCAGCTCGGGGGCTCCTCGTGGCTGCGGGTCAGCAGCAGCTCCCAGGCCCGGGTCTGCCGGTCGCGCTGCGCCCGCTCGGCCACCATGCCGGACAGGTAGGTGTCCTTCGCGGCGTCCTTCTCCGCGCGCGTGGCGTCGGCCGGGAGGTTGCTCGGATCGGTCTCCTGCAGGGCGGTGACGATCGCGGCCACCACCTCGGGACGCACCTGCTCGGTCTCGCTCATCGGGCTCCTCCCGGTCGCTGCGGCTGCCGGCGGTCGCCCTCCGGTGCCCACAACTCAACCACCCTCCCGGTGCGTCGGCCGGGCGGGTCGGAGGGCGGCGGCTGACGTGCGCACGGCTGCCCGGTAGAGTGCCCGGCACTGGAGGATTCGCCTAGTGGCCTATGGCGCTCGCTTGGAAAGCGGGTTGGGTGCAAGCCCTCGGGAGTTCGAATCTCCCATCCTCCGCAGGTAGAGCGCCGTCACGGCGCCGAGCATCAGGGCTCCCCCGGCCAGTGCGGTCGGGGTGAGCCGCTCGCCGAGCACCACGGTGGCCAGCGCCGTCGCGGTCAGCGGCTCGAGCAGCGTCACGATCGAGGCGATCGCGGCCGGCACCGTGCGCACCCCGGTGAAGAACAGGCCGTAGGCCAGCGCGCTGGGCACCACGCCCAGGTAGACCAGCGTGCCCAGCGCGAGCGGGTCGCCGGTCAGGTCCAGCCCCGCGGCCAGCGCCACCGGGGTGAGCAGCAGTGCGCCGAGGGCGAACCCGGCCGTCGTCGTCGGGACGCCGTCGGGCACGCCGGCCGAGGCCAGCACCACCCCGGCGTAGGCCACCGCGCAGCCGACCGCGGCCAGGGCGCCCAGCAGCACGGTGTCCCCGGCGTCCGCGCCCGCCGACACCCCGACCAGCAGCACCAGCCCGACCAGCGCCACCGCCAGGGCGGCCATCGTCGCGCGGTCCGGCCGGCCGTTCCCGAGGACGGCGCCACCGACCGCCACCAGCAGGGGGGCGAGCCCCAGGGCGACCAGGGTGGCGATGCTCACCCCCGCGGTGGCGACCGCGGCGAAGTAGGCGCTCTGGTAGACCGCCAGGCCCAGCCCGACCAGCAGCAGCCGGCGGCGCACCGGCGTGGTCGGCCGCGGTCGGGGAGCGGTCCGGCGCCGGCTGGTCAGCGCGTGCACGGCCAGCAGGGCGGCGGCGCCGATCGCCATCCGGTGCCAGGCGACGTCCAGCGGGTCGAGGTGGGTGCGCCGGGCGACCAGGTCACCGCTCACCCCGGAGGTGCCCCAGACCAGGGCGGCGAGGACGACGAGGGTGAACCCCCGGGCCGACGGGGTCGCGGCGACCGGGGGCATGGCGCGGGAGCCTAACCGGCGGCCGGAGGGGCGGCAGCCGGGCTCCCGGCGTCCTCTACAGTGGGACCCGACCCCTCGTACGGCGTCACCCCGTGAACCTCCCCAGGGCCGGAAGGCAGCAAGGATAAGCGGGCTCTGGCGGGTGTGCGGGGGGTCCCTTGCGTTCCCAGGCTCCTCCCAGGTCCGTGCGGTCCACTGGCCGCACGCCCGAGTTGAGGAGCCGGTCATGGCCCGTCGTCGCACCTGGTGGATCGTTCTCGCAGCCGTGGTCGTGGTGGTCGCCGGCGCCGTTCTCGGCCCGCTGGTCTACGCCGCACTGCAGGACGACGCCCCGCCGGCGCCCAGCGTCCAGGCGCAGCCGGAGGACGTCGAGCTGGCCACCGACACCGACGGCACCTGGACCGTCGGCCCCGGCTCCACCGCCGGCTACCGGGTCGACGAGGTGCTCAACGGCGCCGACGTCACCGTGGCCGGCACCACCGAGGAGGTCACCGGCTCCGTCGTCGTCGAGGGCGGGGACCTGGCGGAGGCGGAGGTGGTCGTCGACGTCGCCTCGATCACCACCGACAGCGACCGGCGGGACGGGTACTTCCGGGACAACGTGATGGACGTCGCCGCCAACCCGACCGCGACGTTCACCGTGACCGAGCCGGCCGACCTGCCCGAGCTGACCGGGACGCCGGTCACCGTGCCGGTGACGGGGGAGCTCACCCTGGCCGGCACGACCCAGCCGGTGACGACCGAGCTGTCCGTCGTCCGCACCGCCGAGGGCGTCGAGGTCTCCGGCGCGGTGCCGGTGGTCTTCGCCGACTTCGGCATCGAGCCGCCGAACCTGGGCTTCGTCCGGGTCGAGGACCGCGGCGCCGTCGAGCTCTTCCTCCGCCTGGCCCAGTGACTCCCGGCCTCGTCCAGAGGCTCGCCCCGGACGTCGGTGCCGGCACGTAACCTCGCGGCGTGGCTCTGGCGCTCTACCGCAAGTACCGCCCGGCGACCTTCGCCGAGGTGGTCGGGCAGGAGCACGTCACCACCCCGCTGGTGAACGCCGTCGACGGGGGGCGGATCAACCACGCCTACCTGTTCAGCGGCCCGCGCGGGTGCGGGAAGACCTCCTCGGCGCGGATCCTGGCCCGCTCGCTGAACTGCGAGCAGGGCCCGACGTCCACCCCGTGCGGCGTCTGCGCCTCGTGCATCTCCCTGGCGCCCGACGGCCCCGGTTCGATCGACGTCATCGAGATCGACGCGGCCAGCCACGGTGGTGTCGACGACGCCCGTGAGCTGCGCGAGCGCGCGTTCTTCGCCCCGGTGCACAGCCGCTACAAGGTGTACATCGTCGACGAGGCGCACATGGTCACCACGCAGGGCTTCAACGCCCTGCTCAAGGTGGTCGAGGAGCCGCCGGAGTTCCTGGTCTTCGTCTTCGCGACGACCGAGCCGGAGAAGGTGCTGCCGACCATCCGGTCGCGCACCCACCACTACCCGTTCCGGTTGGTGCCGCCGAGCACGCTGCGCGGCCTGCTGGAGAAGACCTGCGCCGCCGAGGGCGTGCAGGTCGAGCCGACGGTCTTCCCGCTGGTGGTGCGGGCCGGCGGTGGGTCGGTGCGCGACTCGCTGTCGATCCTCGACCAGCTGCTGGCCGGCGCCGGAGAGGACGGCGTCACCTACCGCGAGGCGGTGGGCCTGCTCGGTGTCACCGATGAGGCGCTCCTCGACGAGACCGTCGACGCGCTGGCCGCCTCCGACGCCCCCGGGGTGTTCCAGGCCGTCGACCGGGTGGTGGAGGCCGGGCACGACCCGCGGCGGTTCGCCACCGACCTGCTCGACCGGCTGCGTGACCTGATCGTGCTCAACGCCGTCCCCGAGGCCGGCGGCAACGGCCTGCTCGACTGCCCGCCCGACCGGCTCGACCTGATGACCCGCCAGGCCCAGGCGCTGGGCGCGGCCACGCTGTCCCGGCTGGCCGACACGGTCCACGAGGGCCTCACCGAGATGCGCGGGACGACGGCGCCGCGGCTGCTGCTGGAGCTGGTCTGCGCCCGGATGCTGCTGCCCGCCGTCGACGGCTCGGCCACCGCCACCCTGCAGCGCCTCGAGCGGCTGGAGCGGCGGATGTCGATCGCCGGCGAGCACGCCGGCCGACCGGTCGAGGCGGTCGCCCCGCCGCCGGTGGCTGCCCCCGTGCGTGAGGCGGCTGCTCCGGCGCGGGAGCCGGCCGCGCCGGTGCGCGAGCCGGCGCCGGCGGCGGAGGCCGCGGGATCCCGCCCTGCCTACGTGCGCCCGTCCCAGCGCGGATCCGCCGAGCCGGCCCGGGCCGCGGCCCCGGCTCCCGCTCCCGAGCGGCCCACGGCGCCGGCCACGGCTGCACCCGAGGGCGAGGACGGCTGGCCGGTCACCGTGCGGCCCGGCTCCGCCGCCCCGGCCCGCCCGGCCGCAGCTGCTCCGGCGGCTCTCGCACCGGCACCGCAGGAATCCCGCCGTCCTGGCGCCGCCGGCGGCGAACCGGACATCCCGCTGCCACCCGAGCCCACCGACGACGAGGACTGGCCCCAGCCCACCCGGCCGGCGGCGCAGCCCACCCGGCCGGCGGCGCCCGCGAGCCGGCCCGAGCCGCAGCGCGCGGCGGCGGAGTCCGCCCCCGCGCCGCGGGGTGGCGAGCCGACCCCGCTGGTCTCGGCCACCCCGGAGCCCGCCGCCGACAGTGGTGAGCTGACCACCGCCGACGTCCGGCGGATCTGGCCGGAGCTGATGGGCGTGGTGAAGCGGCACAAGCGCACCACCGAGGCGCTGCTGAAGAACGCCCAGGTGCACGACCTGGCGGCCGGCACGCTGACGTTGAGCACCACCTCCCCGGCGCTGGCGCGGCGGATCAGCGACGACCTGAACAAGGACGTGCTGCGCCAGTCGCTGGAGGAGCTGCTCGGTGTGCGCTGGAAGGTGCAGGCCGTCGTCGACCAGCCCGGCGCCCCGGCCGCCGGGAGCCCGCCGGTCACCCCGGAGGCCGCCCGCGCGGCCGCCGAGGCGGCGGAGACCGCCGAGGCCGCCGAGCTGATGGCCGAGCGCGACGCCGCTCCCGGCCAGGCCGACGACACCCCGGCCGTCGACGCCGAGCAGGCCGCGCTGGCGCTGCTGCGCGCCCAGCTGGGCGCCCGCCCGATCGACAGCTGACCGCCCCGGACCAGTCCTTCGGACAGTCGTGGGGGGGGGGGGGGGGGGGGGGGGGGGGGGGGGGGGGGGGGGGGGGGGGGGGGGGGGGGGGGGGGGGGGGGGGGGGGGGGGGGGGGGGGGGGGGGGGGGGGCCGGCGCCGCC
>NZ_JBJHAI010000009.1:0-149779 GCF_054050955.1 Modestobacter sp. SYSU DS0290
GCTGCTCCTTGATCATGATCGCCCGGGTCCGGTAGACCGGGTCCTCGTTGCTCTGGTACTTCTCCTGGATGGCCTTGACCGACTCGGCCTCGATGCGGGCCTGGGCCGGGTCGTAGACGCCGCAGGGGAGGTCGCAGTGTGCGGTGGCCTCCACGGCGGAGAACATGCGGAACAGACGCATGGGGGTGCCTCCGGGTTCGTGGGGATGGATCTTCTGCGACCCTACCCGCGGTGATCAGCGTGAACACGTCCAGCGGTCGCGGCCCCGAGGAGCTCCCCGGGCTGCCCACCCCGTGGGTGCTGGCCCGGGTCAGCGGACCGTCGATGTCCCCCACGCTGCGGTCGGGCGACCGGCTGCTCGTGCGCCGGCTGCGCCGGCCGGCCGCCGTCCGCGCCGGGGACGTCGTCCTCGCCCGGTTCCCCGCCCGGCCGGAGCTGCTGGTGGTCAAGCGCGCCCGGCGGCCGCTCGAGGACGGCCACTGGTGGGTGGAGGGCGACAACCCGTTCGTCGCCGACGACAGCCGCGCGTTCGGGCCGGCGCGCGTGGTCGGCCGCGTGGTGGCGCGGCTGCGGCCCCGGCCGGGGTTGCTCCCGCCGGCCCCACCGCCGCTGGACTGACCGCCGGCCCAGGACCACCGCCGCGGCCAGGGAGGCGATCCCGGCCAGCCAGGCGCAGCGGGCCAGCAGCCAGCCCGGGCCGTCGGGCACCCCGTGCAGGCCGGGCAGCGGGGCCAGCGGCAGGGTCACCAGCCACACCGTGACCAGCATCGGCAGGTGCAGCAGGAAGACCGGCAGCGCCAGCCGGGTGGCCGTGCGCACCGCCCGGGTCCGGCCGACCGCGCGCAGCCGGGGGAGCAGCAGCGCCGCCATTGCGGCCTGGGCGAGGCACAGGCACACGGTGGCCGCCGACGGAGGGTCCAGGTTGGACCCGTCCTGCCCGCGCACGCCGACGGCGCTCACCGGCAGCTCGCCCACGGTCACCAGCAGCAGCACCCCGGCCACCCCGCCGACGATCAGCAGCACCGCCACCGGCCGGGTGAGCGGGCGCCGGGCCAGCGCCACCCCCAGCTGCCAGGGCACCCACCAGCCGGTGAGCACCGCCGTCTGCGCCAGCAGCGGTCCGCCGAGCGGCGCGGCGACGGTCAGTGCCACCGGGACGGCAGCTGCCGCGGCGCCCAGCCGGTCGTCCAGCCGGAGCATCAGCGGGGTGGCGGCCAGCAGCGTGAGGTGGACCGCGAGGAACCACAGTGGGCTCAGCGACAGCACGACGACGGTCCGCACCACGCCCTGGCTCGTCCCGTGCAGCGTCAGCGCCAGCGCGACCACCGCCACGGCGGCCGCCAGCACGGCGACCGGGGGGAGGACGGCGCGCACCCGTCGCCACCACCAGGCCGGCGCGCCGGTGCCCGCTGTCGAACGGCTGCCGGCCGCGGCGGCGCCGGCGACGAGGAAGAACAGGCCGAGCGTCTGGAACAGCCAGCTCGCCGGGGCCAGCCCCGGCATGGTGCGCAGCGGGCTGTCCAGCGCGACGGCCCCGTCGGCGGAGAGGGCCGGGGCCGTCACCAGCCAGTGCCCCAGGACCACCCCGGCGGTGGCCAGCAGCCGCAGCGCGTCCAGGCCCGGGTCGCGGCGGATCACCGGGCCACCTCCGCCGACGGCACCCGGCCGAGGCAGACCGCGGCGACGCCCGCCAGCGCAGCAGAGCCGGGCCGGAAGTAGCCGTCGTGGCCGGAGGTGCCGCCCACCGGCAGCGTCCGGGCGCCGAACGCCGGGCCGGCCGGGTCGGCGCCGTGGCCGAGGTCCCCGAGCCGTACCGACGGCACCCGCCCGATCCAGTCACCCGTCGTCCGGGCCGCCCACACCCGGGCCCGGGTGCCCAGGTCGGCCACCGAGGACGCGCGCGCCCCCGGGCTGCCCAGCAGCACCAGGTCGTCGGCGGCGAGCTCCGGCGCGGCCAGCGCGGCGACCACCGCGCCGTAGCTGTGCCCCACGACGGTGACGTGCGCCCCGCCGTCCCGGAGTTCCTGGACGAACGGCACGAGCGCGGCCGCTCCGGCCCGGGCGAGCCGCCCGGTGGCGGCGTCCACGCCGGCCCCCTGCGGGGTGGGGTAGCCGACCCACAGCACGACGGCGAGGTCGGGTCCGCCGGCCTCGGCGAGGCTGCGGGCCCAGCCGAGTGGGCGCCGCTGCGGTCGGGCGGGGTCGTGCAGCGCGGCGAGGTCGATGTCCGCCCCGGGCACCAGGACGGCGACGTGGTCGGCGGTCGCCGGGTCGCCGACCGCGACGACGGCGAGCCCCCGCCCGCGCGGGTCGCAGCCCAGCACGCCGACGGAGCCGAGCTGCCGGGTGAGCTCCGTGGCGCAGGCGGGGTCCAGGCCCACCGGCCCGGGGACGGGTGCGGCCGCGGCGGGCGGCAGCAGCGCCGCTGCCACCACCGCCAGCACGCCCAGCACCGAGGTCATCGGTCGCGGGAGGATCGTCACGACGACTGATCCTGGACACGGGCGAGCCCGTGGTCGTCACGCTGCGGAGCCGACCTGGAGTGCTACCGGGGTGCTCCGCCACCGGGGACCGCGAGCCCGGTCTCGTACGCCAGTACCACCGCCTGGGCCCGGTCCCGCAGCCCCAGCTTGGTGAGCACCCGGCTGACGTGGGTCTTCACCGTCTGCTCGGCGAGCACCAGGTGGTCGGCGATCTCGGAGTTGGACATACCGCGGGCGACCAGCCCCAGCACCTCGGTCTCCCGCTCGGTGAGCACGGCCAGCCGCTCGGGCTGGGGCGGCGCGGCTGGGCGGGCCGCGACGAAGTCGGCGATCAGCCGGCGGGTCACGGCCGGGGCGAGGAGGGCGTCACCCGCCGCGACCACCCGGACGGCGTGCAGCAGGTCGGCGGCCGGGGCGTGCTTGAGCAGGAAGCCGCTCGCGCCGGCCCGCAGCGCGTCGTACACGTGGTCGTCGAGGTCGAAGGTGGTCAGCACGAGCACGCGGGGGACCGGGCCGTCGCCGGCCCGTGCGCCCAGGAGCGACCGGGTCGCCGTCAGCCCGTCCATCACCGGCATCCGCACGTCCATCAGGACGACGTCCGGTGCCCTCCCGGCGCGGGCCAGCTCGGCGTGCAGGCGCAGCGCGGCGGCCCCGTCGCCCGCGGTGCCGACCACCTCGACGTCCGGCTGGGCCCCCAGCAGCGCAGCGAAGCCCTCGCGGACCATCTCCTGGTCGTCGACCAGCAGCACCCGGATCACGATCGCCTCCCGTCGGTCGGCGTCACCTGCAGGGGGAGCACGGCCCGCACGGTGAAGCCGCCGTCGTCCGTCGGCGCGGCGTCCAGCGTGCCGCCGTGCAGCTCCGCCCGCTCACGCATGCCCAGCAGCCCCACTCCGGCGCCCCTGACCCCCGGGTGGTCGCCGGGCCCGTTGCCGACCGTGATCGTCAGCTGGTCGCCCGCGGCGGCGACGCGGAGATGCACGGGGGCGCCGGGCGCGTGCTGGACGGCGTTGGCCAGTGCCTGCTGGACGATTCGGTACGCGCTGAGGCCCAGCTGCGCCGGCACGTCCGGGTGCTCGATCTCTGCGGTGAGCGGCACGCCCTCGGCCTGCCGGGCGGCGACCAGATCGGCCAGCGCGGCGAGCCCCGGTTGGGGTGCCCGGTCGGCCGGCTGGTCCTCGGCGCGCAGCACCCCCAGCAGCTGCTGCAGCTCGGCGAGCGCCTCCCGGGCCGTGCCGGCCACGGCAGCCAGCTCCGTCCGCGCCGTGGCCGGCAGGTCGGGCAGCCGGTAGGGCGCGGTCTCCGCGCGGACGGCGATCGCGGACAGCTCGTGCGCCACCACGTCGTGCATCTCGCGGGCGATCCGCGCCCGCTCGGCGAGCGCACCGCGCTGCGCCAGGGCCGCCTCGGTGCGCTGCTGCTCGTCGGCCAGCGCACGGCGGGCGTCCCACCGGGCGCCCATGCTCATGCCGACGATCAGCACGGCGGCGACGGCGAGCAGCGAGACCTGCAGGTACCCGGCGCCGACCTCCCAGGTGGTGCCGAAGCGCCGGAAGAGGAGCACCAACCCGGAGAGCACGCCGACCACGACCGCCGTCCCGCGGGGGAGCGCCCACCCCACCGCCAGCAGGACCGGCACCCAGAGGCACCACTCCCAGGGCGCGAGCAGGGACGTCGGCCCCGCCGGCGGCTGCAGCACGAACGGTGTCAGCAGCAGCCAGAGCGTCATCAGACGCCAGCCGTCCAGCGGCCGGCGCAGCGTGAGGACCAGCGCGGCCACCATCGGCAGGCACCACAGGAAGGCCAGGCCGGCGGGCGCCTGGCCGGCGTCGAGTTGCACGCCGTTGGCGGCCAGCAGGACGACCAGGCCGTAGAACGCGACCGCCGCGGTCAGCAGCCGCCGCGCCCGCGGGGACCGGCTGGACCACGGCAGCGGCCCGGACGGCGACACCCCGGCGACCGCCCGGCCGGACGCGCGCAGGGCGTCGCGCAGCCGGTCGGCGGGGGGCAGGGCGGGCACCACGCCGGTCACCGTAGGGGCCCGCTCCGCCGTCCGGACCCCACGGTCGTCCCCCTCCACCCCGGGGAGGGGTCAGCCCAACCGGTCCAGCAGCGGGTCGACCAGGTCGCGGGCATCCGTGTTGAGGTAGAGGAAGACCAGCGTCGCCGCCCCGAACAGCGGGACGAGCACGGCCTTCTCGATCGTCGCGCCGGTGCGCAGGTGCACGGGGTTGAGCCGGGTCCGGCGCAGCAGCCAGAACACCGGGACCGGGACGCCCTCCTTGGTGAGCCCGTCGCCGGCGATGTGCGTGAGCACCCCGACGACGACGGCCCACGGCAGCCACGCCGGGCTCGGGCTGTGCGCGAGCAGCAGCCAGGCGCCACCCCAGGAGATGACCAGGTTGCCCAGGACGGTGTTCTCGGCCCGGCCGGGGATGACGAAGTGCAGTGCCCGCAGCGCCAGGCCGATGGCCAGGGCCAGCAGCAGCAGGCTCGACCAGTGCTGCCAGGCGGCCACGGAGGCGAGCAGCCCGAAGACCACCGGCCCGAGCACGGCGTCGTGGGTGCCCCACCGGTGGCCGCGGGCGATGGTGTTGACCAGCCCGGAGGGCACGTCGGTGAGCGGCCCCCACATCCGGGAGATGGTGGACCCCCGCTGGTCGAGGTCGGGCAGCATGGCGAACCCGCCCGCGGCGGCCACCCAGGCCACCTGGGCCACCGTGCCCTCCACCGGGGCCCAGGGCAGCGTCGCGGCGCCGGCGGCCAGGCCGGAGAGCGCATGGGAGTGACCGAGCACGCACGGAGCGTGCCGCCGGTGGGCGGTGTGGCGGGGGAGGCGCGCGGTCAGGCCGCCCGGGCGGCGAACCCGGCCAGCACCACCGACCCCGGCCAGGGCGAACGGGGATACCCCCACCAGGGCCGACGCCGTCCCGGCCATCCGGGCGGCGTCGGCCATCGCAAGCGCACAGGGCCACCGCGGTCGGGGTCAGCTGGGTGGCCGACTGCCCCGGGTGTCAGCTGGCGCGGGTACCGAGGGGTTCGCCGGTCACTCGTCGTCCACGTCGTCGGTGCCGCCGCGGGCCAGCCAGGTGGCCAGCCGCTCGACCGGCACCTCGAAGTCCGGGTGCTGGTCGACGAAGGCCTGCAGCTGGTCGGCCAGCCAGGCGAGGCTGACCTCCTCCTCGCCCCGCCGGCTCGCCAGCTCCTCGATGCCTCGATCGGTGAAGTACAACGCCGTGCTCCCCGGGCTCAGTCGGCGAAGGCCTGGGCGACCAGCTGACGCTGCTCGACCTCGTGCACCTTCGCCGAACCGACGGCCGGGCTCGCCGAGGCCTTGCGGGAGACCCGGCGCAGCGTCCGGCCCCCGGTCAGGTGCTCGGGCAGGTTGCAGGCCATGAACTGCCAGGCGCCCATGTTCGCCGGCTCCTCCTGCGTCCAGACGACGTCGGTCGCGTTCGGGTACTGCGCCAGCGCCTCGGTGATCTCCTCGGCCGGCAGCGGGTAGAGCTGCTCGACCCGCAGGACCGCGGTGTCGGTGCGGCCCTCGGACTCCCGCTGGGACAGCAGCTCGTAGCTGACCTTGCCGCTGCACAGCAGCACCCGGCGCACCCCGGCGGGGTCCAGCGGCGCGCCGCCGACCCCCGGGTCGGGCAGGACCGGGCGGAACCGCTGCTCGGTGAAGTCCTCGACCGAGCTGACCGCGGCCTTGGCGCGCAGCAGCGACTTGGGCGTGAACACGACCAGCGGGCGGTGCACCTCCGACAGCGCCTGGCGGCGGAGCAGGTGGAAGTAGTTCGCCGGCGTGGAGCAGTTGGCGACCGTCATGTTGTTCTCGGCCGACAGCTGCAGGAAGCGCTCGATCCGCCCGCTGGAGTGGTCCGGGCCCTGGCCCTCCAGGCCGTGCGGCAGCAGCAGGACGACGCCGGAGCGCTGACCCCACTTCGCCTCGCCGGAGCTGATGAACTCGTCGATGACCATCTGCGCGCCGTCGACGAAGTCGCCGAACTGGGCCTCCCAGAGCACCAGGGCCTTGGGGTTGGCCACCGAGTAGCCGTACTCGAAGCCGAGCGCGGCGTACTCCGACAGCAACGAGTCGTAGACGAAGAACTTCGCCTGGTCCTCGGTCAGGTGCGCCAGCGGGGTGTGCTCCGCGGCGGTCTCCCGGTCGATGAGCACCGAGTGTCGCTGGACGAAGGTGCCTCGGCGGGAGTCCTGCCCCGCCAGCCGCACCGGGACGCCCTGCATCAGCAGCGACCCGAACGCCAGCAGCTCACCCATCGCCCAGTCGATGCCGCCCTCGCTGGCCATCGCCGCCCGGCGCTCCAGCATCCGCTGCAGCTTGGGGTGCACGGTGAAGTCCGTCGGCAGCGAGACGTGCGCATCGCCGATGGTCTTGAGCACCTCGCGGGTGATCGCCGTGTCGACCGTCATCTCCTGCGGCGACCGCGGGTCCATCACCGGCTCCGGCGTCGAGGAGTCGCGGGCGTCGTGGGTCTCGGCGAAGGCCCGCTCCAGCTGGTCGCGGTAGTCCTTCAGCGCCTCCTCGGCCTCGGCCAGGGTGATGTCGCCCCGGCCGACCAGAGCCTCGGTGTACAGCTTCCGGACCGAGCGCTTGCGGTCGATGATGTCGTACATCAGCGGCTGGGTCATCGAGGGGTCGTCGCCCTCGTTGTGGCCGCGGCGGCGGTAGCAGACCAGGTCGATGACGACGTCCTTGTTGAACGCCTGCCGGTAGTCGACCGCCAGCCGGGCCACCCGCACGCAGGCCTCGGGGTCGTCGCCGTTCACGTGGAAGACCGGGGCGCCGATCATCCGGGCGACGTCGGTGGAGTAGAGCGTCGAGCGGGACTGGGCCGGGCTGGTGGTGAACCCGACCTGGTTGTTGATGACCACGTGCACGGTGCCGCCGGTGCGGTAGCCGCGCAGCTGGGAGAGGTTCAGGGTCTCCTGGACCACGCCCTGACCGGCGAAGGCCGCGTCGCCGTGCAGCAGCACGGGGAGCACGGTGAAGCCGCCCTCGCCCTTGTCGATCATGTCCTGCTTGGCCCGGACGATGCCCTCGAGGACGGGGTTGACCGTCTCCAGGTGGCTGGGGTTGCTGGCCAGCGAGACGGCGAGCTGACGGCCCTCGTGCTCGAAGGTGCCCTCGGCGCCCAGGTGGTACTTCACGTCGCCGGAGCCCTGCACGGTGCCCGGGTCGATGTTGCCCTCGAACTCGCCGAAGATCTTCGAGTAGCTCTTGCCCAGCACGTTGGCCAGCACGTTGAGCCGGCCGCGGTGCGCCATGCCGATCGCGACCTCCTCGAGGCCGTGCTCGGTGGAGGAGGTGAGCACCTCGTCCAGCAGCGGGATGACCGACTCGCCGCCCTCGAGGCTGAAGCGCTTCTGCCCGACGTACTTGGTCTGCAGGAAGGTCTCGAACGCCTCAGCCGCGTTCAGCCGGCCGAGCACCCGCTTCTGCTTGTCCCGGGTGGGCTGGTCGTGCTTGACCTCGATCCGCTCCTGGAGCCACTTGCGCTCCTCGGGGTCGGTGATGTGCATGTACTCGATGCCGACGGTGCGGCAGTACGACTGGCGCAGCACCCCGAGGATGTCGCGCAGCAGCATGGTCCGCTCGCCGGCGAAGCCACCGACCGGGAACTGCCGGTCCAGGTCCCACAGCGTCAGCCCGTGCTGGACGATGTCCAGATCGGGGTGGGTGCGGACCTTGAACTCCAGCGGGTCGGTGTCGGCCATCAGGTGGCCGTTGCGCCGGTAGGCCTCGATGACCTCGATGACCCGGGCGTTCTTGTCGATCTGGCCCTCGTGGCTGACCCGCATGTCGGGTACCCAGCGGACCGGCTCGTAGGGCACCCGCAGGGAGCGGAAGACGTCGTCGTAGAAGCCGTCCTCGCCCAGCAGCAGCTGGTGCATCCGGCGCAGGAAGTCACCGGACTCCGCGCCCTGGATGACCCGGTGGTCGTAGGTCGAGGTGAGCGTGATGATCTTGGAGACGGCCATCTCGGCGAGCGCCTCGGGGCTCATCCCCTGGAACTCGGCCGGGTAGTCCATCGCCCCGACGCCGACGATCGTGCCCTGGCCGGTGGTCAGCCGCGGCACCGAGTGGTTGGTGCCGATCGTGCCCGGGTTGGTGAGGCTGACCGTGGTGCCGGTGAAGTCGTCCATCGTCAGCTTGTTGGCCCGGGCCCGCCGGATGATGTCCTCGTAGGCGCCCCAGAACTCCGCGAAGTCCATCGTCTCGGCGGCCTTGATGGAGGCGACGACGAGGGAACGCGAGCCGTCGGGCTTGGGCAGGTCGATGGCCAGCCCGAAGTTGACGTGCTCGGGGCGCACCAGGACCGGCTTGCCGTCGACCTCGGCGAACGAGTTGTTCATGTTCGGGAAGGCGTCCAGCGCCCGGACCAGCGCGTAGCCGATCAGGTGCGTGAAGGAGACCTTCCCGCCGCGGGCGCGGGCCAGGTGGTTGTTGATGACGATCCGGTTGTCGACCAGCAGCTTCGCCGGCACTGCGCGCACGCTGGTGGCCGTCGGGACGGTCAGCGAGGCGTTCATGTTCTTGACCACGCTGGCGGCGGCGCCGCGCAGCGGGGTGCGCGTCGGGCCCTCGCCGGAGTCGGCGGCCGGCTTCCCGGCGCCGGGCTTGGCGGACGGCTTGGCCGGTGTGGCGGGCTGCTGCTGCGAGGCCCGCTCGGCGGCGCGGTTGACCACGGTTCCCTCCGAGCGGGGGTCGGCGATGGGGGCCCGGGAGACCTGCTCCTCGGTGCCGGGGGCAGGGGCGCTGGGCCGGTCCGCGGGGGCGGCGTCGTCGGACGACGGCGCCGCGGGGGCCTGTGCCGCCTGCGGTGCGGCGGGTGCCGCGGCGGTGCGGCCGGCGACCTCGCGCTCGGGCGCGGGGGACGCGTAGCTGGTCGCAGCGGGGGCGGCGTCGGGCGTCGGTGCCGACGGCCTGGCCGGGGCAGCCGCCTCGGACGTGCGGTCCTGCCCGTCGGCGACCGGGCTGCCCGGCCGGTAGTCGGCGAAGAAGTCGTGCCAGGCCTGGTCCACGCTGCGTGGATCGGCGAGGTACTGCTGGTACATCTCCTCGACCAGCCACTCGTTGGTGCCGAAGCCCGCCACCGGGTTGCTGTTGGAGGCGGACGGCTGGGATGAGCTCACGCTTGACACGGGGCGGAGTGCCTTCTTCGTCGGTGGACGTCGTTGGACCGGGGGCCGACTCTACGCCCGACCCCTCCGGCGGTGGCCGTCCGACGTGAGGTGCCGCACGTGGTTCGGCTCACCGGTCCCAGGGACCCCGTGGGCAGCGGACGGGTCACCCGCCGGTTCCAGCCGCGGGCGGCAGTTCCAGCACCTCGTCGACCACCCCGGCGACGGCGCTGTGCAGCAGCGCGCCGCCGACCAGCTCGGTCACGACGTCGGCCCGGCCGGGCTGGGTGCCGCGCCGGGTGGGCCGGCTCAGACCACGTCGCGGCGGACGGCGAGCAGGGTGCCCAGCACCGCGGCGACCAGACCGTAGCCGAGCAGCAGCAGGCCGCCCTGCCACTGGTTGAGCAGGTCGGGGCCCTCGTTCACGGCGGTGAGCGCGGCCGCCGCCCCGCCGGGCAGCCACTTGTAGACGCCGGAGATGGCCGCGATGCCGCCGACGATGCTCTCGATCACGAACAGGTAGACCAGCGAGCCGACGATCGCGCCCACCTGGTTGCGGAACAGCGCCCCGACCCCGACCCCGATCACCGCGTAGAGGACGATCGAGATGGTCGCGCCGGCCAGCACCTCGAGGTTGTCGCCGGTCAGCGACGGTGCGGCACCCCGTGCCCCGGCGTAGGCGACCACCACGACCACGGTCGTGGCGCAGGCGGCCAGCGCGAAGGGGATCGCGGCCGTCAGGTAGGCGATCAGCTTGGCGATCACGACCTGGCCGCGGTGCGGGGTGGCCAGGAACGTGGGGGTGGCGGTGCGGTGCCGGTACTCCTGGGTCATCCCGATGATGCCCAGCACCAGCGAGAGGATGGCGGCCTGGCCGGCCGCCCCCAGGGCCAGCTGCTCGTACATCGGGGTGCCGATGGGCGCCGGGCCGCCCTGCTGCCCGGCCAGGCCGGTGAAGAGCGCGGCGAAGCCGCCGACCAGCACGCAGGCACCGACGAGCAGCCCGATCCAGACGCGGGTGGTCAGCAGCTTGAGCCACTCCGCGCGCACCAGCCGGGTCATCGGGCCGTCCCCTCGGTCTGCGCGGGGGAACCCGCGGCGTACTGCTCCTGCCCGGCGGTGAGCCGGAAGTAGACCTCCTCGAGGCCGCTGGTCTGCGCGCGCAGCTCGTGCAGCTCCACGCCACCGGCGAAGGCCCGGTGCCCCACCTCGTCGGTCGCCATCCCGCCCACCGTGACGCCGTCGGGCCCGGCGGGCGTCACGGTGGCGCCGGCGGCGCTCAGCAGCTCGGCCAGCTGGACCACCTGGGGACTGCGGGCCAGCACCGTGCCGCCGCCGGAGCCGCCGCGCAGGTCGGCCAGCGAGCCCTCGCGCACCAGCCTGCCGGCGCCGACGATGACCACCCGGTCGGCGGTCTGCTCCACCTCGGCGAGCAGGTGGCTGGAGACCAGGACCGTGCGGCCCTCCTCGTGGGCCAGGTGGCGCAGGAAGCCGCGCAGCCACTGGATGCCCTCGGGGTCCAGCCCGTTGGCCGGCTCGTCGAGCACCAGCACCTGCGGGTCGCCCAGCAGTGCGGTGGCCAGGCCCAGGCGCTGGCGCATGCCCAGCGAGTAGCCGCCGGCGCGCCGCTTCCCGGCCGGCCCCAACCCGACCCGGGCCAGCACCTCGTCGGCGCGGCTGGCGGGCAGCCCCGCGGCGGCGGCGTAGACGCGCAGGTGGTCGCGGCCGCTGCGGGCGGGGTGGAACGCCGTCTCCAGCACCGCACCGACCCGGCGCAGCGGCTCGGAGAGCTGGGCGTAGGGCGTGCCGTTGAAGGTCGTCGTCCCGCCGTCGGGGGTGATCAGGCCCAGCGCCATCCGCAGCGTGGTGGTCTTGCCGGCGCCGTTGGGGCCCAGGAAGCCGGTCACCTGGCCGGGCTCGACGGTGAAGCTCAGGCTGTCGACGGCGCGGACGGCGCCGAAGGACTTGGTGAGGCCGCGGACCTCGACCCGCACGGGGTCGGGCCGGACGCTGCTCGGGCTGGCGATCTCGGGCTCCTGGGGTCGGCGGGGCGCGCACTCCGCGGTCATCCAAGCGCAACCGGGTGGCGCGGGGCGAGCTCCCGAGCGCCCCGCGTGGCGGCGTCGGTGCGTGACCCCGGGCACAGTCCGGACGCCGGGTTGGTAGGTTCCGCCCCTGTGAACGCCTCCCGCACCGCCGACGGGCGGCCGCGGAGCCCGCGGGCCGACCGCTGACGGAGAACGGGCCCGGGGAACCGACCCGGCGGCAGGCGGCCGCCCGGGAGGAGCTCGAGCGGCTGCTGCTCGCCGGCCCCCGCCGCTACACCCGGCGGGAGGTGGCCGAGCTGGCCGGGATGCCCGCGGCGCGCACCCAGCGGTTGTGGCGGGCGCTGGGCTTCGCCGACGTGGCCGAGGACGACCCGGCCTTCACCGACGCCGACGTGACCGCGCTGGCGCGGCTGTCGGCGCTCATCGACTCCGGCTTCGTCGACCCGCAGACCGAGGCGTCCATCGCCCGGGCGATGGGCCAGGCGCTGTCCCGGCTGGCCGACTGGCAGACCGATCTGCTCGCCGCCCGCCTCGCCGAGGCCGGCGCGGAGGCCGAGGCCGACGTGCTGCGCTCCACCGAGTCGCTGCTGCCGCTGATGAGCGAGCTGCAGGACTACGTGTGGCGGCGGCACCTGGCCGCGAACGCCGGGCGGCTGCTCGCCGCGCCCGGCGCCGACCGCGGGGAGCTGGCGGTGGGCTTCGCCGACCTGGTCGGGTACACCTCGCGCAGCCGCGGCATGGGCGGCCGTGAGCTCGGCGCCATGGTCGAGGACTTCGAGGGCCTCGCCGCCGACGTCATCGCCCGCCACCGCGGGCGGGTGGTGAAGACGGTGGGGGACGGGGTGCTGTTCACCTGCGCCGACGCCGTCGACGCGGTCGAGATCGCGCTGCGGCTGCCGGTGGAGTGGTCCGCCGAGGACCGGCCGCCGTTGCGCGTGGGGGCGGCCTACGGCCCCGTGCTGACCCGGCTGGGCGACGTCTACTCCCCGGTGGTCAACCTGGCCAGCCGGCTGACCTCGATCGCGCGGCCCTCGACGGTGCTGGTCGACCGCGAGCTGGCCCGCCGGCTGCTGGGCTCGCCCGCCTACCGGGTCCGCCCGCTGCGGCAGGTGGCGGTGCGCGGCTACGACCAGCTGCAGCCCTGGCTGGTCCGCCGCCGCCAGGACGGCGACCCGCCCGGCGTGGCCGCCCTGGAGGAGCTGCTCGACGAGATCGCCCGCGACGTGCTGGGCCGCGGTCCGGACGAGCCGCCGGCTCGCGGGGCCTGACCGGGCGAACCCGGTCGACCGCCGCCCGGGGCGGTGGGCACGATGTGCGGGTGTCCGCCACCCTGCTGGCCCGCGGCCTCGCCGCCGGCCACGGCGCCCGTGTCCTGTTCACCGGCCTCGACCTCGTCGTGGCCCCCGGCGACGTCGTCGGCCTGGTGGGGGTCAACGGCGCCGGCAAGTCCACCCTGCTGCAGACCCTGGCCGGGCAGCTGCCCGCCGAGTCCGGGGACGTCGCGCTGTCCCCGCCGTCGGCGACCGTGGGCTACCTCCCGCAGGAGCACGAGCGGCGCCCCGGTGAGACGGTGCTCGACGCCCTCGCCCGCCGGACCGGCGTCGCCGCCGCGCAGCAGGCGCTGGACGCCGCGACCGACGCGCTGACCGCCGGGGAGGCCGGCGCCGACGACGCCTACGGCGACGCGCTGGAGCGGTGGCTGGCCCTCGGCGGGGCCGACCTCGCGGAGCGGGCCGAGGAGGTGGTGGCCACCGTCGCCCCCGGCGTGGCCCTGGACGCCGCGATGACCGGGCTGTCCGGTGGTCAGGCCGCCCGGGTCGGGCTGGCGTCCCTGCTGCTGTCCCGCTACGACGTGCTGCTGCTCGACGAGCCGACCAACGACCTGGACCTGGCCGGGCTGGACCAGCTGGAGCGGTTCGTCGGCGGGTTGCGCGCCGGGGTGGTGCTGGTCAGCCACGACCGCGAGTTCCTGGCCCGCACGGTCACCCGGGTGGTCGAGCTCGACCTCGCCCAGCAGCTGGTGCGGGTGCACGACGGCGGCTACGAGGCGTACCTGGCCGAGCGCGAGGTGGCCCGCCGGCACGCCCGCGAGGAGTACGAGGAGTTCGCCGACACGAAGGCGTCGCTGGAGTCGCGGGCCCGGATGCAGCGCAACTGGATGGCCAAGGGCGTCCGGGACTCGATCAAGAAGTCCAAGGACGGCGACAAGCACATCAAGGCGCACAACCGGGCCTCCTCGGAGAAGCAGGCGGCCAAGGCCAAGCAGACCGAGCGGCGGATCGAGCGGCTGGAGGTGGTCGAGGAGCCCCGGAAGGAGTGGGAGCTGCGGATGTCGATCGCCGCCGCCCCCCGGGCCGGTGACGTCGTCGCCACGCTGCGCGGTGCGGTGGTCCGCCGCGGCGGCTTCCAGCTGGGACCGGTGGACCTGCAGGTCGACTGGGGCGACCGGCTGGCGATCACCGGGGCCAACGGCTCGGGGAAGAGCACGCTGCTCGCCGCGCTGCTGGGCCGGCTGCCGCTGGACGCCGGCGCCGCCGCCCTCGGCCCGGGGGTGCGGCTGGGGGAGGTCGACCAGGCCCGCGGGCTGTTCCTCGGCGACGAGCCGCTGGCCGCGGCGTTCGGCCGGCAGGTGCCCGACTCGCCCGACGCCGAGGTGCGCACCCTGCTGGCGAAGTTCGGCCTGCGCGCCGACCACGTGCTGCGCCCCGCCGCGACGCTCTCCCCGGGGGAGCGGACCCGGGCGGCGCTGGCGCTGCTGCAGGCGCGTGGGGTGAACGTGCTGGTGCTCGACGAGCCGACCAACCACCTGGACCTGCCGGCGATCGAGCAGCTGGAGCAGGCGCTGGCCGACTACCCGGGCACGCTGCTGCTGGTCACCCACGACCGGCGGATGCTCGAGGCGGTGCACACGACGCGCCGGCTGGTGGTCAGCGACGGTGCCGTCCGGGACGCCTGACCGGGCTCCGGGAACGACGACGCCCGCCCGGCCAGTGGCCGGGCGGGCGGTGTCGGTGCTGCGGTGAGCCGCGGGGCTGTGGGTGCCCCCGGCAGGATTCGAACCTGCGCCCCTGCCTCCGGAGGGCAGTGCTCTATCCCCTGAGCTACGGGGGCTCGTACCGCGGCGCCCGATCGCTCGGCGCCGGGGAAGAAGCTACCAGTCCCGGTGGCCGGCCGAGCCGGTGGGGTCAGGGGAAGGGGAGCGGCGCCGCACCGCGCTCGCGGAGCATCGCGGCCATCGTCGCGGTCTCCGCCGTCTGGCTCTGCGCGATCGACTCCGCCAGCCGCTGGACGGCGGGCAGCCGGGCGTGCTCCTCGCCGTACTCGGCCATCTCCAGGCCGCCCTGGTGGTGCCGGGTCATCAGCTGCAGGAACTGCACGTCGAACTCGGTCCCGGTCGCGGCGCGCAGCTGCGCCATCTCGGCGTCCGTCGCCATGCCGGGCATGAGCGGCCCGTCCTCGTCGCCACCGTGGCCGGCGTGGTCCATCCCGGCCATCTCGCCGTCGTCCATCCAGCCCATGACCTCGCCGCTGGTCAGCGGCAGGCCCCACAGCGACAGCCAGCCCTGCATCCGGCCGACCTGGTTGGTCTGGGTCGCCGAGATGTCGAAGGCGAGCTGCTGCACCGCCGGGTCCTCGCTGCGGTCGAGCGCGAGGTTGGCCATCTGCACCGCCTGCAGGTGGTGGCGGGACATGTCCCGGGCGAACCCGGCGTCCACCGAGTCCGCGGCCGGGGTCTCCTCGGCGCCGATGCCCAGCGCGACGGCCAGTCCGCCGCCGGCCACCAGCATGCCGACGGCGATCACGCTGACCAGCAGGGCGGACAGCCAGCGCGGTCGTCCCGGGGCGGGGTGCTCGGTCGTCGGTGCCGCCATCAGGGCGCCGTGGTGTCGCTGGCCTCGGCCGGGGTGGAGCTCACCGGGGCGTCGCTGGGCACGTCGGTCATCGACTGGTCGCCACTGCCGGCGTAGCGGCTGGCGTCGCCGACCACCAGCGGCTCGCTGAGGAACGCCGGGTTCTCGCAGCTCGCCCCCGGCTCGGGGTGGAAGTCGGCGTTGAGGGTGAAGAAGTCGACGTACTGCTCGACCCGCTCGTCGGTGGCGGAGTCGACGGTCAGCTGGTGGTTCCAGGACTGCAGGCTGATCGGCGCCCCCTGGCCCGGCCACGGGGAGAGCATCAGGCCCGCGCGGCCGTCGACCAGCTCCTCCAGCGTCGCGAGGTCGTCGTCGCTGACCAGGTCGGGGTCGTAGGTGATCCACGTCGAGCCGTGCTCGAGGCTGTGCACCGCGTTCTCCGGGCGGATCTGCACGTCGTAGACGGTGCCGGTGCAGTCGGCCCACTCGTTGTCGTGCGGGCCGCCCACCGGCGGGGTCTCGGTGTAGTCGACCCCGGTGACGACGTGCTCGGCGCCGGCGTACTCGTAGGTCTGCAGCCCTTCGAGCTGGTCGGCGGAGGTGATCCGGTTGGCGTTGGACCGGTTCACGGTGACCACGGCGTAGGTGAGGATCGCGGCGGCGAAGACGGCGACGGCGATCGCCGCGGCGATCAGCCCCCACGGCCGCTGCGGGGTCACCACGTTGGCCGGCGGGCGGGTGCGCCCCCGGCCGCCGGACCGCTGCGCCCCCGACCCCCCGCGGGAGGCGCCGCCCGAGGGACGACCGGTTCCGGGCTTGGGGTCCTTGGCCAACTGCCTCTCCTCGCTGCGGTGCCGCTCCGCGGGTGCCTGGTGCCCCCGCACGTCGCTGCCGGGGCCTGGCCCCGGGCGGGGGCGAGTGTAGGTCGCTGACCTGTGCGGCCCGGGCCGCCGAGCCGCTCAGTACGCTCGCCGGGTGACACCCGAGCAGCTCAGTGACGTCGTCCGGTCCGCTGTCGCGGCGGCGGTGGAGCGCGGCGTCCTCGCCGTCGCCGTCCCCGAGGACGTCGTCATCGAGCGCCCGAAGAACCCCGAGCACGGCGACTACGCGACCAACGTGGCGCTGCGGCTGGCCAAGCCGGCCGGACGGCCGCCGCGTGAGGTGGCCGAGCTGCTCGCCGCCCAGCTGCGGGAACACGAGGGGATCACGTCGGTCGACGTCGCCGGCCCCGGCTTCCTGAACGTCACCCTCGCCAAGGACGCCCTCGGGCAGATCGCGGTCCGGGTGGTGACCGCGGGGGAGGCATACGGGCGCACCGGGGTGTTGGCCGGGCAGCGGCTGAACCTGGAGTTCGTCTCGGCCAACCCCACCGGCCCGGTGCACATCGGCGGCACCCGCTGGGCGGCGGTCGGGGACGCGCTGGGCCGGCTGCTGGAGGCCTCCGGCGCCGATGTGACCCGCGAGTACTACCTCAACGACGCCGGCGCCCAGATCGACCGGTTCGCCCGAAGTCTCCAGGCCGCGGCGCTGGACCGGCCGGTGCCGGAGGACGGCTACGCGGGGGAGTACATCGGCGAGATCGCCGGCCAGGTGCTGGCCGCCGAGCCGGGGCTGCTGGAGCGGCCCGAGGCCGAGCAGGTCCCGGTCTTCCGGGCGCGCGGAGTCGAGCTGATGGTGGCCGAGATCCGCAGCTCGCTGGCCGCGCTCGGGGTCGAGTACGACGTGTTCTTCTCCGAGCTGAGCCTGTACTCCTCCGGTGCCGTGGAGAAGGCGGTGCAGCGGCTGCGCGACCAGGGGCACGTCTACGAGGCCGACGGTGCGGTCTGGCTGCGGACGACGACGTTCGGCGACGACAAGGACCGGGTGCTGGTCAAGGCCGACGGGGAGACGACCTACTTCGCCTCCGACTGCGCCTACTACCTGGACAAGCGCGAGCGCGGTTTCGACAAGGTCGTGATCATGCTCGGCGCCGACCACTCGGGCTACGTCGGCCGGTACAAGGCGCTGGTCGCGGCCACCGGCGACGACCCGGACACCAACCTGGAGATCCTCATCGGCCAGCTGGTGAACCTGCTGCGCAACGGCGAGCCGGTGCGGATGAGCAAGCGGGCCGGCACCGTGGTCCTCCTCGAGGACCTGGTGGAGGCCGTCGGGGTGGACGCCGCGCGCTACGCGCTGGCCCGGGCCTCGGTCGACCAGCAGATCGACATCGACATCGACCTGTGGACCCGGAAGACAAACGACAACCCGGTCTTCTACGTCCAGTACGCGCACGCCCGGATCTCCTCGGTGCTGCGCGGGGCGGCGGACCTGGGGCTGGCGCTGGGCGAGGCCGGCGACGTCGACCCGGCCGCGCTGGCGCACCCCCGGGAGGGCGACCTGCTGCGCGCGCTCGGCGACTTCCCGCGGGTGGTCGCCTCGGCCGCCGAGCTGCGCGCGCCGCACCGGGTGGCCCGGTACCTGGAGGAGCTGGCCGGCACCTACCACCGCTTCTACGACTCCTGCCGGGTGCTGCCCCGCGGCGACGAGGAGGCGACCCCGGTGACCACCGCCCGGCTCTGGCTGTGCGCCGCCACCGCCACGGTGCTGCGCAACGGCCTGGGTGTGCTCGGGGTCTCCGCGCCGGAGCGGATGTGAGGGCGCACCCGGCCGGGCCGCTGCACGGCACGCTGACCCCGCCCCCCGCAGCCGGCGCCCCGCCCACGGACCTCGGCGCGCTCGACCCGCATGTCTGGCCGCGCTCGGCGACCCGGGTCGGCGGCGAGCTGCACCTCGGCGGCCGGCCGGTCACCGAGCTGGCCCGGGACCACGGCACGCCGCTGTTCGTCCTGGACGAGGGCGACTTCCGCGGCCGGGCCGCGGACTTCGCCACCGCCTTCGCCGACCCGCAGCTGCCCGCCGACGTGCACTACGCGTCCAAGGCGTTCCTCTGCGGGCAGGTGGCCCGCTGGATCGCCGAGGACGGGCTGTACCTGGACGCCTGCAGCGGCAACGAGCTCGCCGTCGCGCTGGCCGCCGGCTTCCCGGCCGAGCGGATCGCGCTGCACGGGAACAACAAGTCCCTGGTCGAGCTGCAGCTCGCCGTCGACGCCGGGATCGGGCACGTGGTGCTCGACTCCTTCGACGAGATCGAGCGGCTGGTACCGCTGGCCGAGGCGCGGGTCGCCGGCGGCGGCACGCCGGTGCCGGTGCTCATCCGCGCCACTGTGGGCATCGAGGCGCACACCCACGAGTTCATCGCCACCGCCCACGAGGACCAGAAGTTCGGCTTCTCGCTGGCCACCGGGGACGCGCTCACCGCCGCGGTCCGGGTGATCCGCGAGCCGGCGCTGCACCTGGCCGGGCTGCACAGCCACATCGGCTCGCAGATCTTCGACACCGCCGGCTTCGAGGCCGCCGCGCACCGGGTGGTGGGCCTGCTCGGCCAGGTGCACCAGGCCACCGGGGAGGTGCTGGGCGAGCTCAACCTCGGCGGCGGGTTCGGCATCGCCTACCTGCCCGAGGACGACCCGGTCACCCCCGGTGACGTCGCGGTCAAGCTGCGCCAGGTTGTCGCCGCCGAGTGCGCCCAACTGGGGCTGCCGGTGCCCCGGCTGGCCGTGGAGCCCGGTCGGGCCATCGCCGGGCCGGGCACCGTGACGCTCTACGAGATCGGCACCATCAAGCCGGTCCGGCTGGGCTCCAGCGGCACCCCCGGTGCCCCGCTGGTGCGCAACTACGTCTCCGTCGACGGCGGGATGAGCGACAACATCCGCACCGCCCTCTACGACGCCAGCTACACCTGCGTGCTGGCCAACCGCACCTCCGACGCCCCGCCGGCGCTGTGCCGCGTCGTCGGCAAGCACTGCGAGAGCGGTGACGTCCTGGTCCGCGACCTGTGGCTGCCCTCGGACGTGCAGCCCGGTGACCTGCTCGCCGTCGCCGCCACCGGTGCCTACTGCTGGTCGATGGCGAGCAACTACAACTACCTGCTCAAGCCGCCGGTCGTCGCCGTCCGGGACGGCGCCGCCACCGAGATCGTCCGGCGGCAGACACTGTCCGACGTGTTCGCCCTCGACGCGGTCCTCGCCGACGTCCCCGCCCCCTCGCCGGCGATCGACCAGCCGGCCCCCGAGCACCCCGCTGGAGCCCGCCCGTGAGTGACTCCCTGAAGGTCGCCCTGCTGGGGTGCGGCACCGTCGGCAGCGCGGTGCTGCGGCTGCTGTCCGAGCAGGCCGACGACCTCGCCGCCCGCGTCGGCCGCCGGGTGGAGGTGGCCGGCGTCGCCGTCCGCCGCCCCGACCGGCACGCGGGAGTCCCCGCCGAGCTGCTCACCACCGACGCCGAGGCCCTGGTCACCCGGGACGACGTCGACCTGGTGGTCGAGGTGATCGGCGGCATCGAGCCGGCCCGCACCCTCCTGCTGGCCGCCATCGGTGCCGGCAAGTCGGTGGTCAGCGCGAACAAGGCGCTGCTCGCCGAGGACGGCGTGGCGCTGCACGCCGCGGCCGCCGAGGCCGGCGTCGACCTCTACTACGAGGCGGCGGTGGCCGGCGCGATCCCGCTGCTGCGCCCGCTGCGCGAATCGCTCGCCGGTGACCAGCTGCGCCGCGTCGTCGGCATCGTCAACGGCACGACGAACTACATCCTGTCCCGGATGGCCGAGACCGGTGCCGGGTTCGGCGAGGCGCTGGCCGAGGCCACCGAGGCCGGCTACGCCGAGGCCGACCCGACCGCCGACGTCGACGGGTTCGACGCCGCCGCGAAGGCCGCCATCCTCGCCTCGCTGGCCTTCCACTCCCCGGTGCGCTCCTCCGACGTGTACCGGGAGGGGATCGCCGCGGTCTCGGCCAGCGACGTCGCCCGGGCCGCGGAGATCGGCTGCACGGTGAAGCTGCTGGCGATCTGCGAGCGCGTCCCCGGGCAGGACGGGGAGGACTCGATCGCGGTCCGGGTGCACCCGGCGATGATCCCGACCACCCACCCGCTGGCCGGGGTCGGCGGCGCCTTCAACGCCGTCTTCGTCGAGGCCGACGCGGCGGGGGAGCTGATGTTCTACGGCCAGGGCGCCGGCGGGGAGCCGACCGCCAGCGCGGTCCTCGGCGACCTGGTGGCGGTGGCCCGCAACCGGCTGACCGGCGCCGCCGGCCCGGGTACCACCGGCTACGCCGGGCTGGGCGTCCGGCCGATGGCCGAGACCCCCACCCGCTACCACGTGAGCCTCGACGTGGCCGACGTCCCGGGCGTGCTGGCGACGGTCGCCCAGGAGTTCGCCGCGCACGGGGTCAGCATCGCCACCGTCCGGCAGGACGGCCACGGGGACGCCGCGACCCTGGTGATCGTGACCCACCGGGCGCCGGACGCCGCCCTGGCGGCGACGGTGACCCGGCTGCGGGAGATGGACGCCGTCCGCGGCGTGACGAGCGTGCTGCGCGTGGAGGGCCTCTCATGACCACTGCGGGACTCCGGGGAGCGGTCTCCCCGTACTGGCCGGGGCTGATCGAGGCCTACCGGCACCGGCTTCCGGTGAGCGAGAGCACCCCGGTGGTGACGCTGCAGGAGGGCGCCACCCCGCTGGTCCCTGCCGTGGAGCTCTCCCGCCGCACCGGCTGCGAGGTGTTCCTGAAGGTCGAGGGCGCCAATCCGACCGGGTCGTTCAAGGACCGCGGGATGACCATGGCGATCACCAAGGCGCTGGAGGAGGGCGCGCAGGCGGTCATCTGCGCCTCCACCGGCAACACCAGCGCGAGCGCGGCCGCCTACGCCGCGCGCGCCGGGCTGGTCTGCGCCGTCCTCGTGCCGCAGGGCAAGATCGCCACCGGCAAGCTCGCCCAGGCGCTGGTGCACGGGGCCAAGCTGCTGCAGGTCGAGGGGAACTTCGACGACTGCCTGGCGCTGGCCAGCAAGCTCGCCATCGACTACCCGGTGAGCCTGGTCAACAGCGTCAACCAGTACCGCATCGAGGGGCAGAAGACCGCCGCCTTCGAGATCGTCGACGTCCTCGGCGACGCCCCCGACGTCCACTGCCTGCCGGTCGGCAACGCCGGCAACATCACCGCCTACTGGCAGGGCTACCGCGAGTACGCCGCCGACGGCCCGGCCACCCGCACCCCGCGGATGTGGGGCTTCCAGGCGGCCGGCGCGGCGCCGATCGTCACCGGCAGGGTCGTCGAGCAGCCCAGCACCATCGCCACCGCCATCCGGATCGGCAACCCGGCGTCCTGGACCAAGGCGCTGGCCGCCCGCGACGATTCCGGCGGCCGGATCGACGCGGTCACCGACCGGGCGATCCTCGCTGCCTACCGGCTGCTGGCCCGCTCCGAGGCGGTCTTCGTCGAGCCGGCGTCCGCGGCCTCGGTCGCCGGGCTGCTGCAGGTCGCCGAGGCGGGCGGGCTGGAGCCCGGCCAGCGGGTCGTCTGCACGGTCACCGGCAACGGGCTCAAGGACCCCGAGTGGGCGATCTCCGGCGCGCCCGCCCCGGTCACCGTGCCGGTCGACGCCGCCGCGGCCGCCGCCCAGCTGGGCCTGTAGCCGGTGGACGGCGTCCGCATCCGGGTCCCGGCGACCAGCGCCAACCTCGGGCCGGCGTTCGACTCCGCGGGTCTGGCGCTGACCTGCTGGGACGAGCTCGAGGTCGCGGTCGCCGACGGTGGCCTGGCGGTCTCCGTGGCGGGGGAGGGCGCCGCCGACCTGCCCACCGACGAGTCGCACCTGGTCGTGCAGGCATTCCGGGCCGCGTGCGCGGAGCTCGGCTGGTCGCCCGCCGGCCTGCGGCTGGCGGCGACCAACGGCATCCCCCAGGGCCGGGGCATGGGCTCCTCGGCCGCGGCGGTGACCGCGGGGGTGCTCGCCGCCTGGGCGCTGTGCCCCGACGTCGACGAGGTCGACCAGGCGGCGGTGCTGCGGCTGTGCTCGGCGCTGGAGGGGCACCCCGACAACGTGGCCCCCTGCCTGCTGGGCGGCGCGACGCTGTCCTGGACCACCGCGGCCGGCGCCCGTGCGGTGCGGCTGGCGGTCCGGCCCCAGGTCACGCCGGTGCTCTTCGTCCCCGGGGCGACCCTCTCGACGCACGTGGCCCGCGGGCTGCTGCCCGCGCAGGTGCCGCACGCCGACGCCGCCGCCAACGCCGGCCGGGCCGCGCTGCTCGTGCACGCGCTCACCGCCGCGCCCGAGTTCCTGCTCGAGGCCACCGAGGACCGCCTGCACCAGTCGCAGCGTGCCCCGGCGATGCCCGACAGCGCCGCGCTGCTCACCCGGCTGCGCGCCGACGGGCACGCCGCCGTCGTCTCCGGTGCCGGCCCGTGCGTGCTGGTGCTCGCGCCGGGTCCCGAGGCGGGCGGCGCGCTGGCCGGGTACGCCCCGAACGGGTGGCGCTGCCTGCCCCTCTCGGTGGACGGTGACGGCGCCGTCGTCAGCCGGATGGGGCGTGCGGTACGGTTGTGATGCCCAGGAACACACTGGTGACAGCGGGTGTTGTGGCGCATGTCAGCCAGCATCTAGGCTGACGACGTAGCCGCCCCAGGGCGAGCCTCACGCGGGACGTTGCAGACGGACGACCCTCTCACGGTGATCGTCTCCTCGATCCTCGGCCCGCATCCACAGACCCGGCGCCTCCGCGAGGTCGCCACGAGCCCCCGGGCTCCAGCCGTCCCCGGGACCGGGTCACCTCCTGCGCTGGTAGGCGCAGGCCACCGCAGGGAAGGACCTGTACGTGAGTGAGACCACCGACCTCATCGACGGCGCGCGCGACGCCGCCCCGTCCGACGAGGCAGCCGCCGGTTCCGGAACGGCTCCCCGTTCCCGCCGCCGCGGCAGCGGGCTGTCCGGCATGCTGCTCCCCGAGCTGCAGCGCCTGGCCGGCGAGCTGGGCATTCCCGGCACCGCGAAGATGCGCAAGAGCGACCTGGTCGCCGCCATCTCCGAGCGCCAGGTGAGTGCGCCGGGGTCGTCGTCCGCGGCGCAGAGCGAGCCCACCGAGTCCCCGGCCGTGCCGGCGCCTCGCGCCGACGGTGGGGCCGCCACCTCGGCGGCGCCGCTCGAGGCGCCCGTGAGCGGCGGCGCCAACGGCGGCCCGGTCACCACCGCCGACGCCGACCCGGCCGAGACGACCCCGAGCGGCCGTCGTCGCCGCGCGGCGAGCCGACCGGCCGGTGCGCCGGCCGCCGGCACCACCGACGCCCCGGAGGCGGGCACCGCTGACGCCCCGGCAGTCGACGCCCGTTCCACCGACGCCCCGGCTGCGGAGAGCGCCCCGGCTGCGGAGACCGCGCCGGCCGAGGTGCGCACCGAGGGTGAGCGCCCGCAGCGGGACCGCCCCAGCCGCAACCGCGACCGCAACCGTGGTGACCGGGACACCGAGGCGCCCCGCGAGGACCGCGGCAACCGCGAGGAGCGGGCGCCCCGGGAGGAGCGCGGTGACCGTGGTCCCCGTGAGGACCGCGCCGCCCGTACCGAGGGGGGCCGCGACGGCGAGGACCGCAGCGAGCGTGGCGGCCGCAACCGCAACGACCGCGAGAACGACCGCGACGGGAGCGGCCGCGACGAGCGGGGCAACCGCAACGGCCGCAACCGCAACGACCGCGCCGAGCAGCGGGACGGCGGCCGGGGCAACGAGCGCACCGACCGCAACGACCCGCGCAACGACGTCCGGAACGACGAGGACGACGACGACTTCGAGGGCAGCGGCCGTCGCCGCGGCCGGCGCTACCGCGACCGCAACCGCCGTGGCGGCCAGGCCGGCGGGCGCGACCGGTTCGACCAGGGGGAGCCCACCGTCAGCGAGGACGACGTCCTGCTCCCGGTCGCCGGCATCCTGGACGTGCTGGACAACTACGCGTTCGTCCGCACGTCGGGCTACCTGACCGGTCCGAACGACGTCTACGTGTCGCTGTCCCAGGTGCGCCGGTACGGCCTGCGCCGCGGTGACGCGATCACCGGCGCCGTCCGCCAGCCGCGCGAGGGCGAGCGCAAGGACAAGTACAACGCGCTGGTCCGGCTCGACTCGGTCAACGGCATGGACCCCGAGCAGGCCCGCAACCGGCCGGACTTCACCAAGCTCACCCCGCTCTACCCGCAGGACCGCCTGCGGCTGGAGACCGAGCCGCACCTGATGACCACCCGCGTGATGGACCTGGTCATGCCGATCGGCAAGGGGCAGCGGGCGCTGATCGTCAGCCCGCCGAAGGCCGGCAAGACGATGGTGCTGCAGTCGATCGCCAACGCGATCACCACCAACAACCCCGAGTGCCACCTCATGGTCGTCCTGGTCGACGAGCGGCCCGAGGAGGTCACCGACATGCAGCGGTCGGTGAAGGGTGAGGTCATCGCCTCGACCTTCGACCGGCCGCCGGCGGACCACACCACCGTCGCAGAGCTCTCCATCGAGCGGGCCAAGCGCCTGGTCGAGATGGGCCACGACGTCGTCGTCCTGCTGGACTCGATCACCCGGCTGGGCCGCGCCTACAACCTGGCGGCCCCCGCCAGCGGGCGCATCCTCTCCGGTGGCGTCGACTCCACGGCGCTGTACCCGCCCAAGCGCTTCCTCGGCGCCGCCCGCAACATCGAGAACGGCGGCTCGCTGACGATCATCGCCTCGGCGCTGGTCGAGACCGGCTCCACGATGGACACGGTCATCTTCGAGGAGTTCAAGGGCACCGGGAACGCGGAGATCAAGCTCGACCGCCGGCTGGCGGACAAGCGGGTCTTCCCGGCCGTCGACGTCAACGCCTCGGGCACGCGCAAGGAGGAGATCCTCCTCTCGCCCGACGAGCTGGCGATCGTCATCAAGCTGCGCCGCGTGCTGTCGGCGCTGGAGCCCCAGCAGGCGCTGGAGCTGCTGCTCGACCGGATGCGGAAGACCCGCAACAACGTCGAGTTCCTCATGCAGGTGCAGAAGACGACGCTCGGCGTCGGCGACAAGGAATAGCCCCCGTACACTGGCCAGTCGAGCCTGCGCTGCCGGGGCTCCGCCCGGCCCGGGCAGCGAACGAACCACCGGATCCCGAGACCAGAGAGAGGGTGCACGGCATGAAGGCCGACATCCACCCGCAGTACGACGTCACCACCGTGACGTGCGGCTGTGGCAACACGTTCACCACCCGCAGCACGGTGCCCGGCGGTCAGCTGACCGTCGAGACCTGCTCCGCCTGCCACCCCTTCTACACGGGCAAGCAGCGCATCCTGGACACCGGTGGCCGCGTCGCCCGCTTCGAGAAGCGGTTCGGCAAGCGCACCACCGGCGCCGAGAAGTAGCACCACCGACGGCGCCCGCGCCGCCCTCCACCGGGGCGGGGCGGGCGCCGTCGTCATGTCCGGACCAAGCCCGGGCAGGAATGGCCATTTCTGCCCTCCTCGCAGGAGCGTGCGCGTGAGCAGCAGTGACACCGGCAGCGACCGGCTGGCCGGGCTGCTCAGCGAGCACGCCGAGCTCGAGCTGGAGCTCGCCGACCCGGCGGTGCACGCCGACACCGCACGGGCCCGGCGGCTGGGTCGCCGGTACGCCCAGCTGGCCCCGGTGGTCGAGACCGCCCGCGCGCTGGACGCCGCCCGCGACGACCTGTCCGCCGCCCGGGAGCTGGCCGCCGAGGACGCGTCCTTCGCCGCCGAGGCCGAGAGCCTGCAGACCCGCATCGCCGAGCTGACCCAGCAGCTCACCGAGCAGCTGCTGCCCAAGGACCCCGACGACGACAAGGACGTCATCCTCGAGATCAAGGCGGGGGAGGGCGGCGCGGAGTCGGCGTTGTTCGCCGGGGACCTGCTGCGGATGTACCTCCGCTACGCCGAGCGACGGGGCTGGGCCACCGAGGTGCTCGACGCGGTGGACGCCGAGCTGGGCGGCTACAAGGACGTCGCGGTGGCGATCAAGGCCCGGGGCCCGGAGGCGGTGTGGTCGCGGTTGAAGTTCGAGGGCGGCGTGCACCGGGTCCAGCGGGTGCCGGTGACCGAGTCCCAGGGGCGGATCCACACCTCCGCGGTCGGTGTGCTCGTGCTGCCCGAGGCCGAGGAGGTCGACGTCAGCGTCGACCCGGGCGACCTGCGGATCGACGTCTTCCGGTCCTCCGGCCCCGGCGGGCAGAGCGTGAACACCACCGACTCCGCGGTGCGGATCACCCACCTGCCCAGCGGCATCGTGGTCAGCTCGCAGAACGAGAAGAGCCAGCTGCAGAACCGGGAGTCCGCGCTGCGCGTGCTGCGCTCCCGGTTGCTCGCCGCCGCCCGCGAGGAGGCCGCCGCGGTAGCCAGCGACGCCCGCCGGAGCCAGGTGCGCACCGTCGACCGCAGCGAGCGGGTGCGCACCTACAACTTCCCGGAGAACCGGATCTCCGACCACCGGGTGGGCTTCAAGGCGCACAACCTCGACCAGGTGCTGGACGGCGAGCTGGACCCGGTGATCGACGCGTTGACCGCGGCGCACACCGCCGAGCTGCTGGCGGCCGGCTCCTGACCGCCGCCCGCACCCTGCTCGCCGACGCCGCGCGCCGGCTCGCCGAGGCCGGGGTGGAGTCGCCCCGGGTGGACGCCGAGCTGCTGCTCGCCGCCGTCCTGGGCACGTCCCGCGCCGGCCTGCTCACCACCGGCGACGTGCCCGCGGCGGACGCCGAGCGGTTCACCGGGTGGGTGGAGCTGCGCGCCGACCGGGTGCCGCTGCAGCACCTCACCGGCACCGCGCCCTTCCGGCACGTCGAGCTGGCCGTCGGGCCCGGGGTCTTCGTGCCCCGCCCGGAGACCGAGCTCATCGCCGGCTGGGTGCTCGACCGCCTCGCCGGGCAGCACGCACCGCTCGTCGTGGACCTGGGCACGGGTTCCGGGGCGATCGCGCTGTCGGTCGCGCACGAGCACCCCGGTGCCCGGGTGGTCGCCGTCGAGCGGGACGCCGGGGCCATCGAGTGGACCCGGCACAACGCCCGCGCCCGGGCTGCCGCCGGCGACACCCCGGTCGACGTGCGCGCCGGCGACATGACCGACCCGCAGCTGCTCGCCGAGCTCGACGGCACGGTCGACGTGGTCGTCTCCAACCCGCCCTACGTCCCCGACGGTGCCGGGCTGCCCCGGGAGGTCGCCGACCACGACCCGCCGCTGGCGCTGTGGGGCGGACCGGACGGCCTGGACGTCGTCCGTGGCCTGCTGGACACCGCCGCCCGGCTGCTGCGGCCGGGCGGGTGGCTGGGCATCGAGCACGCCGACCAGCAGGGGGCCGCACTGCCGGCGCTGGTCCGTGCGCACGGCGCCTGGACGGACGTGGCCGACCACCCCGACCTCGCCGGCCGCCCCCGGTACACCACGGCTCGGCGGGCGACGACGGGCTGACCGGGACACCTGTGCTCGGCACGCGGGACGGCGTGGAGCAGACTGCGCACTCGTGCCCGACGTCTTCGACTGCAGTGACCCCGACCGGCGAGAGCAGGGCCTGACCGCCGCGGCGGTCGCCGTCTCGCGCGGCGACCTCGTCCTCGTGCCCACCGACACGGTGTACGGCGTCGCCGCCGACGCCTTCACCCCCGCAGCCGTCACCCGGTTGCTCGCCGCCAAGAACCGCGGCCGCAGCATGCCCACACCGGTGCTGATCGGGGAGGCGTCCACGCTGGCCGGCCTCGTCATGACCGTCCCGCCGGTGGCGCACGCCCTGGCGGAGGCCTTCTGGCCGGGCGGGCTGACCCTGGTGGTCGAGCATGCGCCCTCGTTGGCGTGGGACCTCGGCGATGCGGAGGGCACGGTGGCGGTCCGCCTGCCCGACGACGACGTGGCCCGCGACCTGCTGCGGCGCACCGGCCCGCTGGCGGTCTCCAGCGCCAACCGGTCCGGCCGGCCCGCGGCGACCACGGCGGAGGAGGCGATCGCCCAGCTGGGTGAGCACGCCGCGGTCGTGCTCGACGCCGGGCCGCGGAACGGGAGCGCGGCGAGCACGATCGTCGACTGCACCGCCCCGACCCCGCGGGTGCTGCGCCACGGCGCCATCGACGTCGCGCGGCTGCGGGAGGTCGTGCCGGAGCTCACCGACTGATGGGGGACGGCGGCCGGGGCCTGAGGCGCGCAGTTCACAGCCATCTGCCAGGGCGGGGCAGCGAGCGCGGGATACCGTGGAGCGTCGCACCCTGAGCCGCGGGTGCCGACGTGACACCGTCCCCCCGTTCTGGAGTGCCTCGCGATGACCCGTCCGTCCGGTACGCGCTCGACGGCGCACTGACCGCATGCGCGAGTACGCCGTCGTCCTGCTCGTCGCCGGGCTGGTCACGTACCTGGCCACCCCGGTGGTGCGGGTGGCGGCGGTCCGCTTCCGGGTGATGGCGGCGGTCCGTGACCGCGACGTGCACGTCATCCCCACGCCCCGGGGCGGGGGAGTGGCGATGTACCTGGGAGTGGCCGCCGGCGTGCTGGTCGCCTCGCAGCTGCCCTCGTTGCAGCGCAGCTTCGAGTTCAGCTCCCAGACGGTGGCCGTGCTGGTCGCCGGTGGGTTGATCTGCCTGCTCGGGGTGCTCGACGACCGGTTCGGGCTCGACGCGCTCACCAAGCTCACCGGCCAGATCGCCGCGGCCGGGGTGATGGTGCTCCTGGGGGTGCAGCTGGCCTACGTGTTCCTGCCGGTCGCCGACATCGGCACCCTGTCGCTCGGTCCGGACGTCGGGGTGCCGGCCACCGTCCTGCTGACGGTGCTCACGGTCAACGCGCTGAACTTCATCGACGGCCTCGACGGCCTGGCCGCGGGTGTCTCGGCGATCGCGGCGCTGGCCTTCTTCGCCTACAGCTACCACCTGGGCTACATCGGCTACGACGACGTCTCCAGTGCTCCGGCGCTGATCACCGCCGTGCTGGCCGGCGCGTGCCTGGGCTTCCTGCCGCACAACTTCAGCCCGGCGCGGATCTTCATGGGCGACTCCGGCTCGATGCTGGTCGGGCTGATGCTCTCCGCGGCCGCCGTCTCGGCCACCGGGCAGACCGACTCGCAGACCCTGGGCTCGGCGGCGAACCTGCTGCCGCTGACCCTCCCGCTGCTGGTGCCGGTCGCGGTGCTGTTCATCCCGTTCATGGACCTGGTCATGGCGGTCGTGCGGCGCAGCATGCGCGGCCGGTCACCGTTCGCGCCGGACAAGATGCACCTGCACCACCGGCTGCTGTCGATCGGGCACTCCCACCGCCGGGCGGTGCTGATCATGTACTTCTGGGCCGCGCTGCTCAGCTTCGGCGCCGTGGCGCTGTCCATCACCGGCGGCACCGTCGAGGTGCTCGTGGTGATCGGCGCGCTGCTCGTCGTGGGGGTCGTCGTCGTCCTGAGCCCGCGCGCCCGGCGGGCCGCGATCGCCGCCCGCCAGGCCGAGCTCGCCGCGATGCGCGAGCGCAGCCGGACGGCCCACCCCGCGGCCCGCGCAGCGCGGGTGAGAGGAGCGGCCGACGTCGTCCCGGCGCAGCCCGAGGCGCCGCACCCGGCAGGGGTCCGGCGGTGACCGGCTCGTCTCCGGACCGGGCGGCCGTGCCGTGGGACCTGTCCTTCCTGAGGGTCGGCGTGCTGGCCACCACCGCGCTCGCCGCGGTGGCCGCCCTGGTCGTCGGCATCGCGCTGAGCTGGGCCGATGCCCTGGCCGTGCTGCTCGGCAGCGCGGTGGTCAGCTTCTTCTTCTGCGTCTCCGGGGCCGTGGTCGGGTGGGCCGGGCGGGTAGACGACACCTGGACGCTGCCGGCCGCGCTGGGCACCTTCGGCCTCAAGGCCGTCCTGCTCTTCCCCTTGCTGACGGGGCTGCCGGAGGACGGCTGGCCGGACCGCCGGGTGATGGCCTGGACGGTGATCGCCGGGGCCCTGCTGTGGAGCGTCGTGCAGCTGCGGTGGGTGTGGACCCGGCAGCTGTTCTACGTGCCGCCGCCCCCACCTCCGGGTGGGGCCGCAGGTGGGGCGGGCGGCGGACCCGGACAGGCCACGACACGCGGCTGATAGTGTCCGTCGCGATGGCCGAGGACCTGCCCGTTCGCGGGGAAGCCCGACCGCGACCCACGAGCCAGCCTCGTCAGCCCAGCGGGGCTGACATCGGCTGGTCGGTCACCGGGACGCTGATCTCCGGGATGATCGTGTGGGGCGGGGTCGGGTGGCTGCTCGACCGGTGGCTGGGGACTGTCTTCCTCCTGCCGGTGGGCGTGGTCCTCGGTGTGAGTGCGGCCATCTACGTTGTGGTCAAGAAGTACGGCGCGCTCGACCCGGTCCCCGGGCAGCGCACCGGTACCACCTCGGGCGGACGACGGAGCCAGCCCAGGACGCAGAAGGGACGACGGTGACCTCCAGCGCCCACGCGCTCGGCGACGTGCTCGCTGTGGAGAGCGACCCCGGTGGCGGCTTCACGCCCCCCGGCCTCGGTGAGTTCACCCCCGAGGCGCTCTTCCAGTTCTCGATCCTCGGCGTCGAGTTCGAGATCACCCGCATCACGCTGATCCTCTGGATCGCGACCGCGGCGATCATCGCCCTCCTGGTGGCGGCGGTGCGCAACCCGCAGATCGTGCCGGGGAAGCTCCAGTGGATCGGGGAGAGCGGCTACTCGTTCGTCCGCGACGGCATCGCCCGCGACGTGGTCGGCCCCAAGGGGCTGCCGTTCGCGCCGTTCCTCGCCTCGCTGTTCTTCTTCATCCTGGCGAACAACATGATGGCGATCATCCCGTTGGCGCAGATCTCGCCGATGTCGCGGTTCGCCTTCCCGCTGGTGCTGGCGCTGATCTGCTGGGTCGTCTACATCGTGGTCGGCATCAAGAACCAGGGCATCGGGCCCTACTTCCGGGACATCGCCTTCCTGCCGGGCGTGCCGAAGGTGGCCTACATCCTGATCACCCCGCTCGAGCTGCTGCAGAACTTCATCGTGCGGCCGTTCACGTTGGCGGTCCGGCTCTTCGCCAACCTCTTCGCCGGCCACCTGCTGCTGGTGACCTTCGCCCTGGGCGCCACCTACCTGTTCACGGTGGGCAACTGGACCTTCGTCTTCGGTCCCATCTCGGCGCTGATGGCGATCGTGATGACCTTCTTCGAGCTGCTGGTGATCTTCCTTCAGGCCTACGTCTTCACGATGCTGATGGGCACCTACCTCAACGGCTCGGTCGAGGCCGCGCACTGACCTCGGCACCCCCTGATCGCCGGGGTCCCCGTCCCGACGGCGGGCCGACCTGCGACGATCTGCCAGACCGCACCACCCGCACGACCCCGCCAGCCGCCCGACGGACCTCCGCCGGGCGACGACACAGGAGGAACACCCCGCGATGATGGACCTGCTCGCTGAGATCGACGGCAACATCGGCTCGGTCGGCTACGGCATCGCCACGATCGGCCCCGGCATCGGTGTCGGTCTGGTCTGGGCCGCCTACATCCAGGCCACCGCCCGGCAGCCCGAGTCCGCCGGCCTGACCCGTACCTACGCCTTCCTCGGCTTCGCGCTCGCCGAGGCGCTGGCCCTGATCGGCTTCGTCGCCCCCCTCGTCTACAACTGATCCGTTCGGGTCAGTCCAGGTACCCACTCCAGACAGGGACGTTGTGAGCATGAGCATCCTGGCTGCCGAGAGCAGCAACCCGCTCATCCCGCCGTTGGGCGAGATCATCATCGGGACGATCGCCTTCCTGATCCTCCTGTTCGTGATGTTCAAGTTCGTCGCCCCCCGCTTCGAGCAGGTCTTCCAGGCCCGCCGCGAGGCGATCGAGGGCGGGATCGAGCGGGCCGAGGCGATGCAGGCCGAGGCCAAGGCGGCGCTGGAGCAGTACCGCGCCCAGCTGGCCGAGGCCCGCACCGAGGCGGCGCAGATCCGCGATGCCGCGCGCGCCGAGGGGCAGCGCATCATCGAGGAGCTCCGGGCCCAGGCCCAGGAGGAGTCCGCGCGGATCGTCGCCCGCGGCGAGGAGCAGCTCGCTGCCTCTCGCCAGCAGGTGGTCACCGAGCTGCGCGGCCAGATCGGCACGCTCGCCGTCGACCTGGCCGGCCGGGTCGTCGGGGAGTCCCTCGCCGACGACGCGCGCCGCAGCGGCACGGTCGACCGGTTCCTCGACGACCTGGACGGCATGACCGCCCGCTCCGGGGGCGCTCGCTGATGCACGCCGCGAGTCGGGCCGCCCTGCAGGCCTCCCGGGCACAGCTGGAGCAGCACACCGCGGGGGCGCGCAGCCGCACCCGCGGTGAGTCCCTGCTGTCGCTCGCCGACGAGCTGTTCGCCGTGGCGCACCTGCTCGATGGCCAGGTCACGCTGCGGCGTGCCCTGTCCGACCCGGCCGTCCGCCCGGACGACCGGGCCGGCCTGGCTCGTCGGCTGCTGGGCGCCCAGATCGGTGCCACGGCCCTCGACGTCGTCGAGGCGGTGGCCCGGCAGCGGTGGTCCCGGCCGCTGGACCTGGTCGAGGCGACCGAGACCCTGGCGACGGAGGCCGCGCTCGACGCGGCCGACGCACGCGGGGAGCTCGACGGGGTCGAGGACGACCTGTTCCGGTTCGGCCGCATCGTGGCCGCGGACCCGCAGCTCGCCCGGATCCTCGGTGACCGCTCGGCACCCCGCGCGGGGAAGCTGGAGCTGCTGGACCGGCTGCTGGCCGGGAAGGTCAGCCCGGTGACGGAGCGGCTGCTGCGGAACTCGCTGACCAGCTCGCACGTCTTCAACGCGGAGAACGAGATCGAGCGGCTGTCCACCGTCGCTGCCCACCGGCGGGGCCGGTCGGTCGCCTCGGTGATCAGCGCCGTGCCGCTCACCGAGGCGCAGCAGCGGCGGCTGATCACCGCCCTCGAGCGGGTCTACGGGCGCACCATGGGGTTGCAGGTCCAGATCGACCCGGCGGTGCTCGGTGGGCTGGTGATCCGCGTCGACGACGAGGTCATCGACGGCAGCATCGCCCATCGACTCGAGGCCGCCGGCCGGCGGCTGGCCGGCTGACCGCCGACCGCCGCCCACCCGGCCCGCCCACCACCCACAGACACCAGCAGAAGAGGACGCGAGAGCCATGGCCGAGCTGACGATCTCCGCGGACGAGATCCGCAGTGCCATCCAGAACTACGTCTCCGACTACACCCCGGACGTCTCCCGGGAAGAGGTCGGGGTCGTCACCGAGTCCGGCGATGGCATCGCCCGGGTCGAGGGCCTGCCCTCGGTCATGACCAACGAGCTGCTCGAGTTCGAGGGCGGCGTGCGTGGCCTGGCCCTGAACCTCGACGTGCGCGAGGTCGGTGTCGTCATCCTCGGTGACTTCGCCGGCATCGAGGAGGGCCAGACGGTCCGCCGGACCGGTGAGGTCCTCTCCGTGCCCGTCGGTGACGGCTACCTCGGCCGGGTCGTCGACCCGCTGGGCAACGCCATCGACGGCGCCGGCCCGATCGAGACCACCTCCCGCCGCGCCCTCGAGCTGCAGGCGCCCACGGTGGTCCAGCGCCAGTCGGTGCACGAGCCGATGCAGACCGGCATCAAGGCCATCGACGCCATGACGCCGATCGGCCGGGGCCAGCGCCAGCTGATCATCGGTGACCGGCAGACCGGCAAGTCCGCCATTGCGCTGGACACGATCATCAACCAGAAGCAGGCCTGGGCGACCGGCGACCCGAAGCAGCAGGTCCGCTGCATCTACGTCGCGGTCGGCCAGAAGGGCTCCACGATCGCGGCCACCCGCGCCGCGCTCGAGGACGCCGGCGCGATGGAGTACACGACCATCGTCGCCGCCCCGGCCTCCGAGGCCGCCGGCTTCAAGTACATCGCCCCCTACACCGGCTCGGCCATCGGCCAGCACTGGATGTACGAGGGCAAGCACGTCCTGATCGTCTTCGACGACCTGTCCAAGCAGGCGGAGGCCTACCGCGCGGTGTCGCTGCTGCTGCGCCGCCCGCCGGGCCGCGAGGCCTACCCCGGCGACGTCTTCTACTTGCACTCCCGCCTGCTGGAGCGCTGCGCGAAGCTCTCCGACGAGCTGGGTGCTGGGTCGATGACCGGGCTGCCGCTCATCGAGACCAAGGGCAACGACGTCTCGGCGTACATCCCGACCAACGTCATCTCGATCACCGACGGGCAGATCTTCCTCGAGACCGGTCTGTTCAACTCCGGTGTCCGCCCGGCGATCAACGTGGGCATCTCGGTGTCCCGGGTCGGTGGTTCGGCGCAGATCAAGGCGATGAAGTCCGTCGCCGGCCGGCTCCGCCTGGACCTGGCCCAGTTCCGTGAGCTGGAGGCGTTCTCCTCCTTCTCCTCGGACCTGGACGCCTCCAGCCGGGCCACCCTGGACCGCGGTCAGCGGCTGGTCGAGCTGCTCAAGCAGGGGCAGTACTCCCCGTACCCGGTGGAGCGCGAGGTCGTCTCGCTGTGGCTGGGCACCACCGGCAAGCTGGACCGGGTCCCGGTCAGCGACGTCCGGCGGTTCGAGTCGGAGTTTCTGGACTTCATCTCCCGGGGCGACAACACCGTCTTCGACGACATCCGCAACAGCAAGGTGCTCAGCGACGACACGGTGAGCAGCCTTGAGCGGGCGGTGGAGGCCTTCTACGGGCAGTTCACCACCGGTGAGGGTGAGTCGCTGCAGGTCAACGAGCCCGAGGTCGAGTCCATGGACGCCAGCGAGCGCGGCCAGGAGACCGTCCGGGTCAAGCGGAGCTCCTGACGTGGCCGGCAGTCTGCGCGCGCTGCGGCGCCGGATCCGCTCCACCCGCTCGACGAAGAAGATCTTCTCGGCGCAGGAGCTGATCGCCGGTGCCCGCATCGTGCGTGCCCAGGCCCGGGTGGAGGCCTCCAAGCCCTACTCCCGGGAGATCACCCGGGTGCTCTCGGCGCTGGCGGGCTCCGCCAGCCTGGACCACCCGCTGCTGACCGAGCGGGAGAACCCGCGCCGGGTGGCGGTCCTGGTGATCACCTCCGACCGGGGATTCGCCGGCTCCTACAACGTCAACGTCCTGCGGCGCACCGAGGAGCTCCTCGGTCTGCTGCGGGACGAGGGCAAGGAGCCGCTGCTGTACGTCGTCGGCCGCAAGGGCGAGACGTACTACCGGTTCCGCGAGCGCGCCATCGAGGACAGCTGGACCGGCTTCTCCGAGCAGCCCGGGTACGAGAACGCCCAGGAGGTCGGCCGCACCCTCATCGAGGCCTTCACCGCAGGTGAGGACGACGCCGACGGCGACGCCGGGGCCGACGGCCTGCTGGGCGTGGACGAGCTGCACATCGTCTACACCGAGTTCCGCTCGCTGCTGTCCCAGGTGCCCGTCGCCAAGCGGATGGCGCCGCTGGTCGTCGAGGAGGTCGA
The DNA here is from genome assembly GCF_054050955.1 of Modestobacter sp. SYSU DS0290. Taxonomy (NCBI): domain Bacteria; kingdom Bacillati; phylum Actinomycetota; class Actinomycetes; order Geodermatophilales; family Geodermatophilaceae; genus Modestobacter; species Modestobacter sp. SYSU DS0290. The sequence goes on from NZ_JBJHAI010000009.1 coordinate 35,720, forward strand.
CGAGCTCGAGGAGGGGCAGTCCGGCAACGGGTCCGACCGGTCCGAGCCGGTCGCCTCCTACGAGTTCGAGCCCTCCCCGGAGCAGCTGCTCGACGCCCTGCTGCCCAAGTACGTCACCACCCGCATCTACGCGGCGATGCTGGAGGCCGCGGCCTCGGAGTCGGCGTCGCGGCGGCGGGCGATGAAGTCCGCCTCGGACAACGCCGAGGAGCTGGCCAAGAACCTGTCCCGCCAGGCCAACCAGGCCCGGCAGGCGGAGATCACCCAGGAGATCAGCGAGATCGTCGGCGGCGCCGACGCGCTGGTCTCCGCGGGCCAGGACGACTGAGGGTAGGGACGACTGAGCCCCGCACCCGTTCCACCGTCCCCGGCGGCGGCGCAGACCGCCGCCGCCGGGGACACTGAAGACGTAGGACCACCGAGCCCGAGGGCAGGAGAGCAGCACAGATGACCGTCACCGAGGACCGTCCGACCACCCGGGAGACGACCGGCTCCGGCCGCGTCGTCCGGGTCACCGGGCCGGTCGTCGACGTCGAGTTCCCCCGCGACGCGATGCCCGACCTGTTCAACGCGCTGAAGGTCGACGTCACCCTGGCCGACCTCCGCAAGACGCTGACCCTCGAGGTCGCCCAGCACCTGGGTGACAACGTGGTCCGCACCATCTCCATGGCCCCGACCGACGGCCTGGTCCGTGGGGCCCCGGTCACCGACACCGGCTCGGCGATCTCCGTCCCCGTCGGCGAGGCCGTCACCGGGCACGTGTTCAACGCGCTCGGCGAGTGCCTGGACACCCCCGGCTACGGCGAGGACGCCCCGCACTGGACGATCCACCGGCACGCGCCGAAGTTCGACCAGCTCGAGGGCCGCACCGACCTCCTCGAGACCGGCATCAAGGTCATCGACCTGCTGACGCCCTACGTGCGCGGCGGGAAGATCGGCCTGTTCGGCGGTGCAGGTGTGGGCAAGACGGTGCTCATCCAGGAGATGATCCGCCGCGTCGCCCAGGAGTTCGGTGGCGTCTCGGTCTTCGCCGGGGTGGGGGAGCGGACCCGCGAGGGCAACGACCTCATCACCGAGATGACCGAGTCCGGCGTCATCAACTCGACCGCGCTGGTCTTCGGCCAGATGGACGAGCCGCCGGGCACCCGGCTGCGGGTCGCGCTGTCGGCGCTGACCATGGCGGAGTACTTCCGCGACGAGGCCGACCAGGACGTGCTGCTCTTCATCGACAACATCTTCCGGTTCACCCAGGCCGGTTCCGAGGTCTCCACGCTGCTCGGGCGGATGCCCTCCGCGGTGGGTTACCAGCCGACCCTGGCCGACGAGATGGGCACGCTGCAGGAGCGGATCACCTCGACCCGCGGCCGGTCGATCACCTCGATGCAGGCGATCTACGTGCCTGCCGACGACATCACCGACCCGGCGCCGCACACCACGTTCGCCCACCTCGACGCGACCACGGTGCTCTCCCGGCCCATCTCCGAGAAGGGCATCTACCCGGCCGTCGACCCGCTGGACTCCACCAGCCGGATCCTCGACCCGCAGTACATCGGGCAGGAGCACTACGACATCGCCCGCGAGGTGCAGCGGATCCTGCAGCGGTACCAGGAGCTGCAGGACATCATCGCGATCCTCGGCATCGACGAGCTCGGTGAGGAGGACAAGGTCACCGTCAACCGGGCCCGTCGCATCGAGCGCTTCCTGTCGCAGAACATGTTCGTCGCCGAGGCGTTCACCGGTCAGCCGGGCTCCTACGTGCCGCTGTCGGAGACGCTGCAGGCGTTCAAGGCGGTCGCGGCCGGCGAGTACGACCACGTCCCCGAGCAGGCCTTCTTCATGTGCGGTGGCCTCGAGGACCTCGAGCGGAACTTCGACAAGCTCAAGAAGAGCTGACGAAGGACCCCGTCCTCCTCACCCCTCGCACGCTCGGGGTGAGCCCCTGGACGGGGCCGTTCCATCGTGTTGCGACGGCCGGGTTCCCTTCGGGGGCCCGGCCGTCGTCGTTCTGCCCACGCGGAGGGTGACGACGCGCAGCCGCGGTGCCCTCGATCGGGTGGTCGGCGCACCCGGGGGCTCAAGGAACGGGCCCGGGGTGACGACGATGGTCGGGAAGGCGCCCGGTCGGCGGGCGCAGCACCGGGGAGTTCGGCTCGTGCACAGCAGAAGGACCTTCCTGCCCCCCGTCACGCGCAGGCTCGCGACGGGATCCAGCAGCGAGGCCGACGACGGGTCGTTGCCCGCCGATGCGCTGGAGTGGAGCTGGCCCCCGTACGCGCCGGTCGAGGGCCGCTCCTTCGCCGACCAGGAGTGGGCACCCCCCTCGGTCGTGTGGCATCCGCAGGTGCGTCTCGGCCGGTGGACCGTCGTCTACCGCCGCAGCGCCTGACGAGGTCCCTCCGGCTCCCACCACTCGCTCCGCCCGCGGCCGGCCCCTGCCGGAGGACGGGCCCGTGGCTGCGGCGGGGACGGGAAACCCTGGACGGGTTGCCCGTCGCCGGTGCCGTTACAGTGGTATGACCCGTCGCCGTGTCCAGCCGGACCGGCGGCCCGCACCGCCGGCTGCTCGCCGGCCCGGTGACCCCCGAGGAGTGTCGTGGCGACCCTGCAGGTCGAGCTCGTGGCCGTGGAGCGGATGATCTGGTCCGGTGAGGCCACCCGGGTGATCGCGCGGACGACCGAGGGTGAGCTCGGAGTGCTGGCCGGCCACGCTCCGCTGCTCGGCGAGCTGGCTCCCGGTGGCGTCGTCCGGATCCAGCAGGACTCCGGCGAGGAGCTCGTCGTCGCCGCCCACGGTGGCTTCCTCTCCGTGACCGGCGAAGGGGTCTCCATCCTGGCCGAGACCGCCGAGTTCGCGAACGAGATCGACGTCGAGCGGGCGCGTGAGGCGCTGCGCCGCGCCCAGCAGGCCGGGGACGACCCCGAGGCCGTCGCGGCCGCGCGGCGCGCCCAGTCCCGACTGCGCGCCGCCGGTCAGGACGCCTGATCGCCCGGACCGTCCCCCTGCGCCCGCCAGCCCCGCCCCGGTGACCACCCTCGTCCTGGTCGTCGCCGGGCTGCTGGTGGTCGCGCTGGTCGCCGCCTTCCTGCTGCGTCGCCGGTTCCTGCTCTCCGGGCTGGGCGCGGTGACGATGTGGCTGCGTCCCTCCGACGGCGGCCGGTGGGCGCTCGGTGTCGCCTGGTACTCCGGCGACACCCTGCTCTGGTACCGGGCGCTGTCGCTCTCGGTGCGGCCCAACCAGCGGCTGTGCCGCGGCGAGTTCCGGGTCGACGCGCGACGCCGGCCGGACGAGGGAGATCTGGCCCTGCCCGCCGAGAGCGTGGTGCTGACCTGCCGCACCGGCGCCGGCCCGCAGGAGCTGGCGATGGACCCCTCGACGGTGACCGGGTTCCTGTCCTGGATCGAGTCCGCCCCGCCGGTCGACCGCTGAAGGCCCGCCGCCCCCCAGCCCTCGCCCGCCCGGGCCGGATGAAGGACCCCGTCCTCCTCATCCCTCGCACGCTCGGGACGAGCCTCGGGACGGGGCCTGACGGGGCCCCGGTCAGCTGCGGTCGCGGGTCTCCCGCTGGGCGTGCACGCCGCTGTGCGCGCCGGGTTCCCACAGCACGTCGCCGTCCGGGTTGGCCCGGCGGGCCAGGATGAACAGCAGGTCCGAGAGCCGGTTGAGGTAGCGGGCGGTCTCGGCGTTGGTGTGCGCCGCGTCGACCTCCAGCAGCGCCCACACGCTGCGCTCGGCCCGGCGGGCCACCGTGCGGGCCTGGTGTAGCAGGGCCGCCAGCGGTGTCCCACCGGGCAGCACGAACGAGGTCAGCGCGGGCAGCTGCGCGTTGTGCTCGTCGCACGCCGCCTCCAGCCGCTCGGTGTAGGCGGCGGTGACCCGCAGTGGCGGGTGTGCGGGCTCGGCGACGACCGGCGTGGACAGGTCGGCGCCGACGTCGAACAGGTCGTTCTGCACCGAGCTGAGCAGTGCACCGACCTCGGGGGTGGGTGCGCCCAGGGCGAGCGCGACGCCCAGCACGCTGTTGGTCTCGTCGACGTCGGCGTAGGCGACCAGCCGCCGGTCGGTCTTCGTCACCCGGGACATGTCGCCCAGGTGCGTCTGGCCGGCGTCACCGGTGCGGGTGTAGATGCGGGTCAGCCGGACGGTCATGACCAGGAGCCTAGGAGAAGGTCCCAGCGGTGCCGCCACCGCTGGCCCGCTCGCGGTGGGGCCCGCAGCAGGGCCGCCGTAAGGTGTCCCGGTGGAGTGCTTCGAGGTGACCGGCGGTACGTCGCTGCGCGGCCGGGTGCGGGTCACCGGCGCGAAGAACAGCGCCCTGAAGCTCATGGCCGCCGCGTTGCTCGCCCCGGGGCGGACCACCCTCGACGAGGTCCCCGCCATCCTCGACGTCGAGATCATGAGCGAGGTGCTGCGCCGGCTGGGGTGCGGGGTCAGCTACGAGAGGTACCCGGTGCGCGAGGGGGAGAGCCACAGCGGCGGCGGCCGGGTGCTCATCGACGTCCCGGAGCGGCCCTCCAGCGAGACCGACTACGACCTGGTGCGCCGGATGCGGGCCTCGATCAGCGTGCTCGGCCCGCTGGTCGCCCGGCTGGGCACCGCCAAGGTCGCCCTGCCCGGTGGTGACGCGATCGGTTCCCGCGGCCTCGACATGCACGTCGCCGGCCTCGAGCGGCTGGGCGCCACGGTGGTCAACGAGCACGGCTTCCTGATCGCCACCGCCCCGACGCTGGTCGGCACCTCCATCTGGCTGGACTTCCCGTCGGTGGGGGCCACCGAGAACCTGGTGATGGCCGCCGCGCTGGCCCAGGGCACCACGGTCGTCGACAACGCGGCCCGCGAGCCGGAGATCGTCGACCTGTGCCGGATGCTCACCGCGATGGGCGCCCGGATCGAAGGCGCCGGGACCTCCACGATCACCGTGGAGGGGGTCAGCGAGCTGCACCCGGTCGAGTACACGACCGTGCCCGACCGGATCGTCGCCGGGACCTGGGCGATCGGGGCGGTGATGACCCGCGGCGACGTCCTGGTGGAGCGCGCGGTCGCCGACCACCTCACGGTCCCCCTGGAGAAGCTGGTCGCCGCAGGCGCCACCGTCGAGGCCCGCCCCGACGGCGTGCGGGTCGCGATGGAGGACCGGCCCCGCGGCGTCGACATCGTCACGCTGCCCTTCCCGGGCTTCCCGACCGACCTGCAGCCGATGGCGGTCGCGCTGGCCGCGGTGTCCACGGGCACCGCGCTGATCACCGAGAACGTCTTCGAGGGCCGCTTCATGTTCGTCAACGAGCTGGTCCGGCTCGGGGCGGACGTGCGGATCGACGGCCACCACGCGGTGGTCCGCGGCCGGGAGCGGCTGTCCAGCGCGCCGGTGCTCGCCACCGACATCCGGGCCGGCGCCGGCCTGGTGCTCGCCGGCCTGCTCACCGACGGCATCACCGAGGTGCAGGACGTGCACCACATCGACCGCGGCTACCCGGCCTTCCTGGAGCAGCTGCGTGGCGTCGGGGTGCAGATCGAACGGACCGAGCGCCCGGGCTGACCCCCGGTCCCTGCGCGCGCGGGGCTACTGGGTGCCGCGGGCGCTGACGCCCGGTGCGGGGCGCAGCACGCCGAAGTGCTCCTGCTCGGCAGTCAGCCGGTCGCCGTCGGGGTCCTGCCGGGCTGCTCGCTGCTGCTCGAGCCGGTTCTCCGGGGTTCGTCCTCCGCGTTGGCGGTGTGGCTCCATCTCCCTGATGCACCGCCGTCCGCTGGCTGTGGCGCCAATTGACGCCGGCTGCCCAGGGCGGTCCGGGCTCACTGCCCCTGGAAGGACAGCGCCAGCGCGCGGGCGCGCGCCAGGTCCTCGGGGAAGACCAGCACGTCGGAACGGTGGGCGGCCGGGTGCCGGATCGTCGACCGGATCCCGGCGTCGGACAGCACCGCGCGGAAGGCCAGCGCCGACTCCCGGCGGGTCATCGTCGCCACCGGGGTGAGCAGCTCCTCGGGCCGGCGCGGCTTCGTCGAGGAGTCCGAGGCGAACGCCCAGCGCAGGAAGAGCCCGATCAGGCCCAGCATGACCAGCGCGATGACCGGCCCGACGAGGTAGTGCAGACTCCCGGCGTCGATCGGCACGTCGACCTCCTGGCTGGCCGCGGGCCGGCCCGTCACCGACCCGCGACCGAGTGTGCCACTCCCACTGCGCGGGCGAGGCGTCGTCACCGGTCGGTTGCCTGCCTGGACTGCGGCGGCATGCCGTTGCCTTCAGCGCCGCCGTCTCCGTGCGTGACCCGGTGCGGGACTCCCCGGTCGGGACGGCGACCGGTCTCGCGGTCCTGCTGGCGGCCGGCGCCGGCAGCGTCCGGGCGGTGGGCCGAGGGCTGCTGCCGCAGTTCGGCTACGCGTGGCTGATTCGCTGGCCCAGGCGCTGCCCGGCTCGGGGGCGGCGTTCCTGCTGCTCCGGGGCGACGCCCACCGGTACCGCCCCGGCCGCTACCCGAGCCGGACGACGACGCCCTCGGTGGCGCTGCGGCGGGCGGCGTCGAGCACGGTGAGGCTGGCGACGGCGTCCCGGGGCTCCACCGGCACCAGGCCGAGGCCGCGCACCGCGGCGGCGAAGGTCGGGTAGAAGGTGTCCCAGGCGCCGGGCAGCGTCGGGACCCGGTCGGCGTGGTCGCCCCGGCAGACCCGGCCCCAGCGCGCCTCCGGCTCGGCGCCCCAGTCCCGGCCGAGGGTCGCCGGGGTCTCCCCGGCGAGCAGGGCCGCCTCCTGGCCGTCCATCGGCCCACCGACGACGTAGCTGCCGGCGGTGCCGGTGACCCGGAAGCGGTCACCCGGCGCACCCTCGCTCCAGCTGCCGGCCAGGTGCGAGCGGGCACCGTTCGCGTGGGTGAGGGCGACGAAGACGTCGTCGTCCAGCCCGCTCGCACGCACCCGCCACTCGGCGTAGACCGACGTCACCGGGCCGAGCAGCACCAGCGCCTGGTCGACCAGGTGGCTGCCGAAGTCCAGCAGCGTGCCGCCGCCGGCGGGCGCGGGCCCGGGCTCGGGGGTGAACCGCTCGAAGCGGGACTCGAACCGGGTGATCGTGCCGAGCGTGCCGGCCTCGGCCAGCGCCTGGACGGTGCGGAAGTCGGAGTCCCACCGCCGGTTCTGGTACGGCGAGAGCGCCAGGCCCAGCCGCTCGGCCCGCTCGACGCTGGCCCGCGCGGCGGCGGCGTCCAGCGCGAACGGCTTGTCGCACACGACGGCCAGGCCGAGGTCCAGCGCCTGGTCGGTCAGCGCGCTGTGCGAGTCGGCGGGGGTGGAGATCGCCACCGCCTCTGCCCCGGCCGCGCGCAGCTCGGCGAGCGAGCCGAACGTCGCCGTCCCGGGGTGTTCGCGGGCCACCAGCTCGCGTCGTTGCGCCGATGAGGTGACCACGCCGACCAGGTCGACCTCAGCCGCGGCCGCCAGCAGCGGGGCGTGGAAGTACCGGCCACCGAAGCCGTACCCCACCAGTCCGAACCGAACGGGTTCCACCACGCTGCTCCTCACCTCGACGACGCGTGCAGCGATCCTCTCCTGCCGGCCCCCGGGTGCTCCGGGCGGCTCAGAGCAGGGGCGCCGGGCGGCCGAACAGGTGGCCCTGGCCCTGGCACACGCCCAGGGTGCGCAGCGACTCGACCTCGGCGAGCTCCTCGACCCCCTCCGCCACCAGCCGTGTGCCGGTCGCGGCGGCGAAGCTGACCATGGCGGTGACCAGCGCCTGCTTGGCCGGGTCGAGGTGCAGGCCGGTGACCAGCGCGATGTCCAGCTTGACGACGTCGGGGCGCAGCCGCAGCACGTGCCGGAGGCTGGCGTACCCGGCGCCGACGTCGTCGACGGTCAGCCCGATGCCGGCCTCGCGCAGACAGCGGAGGACGCGGTCCAGGGCGTCGTAGTCCTCGATCGGGCTGTGCTCGGTGACCTCGACCGAGAGGTCGAGGTGCCGGTGGTCGAGCAGCAGACCGGTCACCGACCGGCACTGCAGCGCCTGCGGGGAGAGGTTCACCCCCAGCGGTCGGCCCGCCGGCAGGCGGGGGGCCACGGCGAGCGCGGCGCGGGCGGCCAGCTCCTCCAGCTCGACCCCCAGCCCCGCCGCGGCCGCGGCGCTGAACAGCTGTGCCGGACCGTCCTCGACCTCGGGGAACCGGGCCAGCGCCTCGTAGGCCACGGTCGTACCGGTCCCGAGGTCGACGATCGGCTGGACGTGGGTGACGACCGCCCCCTCGCTGAGCACCTCGCGCACCCGCCCGGCGGGGTCGGCCGGGGGCTCGGGCAGCGGCTCGGCCAGCCGGTCGGCGATGAGGTCGGCCAGCAGCTCCAGCGTGCGCGCAGCCGCGCCGTCCAGGTGGGCGCCGTCGTCCTGGCTGACGCAGCACAGCATCCCGATCGGGCGGCCGTCCGGGTTCCGGACCGGCGCACCCACGTAGGAGCCGATGCCGAGGTCGGTGGTGACCGCCAGGTCGCGCGTCCCGGGGTGGCGGCGGGCGCCGGTGACGACCGGGGGGAGCTGCCCGCTGAGCACCCGCACGCAGAACGACCCCTCGAGCGGGGGCTCCATCCCCTCGTGCACGTGCATGGCGTCCAGCGCACCGGTGGCGGCCTGGATGTGCTGGGTGCTCTCGGTGAACGTCGACATCCAGGCCACCTCCATGCCCAGCCGGGTGCGCGCGGCGTCGAGCACCCGGTGCAGCCAGGCAGGGGACAGGGCGACGGACGGAGGAGACGGCGACGATGTGCTCCCGATCACCCTCGCAGTGTCCCGCAGGACCGGCGGTGGCGGAACGTCCTGGTATCGGTTGTCCCGGTGGGTCGTGGCGGCGCTGCCCGCTCAGCCGGCCGACACCGGCTCCGGTGCCTGGGGAGGATCGGCGGGCTCGTCGGCCCGGGGGCGCCGACGGTGCAGCAGGGCCCGGACCAGCTCGCCGAGCGCGGCCAGGCCCAGTGCCAGGCCCAGCCCCAGGAGCAGACCCCGCAGCGGGTCCCGCTCGAAGGCCAGGCCGCCGACGTACCCGATCCCGGCGGACCAGCCCGCCCAGGTCAGCGCGGCGAGCGCGGCGAACGGGGTGAACCTCCGCAGCGGCCAGCCGACCGCACCGGCGGTCAGGGTGACCGCCGTCCGCAGGCCGGGCACGTAGCGGGCGGTCACCAGCAGGACGCCCCCGCGCCGGGTGAGCAGCCGCTCGGCCCGGTCGAGCGCACCACGGCGGCGGCTGCCGGGCCGCGCGCGGGACCGCAGGCCCGGGCCGGCGAGGTGGCCGAGCAGGTAGGAGACGTGGTCGCCGGCGAACGCGCCGACCGCCGCGGCGGCGATCACCGCCGGCAGGTCGGGCTGACCGGTGGCGGCGAACACCCCGGCGGTGATGACCACGCTCTCACCCGGCACCACCGGGAAGAAGCCGTCGACGGCGGCCAGCGTGAAGAGGGCGACGAGCACCCACGGTGAGGCCATCAGGTCGTGCACCCAGGTCAGCACGGCGTCGGTCACGGTCGGCTCCCCGGGGACGGCATGCGCCGAGCCTGCTCGCCCGAGGGGGCCGCGCACATCCACCCGAGGTAGCGACCGGTGTCCACCGGGAGTAGCACGGGGGTGCGACTCCCGGACGACGGGCCGGTCCGGCGGTGATCATGCTCACCGCCGGGAATGGATGCTCCTCGGCGCTGCCTTCCCTCCCGCGTGGGTGATCTCTGGGGGCTGACGCGGCGGCGCGTCATCGACTTCGGGCGGATGACCGCCGACCGTTGACCGCGGTCCGGCGCCCGTTCCCGCATCCCTCCTTCGAAAGGCACACCACCGTGCTCGCACGTCTGCGCCGCGTCCCCTTCGCGGTCCAGGTCCTCCTCGGCCTCGTCGTCGGCATCGCCCTCGGGCTCGTCGCCCGCGCGATGGGCCCGGTCGAGGGCTCCTTCGTCGACGGGGTGCTGGTCCCCGGTACCGACGCCAACTGGCTGACCAGCACCCTCACCACGATCGGCAACACGTTCGTGGGGCTGCTGCGGGCGATCGTCGTCCCGCTGATCGTCACCGCGATCGTGGTGAGCATCGCCAACCTCAAGCAGGTGTCCAACGCCGCCCGGCTGGCCGGGCAGACCCTGCTGTGGTTCGCGATCACCTCGCTGATCGCCGTCTCCATCGGCATCGCCCTCGGCCTGCTCACCCGGCCCGGCGACAACAGCTCGGTCGATGCCGGCCAGGCCGCCGAGCCGGCGACCACCGGGTCGTGGTGGGACTTCCTGACCGGCCTGGTGCCGGCGAACTTCCTCGGCCTCGAGGGCAACGGCTCCGGCGGCGTCAGCTTCAACATCCTGCAGCTGATCGTCGTCTCGGTCGCGATCGGCATCGCCGCGCTCAAGGTCGGCGAGGCGGCCGAGCCGTTCCTGTCGGTGACGCGTTCGGTGCTGGCGATCGTGCAGAAGGTGCTCTGGTGGGTCATCCTGCTGGCGCCGATCGGCACCGTCGGCCTGATCGGCAAGGCGGTGGCCAGCTACGGCTGGACCTCGCTCGGTTCGCTGGGCGTCTTCGTCGGCGCGGTCTACGCCGGGCTCGCGATCGTGCTGCTGGTCGTCTACCCGGTGCTGCTCAAGCTGCACGGCCTCTCACCGTTGCGCTTCTACGCCGGTGCCTGGCCGGCCATCCAGCTGGCCTTCGTGTCGCGCAGCTCGATCGGCACGCTGCCGGTGACCCAGCGGGTGACCGAGGCCGACCTCGGCGTCCCGCGCAGCTACGCGTCCTTCGCCGTGCCGCTGGGCGCGACCACCAAGATGGACGGGTGCGCCGCGATCTACCCGGCGCTGGCGGCGATCTTCGTGGCGCAGTTCTTCGACGTCGACCTCTCGCTGACCGACTACCTGCTCATCGCGCTGGTGTCGGTGGTCGGCTCCGCCGCGACCGCCGGCGTCACCGGCGCGGTCGTCATGCTCACGCTGACGCTGTCCACCCTGGGCCTGCCGCTGGCCGGTGTGGGGCTGCTGCTGGCGGTCGACCCGATCCTGGACATGGGCCGCACCGCCACCAACGTCACCGGTCAGGCCCTGGTGCCCACCATCGTCGCCAAGCGCGAGGGCATCCTGGACCTCGCCCGCTTCAACGCCACCCGCACCGCCGACCCGTTGCGCGCCGCGACCGGCGAGGACGGCGTCGACCGGGATCTGCGCACGCCGCAGCCGACGACCGTCTGACCGGTGGGGCCCGGTCCCGGCGGACGCCCGCCGGGACCGGGCTCAGCGGAGCAGGGGGCCGAACCGGACGTCGACGCCGGGGGAGAAGAGCACGCTGTCCGGGGCGCCGGTGACCCCCGGCAGCCCCGCCGCGGCCAGCAGCGACTCCTCCAGGGAGATCAGCTCCGCGTCGTACAGCGGCCACTCCGGGTGCTCGTTGGGCCAGTAGACCGGCCCGCGCCGCCCCGGTCGGTGCAGCCCCCAGCGGGCGGTGAGGAACCGGGCCAGCGGGTCCTCACCGGGCAGCGGCTCTCCGATCCGCAGCTCCACCCGGCTCGCCGCCGGCTGGGGCCCCGGCCAGCGGCGGGTGGAGGTGTAGCGCACCCGGTCGCCGCTGCGCTCCACCCGCATCCGTGACCACAGGTAGGGCAGCCGGGCCACCCACCGGGCGGCGAGCACCGGCAGCAGCCGCTCGGCGTCCAGCGACCGGAAGACCACGCCCCGGCGACCGGCGGCGTCCACCGAGTACAGCCGCACGTTGGTCTCGGCGAACGTGCCCAGGTAGGGCAGGCCGGGGCTGCCGAACAGGCCGATCCGGACCATCCGGAAGGGCACCAGGCCCACGTAGGTGACACCTTCGTGCAGGTCGGGCACCGTCCCGGCCGGCAGCAGCGGCGCCACCACGGCCGGGTCGACCGCCCAGTGCAGGAACGCCAGGTCCCGCCAGCCCTGGGTGGAGATGCCACGGAGCACCGGGCGCGGGCTGGTGGGCGTCGACGGTTCGGGGTCGGCCACGTCGGCCAGCTTCCCTCAGGCGGGCTGGGGGAGGTCGCGGTAGGACCGGCCGGCCAGCCAGCCCCAGCCGCCGTCGTCGGTGAGCGGGGCATCGGTCCACACCCACCCGCCGTCGGAGCCGCGCGTGAAGGGCTCCAGGTCGAAGGCCAACCGCAGCTCGTCGGTGACCGTCCGCCCCAGGTTGTGCACCAGCAGCACCACCGTGACGCCGGTCCAGCCGAACCGCCGGCCGGTGCAGGCGGCCAGCCCCGCGGCGACCTCGGGGGCCGGCACCACCAGCTGCAGGGTCAGGCAGCGCACGTGCGGGCCGGGGTGCGCGCCGCCACGGCGCGGCGCCAGGGCCAGCGGCCGGGCCTCGCGGAACCGGCCGCGGGAGGCCCGCCCCGGCTCGACGACCACCGGGGTGCTGCCGTGGTTCTCCACCTCCAGCAGCACCTCGAAGCGGACGTCGCCGCCCCCGCGGGAGGCCAGCACGTCGGCCACCCGGACCGAGACGACCGGCGCCGTCGCGTCCAGCGCCGCGCGCGCGGTCCCGCCGTCGTCGTGCCGGGCGCGGTCGGCGGTGAGCACCGCGGCGTAGGCGACCAGCAGGCCGAGGCCGGCCGGCGCGGCGGTCACCAGCGCGGTCAGCACCCCGTCCCCGCGCAGCGCCGCCAGCGGGGCGGCGACCACCAGCAGGACGACGAGGCCGGCCAGCGCCCACTGCTCGCGCGGTGACCCGGCCAGCAGGGTCGTCGGTCGCCGCACGGAGCGACACTGGCAGCCCCGGGGCGGGGCCGGCCCACGACACGCCCGGCGCCCCCGGCCGGTGCCGCGCAGGTCACCTGGTCAGGTCGGCGCAGCCCTGCTCGTGCGGCAGCAGCGGGCGGAACGTGACCGCCCACCGTGTGCCGTCGGACCCCACCCATGGCGTCTGCGTGGTGGCCTCCCGGGCGGCGGCGGCCACCGCGGTGGCCTGCTCGCCCTCGACGGCCAGGCAGGTGACCCCCGGCGCGAGCGGCTCACCCGGCAGCGCCGGCCCGGGCCAGGCGACCTCGGGGGACGCCAGGCCGTCGGCCGGCTCGGTCCAGGGCCGGACCAGCGCTGCGACGGCGGTGGGCTCGTACTGCTCGGTGCCACCCGCCACGCCCTCGCCGAGGGTGGCGGTCAGGTCGGTGAGGGCGTCGCGCAGGTCGGCGAGCCGGGACCGCGCCTCCTGCTGGTCCTCGGTCAGCCCGCTGTCGGGCCAGTCGCGCCCCTCGTCCAGCGCGTACGCCTCCCGGACGTAGGTGCCCTCGGCGGTCTGCAGGGTGAATCGGGTGGTGGTGGCGTCGGCCAGCGGCGGTGACCCGAGGTCCCCGTCCTCCGCGAGCCCGGCGTCCAGCGCCCGCTGGGCCAGTTCCCGCACGGCGTCCCGGTCGACCTGCTGCACCTGCACGTTGGGCCAGGCGGGGCCCGGGTAGATCGCCACGACCGGGCCCTCGGTGACCACCCGGCCGTCGGCGTACACGGCCACCACCGGCAGCCGGGCGGCGAGCATCTCCGGCGTGGTGAACCCGCCGGTGTGCTCCACCGCGAGCACCAGCGCGTCGGCGTCGTCCGGCAGCTCGAGGCCGGGGCTGGACGGCAGGGCGGGGTCGGGGCTGGACGGCGCCGCGGTGCTCCCGCCCTCGGCGCAGGCGGCGAGCACGGCCAGCAGGCCGGCGAGGGCGGTCGCACGGAGCGTGGTGATCAGGCGCACACCACCAGGACGAAGGGGGCGGGCGTGCGGTTCCGCGGCCCGGTAGCGTCGCCGTCCGTGCGTCTGGTCATTGCCCGCTGCTCCGTCGACTACCTCGGGCGGCTCACCGCCCACCTGCCGCCCGCGCTGCGGCTGCTGCTGGTGAAGGCCGACGGGTCGGTGTCCATCCACGCCGACGACCGGGCCTACAAGCCGTTGAACTGGATGAGCCCGCCGTGCTCGCTCAAGGAGGAGCTGACCGACGGCACCGGCACCTGGACGGTCACCAACAAGGCCGGCGAGCAGCTCATCATCACCATCGAGTCGGTGGAGCACGACTCCCGGCACGAGCTCGGCGTCGACCCCGGCCTGCAGAAGGACGGCGTCGAGGCCGACCTGCAGCGGCTGCTGGCGATGCACGTGGAGACCTTCGGCGCGGGCTGGTCGCTGGTGCGCCGGGAGTACCCCACCGCCATCGGCCCGGTCGACCTGCTCTGCCGGGACGCCGACGGCACGACGGTGGCGGTGGAGATCAAGCGGCGCGGGGAGATCGACGGCGTCGAGCAGCTCACCCGCTACCTGGAGCTGCTCAACCGCGACCCGCTGCTCGCCCCGGTCAAGGGCGTGTTCGCCGCGCAGGAGATCAAGCCGCAGGCCCGGGTGCTGGCCACCGACCGGGGCATCGACTGCGTCACCGTCGACTACGCCGTCCTCAAGGGCACCGACGACCCCTCCGCCCGGCTCTTCTGAGCACTGCGGCGGCGGATCGGACCGGCCGCCGGGACGGCAGCCGGTGACGGTTCGCTGCCGCCGTGTAATGGCCTCGCATGTGGTGGGTGACGGGCCGCGGACCGCAGCCCCCTCCACGAAGGGCGACCCCCATGAGAGATCCGGACGACGACGAGCTGGACGCACTGCTGCAGCGCGCGGGGACGGTCCAGCGGACCGGGGCCGAGGACGAGCAGGTCCTCTCCGACGTGTGGTCGCGGGTGCAGGCCGCCATGGACGACGACCCGGTGAGCCCCGGTGACGACCTGCAGCGGCGCCGGCTGGGCCTGATCGGGGACCGCGAGGTGGCCGCGCGACGCCGGCGGCGGACGGCCCGGCTGGCGACGGTGACGCTCGCCGTCGTCGTGGCCGGCAGCGGCACGGCGGCAGCCGCGGCGTACATCGCTACCCGGACCGGCGAGGAGCTGACCGGCTGGGAGGTCGGCGCCGGCGGGTCGGGGGAGGTCCTCGACTGGGCGGGCACCGACCTGGCCCAAGTGGTCGAGGAGACCACGGCCGACATCGTCTTCGCGCCGGGCTACGCGGCCCAGCGCGACCGGGCCCTGGCGTACTTCAGCCGGCCCGATCCCGGCTCGACCGGAACCGAGAGCGGCCTGCGGTCCGAGGTCGCCGGCTACGCCGTGTGCACCTGGGCCGACGCCTGGGTGGCCGCCGACGGCACCGGGGACGTCGCGGCGCGGACCGCCGCTGCGGAGACGCTCACCGCGGCGCTGACCTGGGAGCCCTTCCTCACCTTCGCCGCCGACCACCAGGAGCCGGTTCCGGCGGAGTCGCCGGAGAACGGGTCGTACCGCTGGTGGCTGCGCCCGCTCGCCGAGGCGGCCCGGGCCGGCGACCGACAGGCGGTCCTCGACGCGGTGGCCGACAGCCGCACCTGCGGCTGGGAGTACGTCCCGGTCATCGACGCCGACCCGGCCTACGAGCTGCACGGTGTCCGGTGAGCGACGAGCAGGCGCAGTTCGAGGCGCTGTTCCGGGACACCCGCGCCCCGCTGCTGGCCTACCTGTCCCGCCGGGCCCCGGTCGACGACGCCCCGGACCTGCTCGCCGAGGTCTACCTCGTCGCCTGGCGCCGGCGGGCGGACCTGCCGGCGGGGGACGAGCGGCGGCTCTGGCTGTTCGGCGTCGCCCGCCGGCTGCTCGCCGAGCACCACCGGTCGGTGTGGACCCGGTCGGACGTCGAGGACGCAGCGGGGCAGGCCACGGGGCCGGGGCCGGACACCGCGGGCGACCGCCGCGAGGAGGCCGTGCGCCGCGCGCTGGACTCGCTCAGCGACGTGGACCCGGAGCTGGTCACCCTCACCACCTGGGAACGCCTGAGCCCGTCCGAGGCGGCCCGGGTCGTCGGGATCACCGCGAACACGGCCCGCGTGCGGCTGCACCGGGCGAGGGCCCGGCTCGGACGCCACCCGGCGCTCCGGGCGCTCCTCGACGACGACTCCGGCGACCCGGTCCGCGGTGCCGTCGTCGGGGCGGCCGTCAGCTCCGCCCCGGCCCGGTGACCCGGGGGTCTGACGTCCCGCCCCGGGACGTCAGACCCCCGGTGGGAGCGGGACGACCCGGTCCGCCCTCGCGGCGTGCCGGCCCCGTGGTCTGGGAGACTCCGGCGGTCAACCGAGGACGGGAGGACGGCAGCGTGGCCAGGGAACTGACCGAGGTCGGCGTCGTGGGGCTGGGCACGATGGGCGCCGGCATCGCCGAGGTGTTCGCCCGCGCCGGGCTGTCGGTGACCGCCGTCGAGGTCACCGAGGAGGCGCTGCAGCGGGGCCGCGAGCACGTCGTGACCTCCACCGACAAGGCCGTCGCCCGGGGCAAGCTCGACCCTGCCGACCGGGACGCCGTCCTCTCCCGGATCCGGTTCACCACCGCGATGGCCGGCCTCGCCGACGCCGGGCTGGTGGTCGAGGTGGTGCCCGAGCGGCTGGAGCTCAAGTCCCGGGTGCTGCGCGCGCTGGACGAGGTGTGCGGCCCGGAGACGGTGCTGGCGACCAACACCTCCAGCCTCTCGGTCACCGAGCTGGCGGTGGCCACCGGGCGCCCCGGCCGCGTGATCGGGATGCACTTCTTCAACCCGGCCCCGGTGATGCGGCTGGTCGAGGTGGTGCACACCGTCGTCACCGAGCCGTCGGTCGTCGCGGACGTCGAGGCGCTGTGCGCCCGGCTGGGCAAGGTCGCCGTCACGGTCGGGGACCGGGCCGGCTTCGTCGCCAACGCGCTGCTGTTCGGCTACCTCAACCAGGCCGTCGCCGTGTACGACGCCGGGCACGTCGGCCGGGAGGACCTCGACACCGCGATGCGGCTGGCGTGCGGCCTGCCGATGGGGCCGCTGGCGCTGCTGGACCTGATCGGCCTCGACGTCGCGCTCGAGGTGCTGGAGACGGTGTTCCGGCAGACGCGCGACCGGCGGCACGCGCCGAGCCCGCTGCTCACGCAGCTGGTGGCCGCCGGGCTGCTCGGCCGCAAGACCGGCCGCGGCTTCCACACCTACGCCGGCCTCGGCCCGGGGCAGGTGGTCGCCGATGCGCGGACGCCCGTCGCGGGCGGTCCGGCCGAGGGCGCCCGGCCGGTGCGCGCGGTCGGCGTGGTCGGCGACGGTTCGCTGGCCGAGGCCCTCGCCGAGCGGTTGGGCGCCGGCGGCTGCGCCGTCACGGTCGTCCCCGGCGCCGGGGAGCTGGCCGGGGTGGCCGACGCCGACCTGGTCGTCGAGGCGGCCGGTGGCGACCGGGAGGCCACCCGGGCCCTGTTCGCCGAACTCGGCCGGGTCGCCCGGCCGGGCGCGGTGCTGGCGACCACGACGTCGGTCCTGCCGGTCGTCGAGTGCGCGCAGGCCAGCGGCCGCCCCGCCGACGTCGTCGGGCTGCACGTACCTGGCCCGGCCCCGGCGGAGGTGCGCCTGGTCGAGGTGGTCGCCACCGTCCTCACCGCCCCGGACGCCGCCGCGACCGGGCACGCGGTCTGCGACCGGGCGGGTGTCCCCGCCGTCTCCTGCCGGGACCGGGCGGGGTTCGTGGTCGACGCGCTGCTGTTCGCCCATTTCAACGACGCGGTGCGCATGGTGGAGAGCGGCTACGCCGACGCGGACGACGTCGACGCGGCGATGACGCTGGGCTGCGGCTACCCGGTGGGCCCGATCGCCCTGCTGGACGCCGTCGGCCTGGACGTGGCTCTGGCGGCCCAGGAGCGGCTGTGGGCGGAGTCGCGCGAGCCCGGCCTGGCACCGGCACCGCTGCTGGGGCACCTGGTCACCGCCGGCCACCTGGGCCGCACGACCGGTCGCGGCTTCCGCGACCACGCGAGTCGGTAGGGCGGTGCCCCGCCGCGGTGGCTCCCGCCGCGACCGGGCCGGGTCGTCCCCGGCCGGTCGCGGTTCCCGGCCGACCCCACGGCGGCCCGTCCCGCGGTCCACGCCGGTGGAGGAGGCGCCCGACGGCGACTGGGCGGTGCGACCGCTCACCGGCGCGGCGGGGGAGAAGAGCTACCGCTGCCCGGGCTGCGACCAGGAGATCCGCCCCGGGACGCCGCACGTGGTCACCTGGCCGGCGTACGCCCGCGACTCCGACCTGGACCCGTGGGACACCGACTCGGCCGCCGACCTGCGCCGGCACTGGCACCGGGTCTGCTGGGACAGCCGGCTCCGCCGCCGCTGATGAAGGCCCCGCTGGCGGGGCCGTTCCCTCATGTTGCGGTGGCGTAGACCACCACGTTGTCGGTGTAGCTCCGGCGGTCGCGGTCGAACTCGCCACCGCAGGTGATCAGGCGCAGCTGCGGGTCCCCGGTCGGGCCGTAGACCTCCGCGGTGGCGAAGTCGGTCTTGGGGTAGGCGGCCACCCGGGTGACGGTGAACGCGACCTGGCTGCCGTCGGCCCGGTCGACCAGCACCTGGTCGCCGGGGGTCAGCTCCTCCAGGCGGAAGAAGACCGCCGGCCCGCTGCGGTCGTCGACGTGGCCGGCGAGCACGGCCGGGCCCGGCTGCCCGGGAGCCGGCCCGGCGGCGAACCAGCCCGCTCGGGTGAAGTCGGCGGGGGGCACCAGCGCGCCGGCGTCGTCGACGCCGATGGCCGGCAGGGGGCTGTCCACGCCGATGGCCGGGATCCGCACCCGCACCGGCGCGGGAGCGGTGGTGGTGGCCGTCTCGGCGACCACGACCGGCGCCGGGGGCGCCGCGGCGCGGGCCGGGGCGGTCGGGGCGGGGGAGAGCAGCGCAGCCGCGCCGGCGACGACGCCGACCGCGGCCAGCGCCAGCCGCACCCGTGGCGTCACCCGCGATGACGGACGCCGGTGCCTGCCCTCGGTCACCTGGTGCTCGCGCGCCGGATCAGGACGCCGCGTGCCGGGCCGCCCGGCCGCGGGGGGCGACCCGGCCCCGGACGGCGAGCAGCAGGGCGGTGACCGCGAGAGCGGCCAGCGCCAGGCGGCCGACCGGCGCACCCCCGCCGGCGGCGGTGCCGCCCGCGCCGGCCTCCACGCCGCCGACCGGGACGACCCCGGGGCTGGCGGCGTCCAGCACGGTGGTCACGGTGACCCCGCCACCGCTGCGGTCCAGGAGCAGCACGGTGTACACCGACCCGGCCGCGAGGTCGACCGGCAGCTCGGTGGGCTCTCCGGCCGCCGTCGTCACGGTCAGCGTGGCCGGGCCGCCGGGCACGTCGAGGTACTCGGTGTTGCGGGCGAACTCCAGGTCCGAGGCCAGCTGCGGCCCGTCGGACAGCGCGAGGTCGACGGGGGAGACGCCGGCCGCCGCGTTGACCACCCGGGCGCGGGCCTGGCCGGCCGGGGGCAGCGTCAGGTCGTCCGGGAGGACGGCGAAGCCGAGGTCGGCGAAGTACCCGACGCCGGCGATCGTGGTGGCGGTGCCCGGTTCGACGGTGACGGTGGTGGCCAGCACCGGCGGGCTGGCCGGGTCGGCACCGGCCGCACGGGCGCTCACGGTGTACGTGCCCGCGGGCACCGACCGGTAGTCCGAGACGTCGCCGTAGGTGACCGCCGGGAGCACCACCCCGGTGCCCGGCGCGGAGACGGAGTCGATGTAGGCGTCGACCGACGGGGTGTCCGGGGACAGGTGCATCATCCGCACCAGCCCGGTGTCCTCGGTGGGGGCCGCGGCAGCCGGGGCGAGCCCCAGCGCGCACAGCCCCGCGCTCAGCAGGAGCAGCAGCGGGCCTCGGGTCAGCCGGGACATCGGCTTCCTCCTGTCGGTTCGGGACGTCCGGCCACCCCTACCCACGCCCGCCGCTCTCTGCACGCGGGGTCCCCACGAGGTGGCGCTGGGTCATCCTCCTCCGCCCGGGGCCACCAGGGCGTCGGGGTCCCGGGCCAGCGGCCAGCTCAGCAGCAGCCCGTCGTCGACCGTGGTCACCCGGGCCGGCCGGTAGGGGGCGCGCTGGGCCGAGAGCCAGGCGCGCAGGCGGTCGACCGCTGCGGGGTCCCCGGGCAGCGGCTCGCCGCCCACGGAACCGAGCAGGGCCTGGCGGGCCGGGACGCCGGGCAACTCCCCGGGGACCGGCGGCAGGTCGGCCAGCCCGACGCCGAACCGGGCCGCCAGCCCGGCGAGCAGGGTGAGCATCCGGGGGTCGACGGCTCCGGAGCGCAGCAGCTCGGCGGCGGCCGGTGGCGCCGTCGTGGCCGGGTTGGCCAGCAACGCCGTGCCGAGCTCGCGCCGGGCGGCCAGCTGCTCCGCCGTCGGCTCGGCCGGATCGGGGTCGGCCACGGTCAGGGCGTCGTCCCCCGCGGTGCCGGCCGGGAAGCGGGCGAGGGCATCCCCGGCCGGGTCCTCGCCGGTGGTCACCTGCAGTCGCAGCGGTGGGTCGCCGGCCGCGGCGGGAACCGGGTCGCCGGCCGGGACCAGCCGGTCCGCGGCGAGGCCGGCGTGCACCAGCTCGGCGGCCAGCCGGGGGCCGGCGGCGAGCACCGCGTCGTCGGGGAGCTGCTCGCCCGCCCAGGACACCAGCTGCGCGTGCGCCTGCGCCCCGAGGTCGTCCCGGGGTGCGATGAGCGCGGCGGGGAGCGCCGCGGCGAGGAGCAGCGCCAGGGCGACGGCAGCGGCCGGCCGGACCCACCTCGCCAGGGCGGGGCGGGTGGCGGCGAGCCGGTCGGTCAGCGGCACGGTCGCGCCGGTGGCCAGCACGGCGGCCAGCAGCGCCGCCACCGGCAGGCAGGTCAGCAGGGCCGGGAGCCGGTCCCCGGGCGGGACGACGCCGAGCAGCGTCCCGGCCAGCAGCGCGGCACCGGGCCCGCGCAGTCGCGGCAGCCGGACGAGGGTGACCACCGCGATGGCGGCCAGCGCGACGCCGAGCGCCACGAGTTCCGCGGTGCCCGCGCCCCACCGCGCCGGGTCTCCGGGCCGCGGGTACCAGACGCCGACGAGCAGCCGGGTGGCGACGGCGGCGAGCGCGGAGCCGACGACGGCCAGCACCAGGGCCGTGCGCGAGCGGCTGCCGGCCGGCCCGGGCAGCCGGTGCCACGGCGTCCGCGCAGCGGTGCCTGCGACGACGCCGACGACGAGGAGCAGCAGCGCGTCCGGGGCGAGCAGGACGCCGAGCAGGGTGGCCACCGCGGCGGTCACGCTCGCCGCGGGTGACGGGCGCCCGGACAGCAGCAGCCACGCGGCGAGGAGCAGCCAGGGCAGGGCCAGCCAGGCCGGCGATGCAGCGGCCGACAGCGGCGCGAGCGCCGGCACCGCCGCGAGCGCCAGCACGGCCAGGGCGGACCCGGCGTCGCCCAGCCCCAGTCGCCGGCCGGTGCGCCACAGCAGCACCCCGGTGACCAGCAGGGCGCCGGCGAGCAGCTCCCGTTCGGCGGCCAGCAGGGTGTCGTGCCGGGCGAAGGCGCGGGTGACGGTGGCGTAGACCGCGGTGTGCAGCGCCCCCACCCCGTCGGGAGACAGCAGGGCGAGGTCGCCGTCCCCGCGGAGCAGGACCGCCGCCGGTGCGGCCAGCGCGTCGTCGCCGGGGAGCCGGGGACCGGACAGGCGCCGGGCGGCGACGGCGGCCAGGACTGCCAGCGCGGTCAGCGGCCAGAGCACGCCGGCACGCCGGCGCCCCGGGGACGTCGCGGCGTGCCGGGCCCTTCGGGTGCCCGGGCGGCGACGGCCGACCGGCGGCGTCGGGTCGGGCACGGTGGGGGTCCTCCCGGCGTCTCGTCGTACGGGCTGGCCGGCCACCCGGTGGAGTCGGCCCGGCACGCACCCGCACCCGACCCTGACACGGGGACGGAGGCCGGGCCACCGGGGTGGGCGCGCGGGGCGGACGGCCGGTGGCGGACGTGCGAGGACCCGCCACCGGTGGTCCGGGGCGGGTCCTCGTCAGGTGGGCCGGCCGGCGCGGGTGGACCCTGCGCCGGCGTCGATCAGCTGCGGCCGGACTCGGTCGAGCCGGTGCCCGGGGCGCTGCCGGTGCCGGCGGGGACGGGCGGGGTGGTCGGCTGCTGGCCACGGGGCGGGGTGCTCCGCGGGGGCACCGGCGGGGTCTGCCGCGGCGCGGCGACCGGGCGAGCGGGCTGCTGCTCGGCGGCCGGTCGTTCCAGGCTGCCCGCCGGCGCGGCGGACTGCTCCGGGGCGGGGGTGGCCTGGGCAGGCGCCGCCTGGGCGGGCGTGGCCGGGGCGGTCCGGGGCCCGGCAGCCGGCTGGGCTGCCGGGCTCTGCTGCGGCACCGCCTGGGTCGGGGTCGGCCGCTGGTCGGGCTGCGGGGCTCCCGGCGTCGCGGCCTCCGCCTTGGGGGCCTCCGTCTTGGGGGCCTCCGCCTTCGGGGCCTCCGCCTTCGGGGCCTCCGCCTCCCGGGCCTCCGTCTTCGGGGCCTCCGCCTCCCGGGCCGGAGCCGCGGGCGCCTGGCTCTCCGGCGCCGTGCCCTGGGACGCCGCGCTCCGCTCCTCCGGACGCGGCGGGACCCGGAGCGACTGGGTGCGGGCGGCCGGCGGCTGGGCAGCGGGGGCCGCGGGCTGCTGCTCCGCCGCAGGCCGGGCCGGCTTCTCGGCCGGCTGGGCCGCGGGGGTGGCCGGTGCCGGGCGGTCGCCGAGGTCGGGCAGCTGCCCCAGCAGCGTGCGCACCTCGGTGAGCCGCTGGGTGAGCTCGTCCCGGACGGCCCGGATCGCCGCCGCCGACGCCTCGGCCTCGGTGACGGTGCGGTGCGCCCGCTCGTCGGCGGTGCTGATGCGCTGCTGGGCGGCGGCGACGGACGCGCGCTCGCGCTCCTCCTCCAGCCGCGCGGCCTCGGTGCGCCGGATGCGCATCGCGATCTCGAAGTCCTCCTCCGCCTTGGTGCGGCGGGCCTGCGAGTCGGCGTCGAGGCGGGCCACCCGCTCCTGCGCCTTGCTCACCAGCTCGTCGGCGCGGGCCTGCGCCTTCACCGCGACCTGCTCGGCATGCGCCCGGGCCTCGGCGACGAGCCGCTCGGCCTCGGCCCGGCTGGCGGCCGACCGCTCGCCGAGCGCCCGCTCCTCGCCGGTGATCCGCTCGCGGACCGCCTCGGCCTCGGCGGCGACCGCCGCCTGCAGCTGGGCGGCGTCCTCCTGGGCGGCCCGGCGGATCTCCGCGGCCTCTTCCTCGGCCAGCCGCAGCATGTTCGAGATGCGCTCGCCCATGTTCTCGAAGGTGGGGGCGCTGGCGCTGGCCGCGCGGCGGCGCAGCGACTCGACCTCACCGTGCAGGGCCTGCAGCTGCCGGGCCAGGTCGGAGGAGCGCGCCACAGCGGCGTCCCGGTCGGCGATCGCGACCCGCAGGTCGGCGTCGAGCCCGGCGAGGGTCTCGTGCACCTGTTCCCGGTCGTAACCCTTGCGCACCACGTCGAAGCCGGGGCCGCCGTCGCGGAAGAAGTCGTCACGCGGGTCGCTCATGCGCGTCATCCTCGCAGAGAACCGGTCCCGGGTCAGCGTGTCCCCGGCCGCTCCGCAGGCAACGGCCAGGGAGCCCGGGGTCGGGCCACCGGCCGGACCCCGGTGCGTCCCGTCCGCGGCCGCGCACGCGGTCGATCGCCGCCCGGTGGCGGGCCCGCAGGGCGGTGTCGCGGACGGGCGGTCAGTGCGCGGCGGCCGGCTCCACCAGCTCGACCAGCACGCCGCCGGCGTCCTTGGGGTGCACGAAGTTCACCCGGCTGCCGGCGGTGCCGCGGCGTGGGGAGTCGTAGAGCAGCCGCAGGCCGCGGTCGCGCAGCGTCTGCGCGGCGGCCTCGACGTCGGTCACCCGGAAGGCGAGCTGCTGCAGGCCCGGGCCGGAGCGGCCGATGAACCGCGCGATCGTCGACTCGGGGGTGAGCGGGGCGAGCAGCTGGACCCGGGTCTCCCCGTCACCGACGGCGAGCATCGCCTCCCGGACGCCCTGCTCCTCGTTGGTCTCCTCGTGCACCGACTGCACCCCGAAGGTGGCGGCGTAGAAGGCGATCGCCTCGTCCAGGTCGGGCACCGCGATGCCCACGTGGTCGATGGTGGTGAACATCCCGGCGGGCAGCCGGCTGTGCGCGGCGTCGGGCACGGCGTCGGTCATGCGGCGCATCCTGCCGGGGCGCCCGCCGCTGCGGGACCCCGTTGTGTCCGGGGTCACCTCGCGCACCGGTGGGCCGGTGGCTGCTCGGTGCCGGCGCACCGTGGGGGGTCCTATCACCGTGGGGGGTCCTATCCTCGACGGATCCCGCAGCGGCGCGGAAGGTCGCGCCGCTGCCCCGGAGCAGGCCGCCAACGGCGGCGGCCGGAGCCACTGGAGGCCCCGATGAGCCAGCCCGCACCCACCCGCTCCGTCATCGTCGGCGGCGCCCGCACGCCGATGGGTCGCCTGCTGGGTTCCCTCAAGGACTTCAGCGCCGCCGACCTCGGCGGCGTCGCGATCAAGGCGGCCCTCGAGCGCGCCGGGATCACCGGCGACCAGGTCGACTACGTGATCATGGGCCAGGTCATCCAGGCCGGCGCGGGGCAGAACCCGGCCCGCCCGGCCGCGGTCGCCGGCGGCATCCCCATGTCGGTGCCCTCGTTCACGTTGAACAAGGTCTGCCTCTCCGGCATCGACGCCATCGCCCTGGCCGACCAGCTCATCCGGGCCGGCGAGTTCGACGTCGTGGTCGCCGGCGGCATGGAGTCGATGACGCAGGCGCCGCACCTGCTGCCCAGCTCGCGCACCGGCACGAAGTACGGCGACACCGCGCTGGTCGACGCGATGGCGCACGACGGCCTCACCGACACCTTCGACCAGGTCGCCATGGGGGCGCTGACCGAGCAGGCCAACAGCCGGTACGGGCTGACCCGCGAGGAGCAGGACGCGTTCGCCGCCGCCAGTCACCAGAAGGCCGCCGCAGCCCAGAAGAACGGCCTGTTCGACGACGAGATCACCCCGGTGCTCGTCCCGCAGCGCAAGGGCGACCCCATCGAGTTCCGCGAGGACGAGGGGATCCGCCCGGACACGACCCCGGAGAGCCTGGCGCGGCTGAGGCCGGCCTTCGCACCCGACGGCACGATCACCGCGGCGTCGGCGTCGCAGATCTCCGACGGCGCCTGCGCGGTCGTGGTGATGTCCGCGGCCAAGGCTGCCGAGCTGGGGTGCACGGTGCTGGCCGAGATCGGCGCGCACGGCGTCGTCGCCGGCCCGGACGCCACGCTGCAGACCCAGCCGTCGCGGGCGATCGCCAAGGCCTGTGCGCGGGAGGGGATCGACCCGGCCGGCCTGGACCTGGTCGAGCTGAACGAGGCGTTCGCCGCCGTCGGCATCGTCTCCACCCGCGAGCTGGGCATCGAACCGGAGAAGGTCAACCCCAACGGCGGGGCGATCGCGCTGGGCCACCCGGTCGGGATGAGCGGCGCCCGGATCGTGCTGCACCTGGCGCTGGAGCTCCGCCGTCGCGGCGGCGGGGTGGGAGCCGCCGCGCTGTGCGGTGGTGGTGGCCAGGGCGACGCACTCATCCTCAGGGTCCCCGCCGCCGCGTGAGCGAGCCCGGGTCGCCGGCCGTCGGGGCACCTGCCGCCGGACCGGGGCGGCGGGGCCGGCGGGCCGCCGACGTGCCGGCGCTGGTCGCCGGCGCGCGGGAGGGCGACGCCCGGTCGGTGGCCCGGCTGATCTCGCTGGTCGAGGACGCCAGCCCGCTGCTGCGTGCGGTCGCGGCCGCGCTCGCGCCGCACACCGGCAACGCCCGGGTCGTCGGGCTCACCGGGCCGCCCGGGGTCGGCAAGTCGACGACGACGACGGCGCTGGTGCGCGCCTTCCGGGCGCGCGGTGAGCGGGTGGGGGTGCTCGCCGTCGACCCCTCGTCCCCGTTCTCGGGCGGCGCACTGCTCGGTGACCGGGTGCGGATGCAGGACCACGCCGGGGACCCCGGGGTGTTCATCCGGTCGATGGCCTCCCGCGGGCACCTGGGTGGGCTGGCCTGGGCCACGCCGCAGGCGCTGCGCGTGCTCGACGCGGCCGGCTGCGACGTCGTGCTGGTCGAGACGGTGGGGGTGGGGCAGTCGGAGCTGGAGGTCGCCGCGCTGGCCGACACCACGCTGGTGCTGCTCGCCCCGGGCATGGGCGACGGCATCCAGGCGGCCAAGGCCGGGATCCTGGAGGTGGCCGACGTCTTCGTGGTGAACAAGGCCGACCGGGACGGCGCGGACCAGACCGTGCGCGACCTGCGCGCGATGCTCTCCCTGGGGGGCCCGCACAGCGAGGCCGGGGCGTGGCGCCCGCCGATCGTGCAGACCGTCGCCTCCCGCGACGCCGACAGCGGCGTCGACCTGGTGGTCGCCCGGCTCGACGAGCACGCCGCCTGGCTGAGGTCCTCGGGCGAGGGACACCGGCGCCGGGTGGCGCGGGCCGCCCGTGAGGTGGAGGCGGTCGCCGTCGCCGGGCTGCGCGAACGGATGGGCGACGTCGGTGGCTCGGCCGCGCTGCCGGCCCTGGCCGAGCGGGTGGTGGCGGGGGAGACCGACCCGTACCGGGCCGCGGACCAGCTCGTCGCGCAGCTCCAGGACCCGGCGGGCAGGATGGCGCCGTGAACGGGACCCCGGACGCCGTCGTCGTCGGAGCCGGCCCGAACGGGCTGGCCGCCGCCCTGCGGCTGGCCGCGGCCGGCCTGTCCGTGCGGGTGGTGGAGCGCGGTGACCAGCCCGGTGGCGGGCTGCGGACCGAGGAGGTGACGCTGCCCGGCTACCGGCACGACATCTGCTCCACGGTGCACCCGATGGCGGCGAGCGCGCCGTTCTTCACCGAGTTCGACCTCGCCTCCCGCGGGGTCCGGCTGCTCCAGCCGGAGATCAACTTCGCCCACCCGCTGGACGGCGGGCGGGCCGCGGTCTCCGTGCACGACCTGGACCGGACGGCCGAGTCGCTCGGCCGGGACGCCGCGGCCTACCGGCGGCTGTTCGGGCCGCTGCTGCGGCACGCGGACGAGATCGTCGACTTCTTCCTGACCTCGGCCTTCCGCCGGCTCCCGGTGCGCGGCGCGCCGGCGATCGCCAGCTTCGGCCTGCAGGGGCTGCCGAACATCAGGTTCCTCGCCGACCGGTACTTCGCCGACGACGAGGCGAAGGCGCTGATCACCGGCGCCGCCGCGCACGGGATGCTCGACCTGACCCGGCCGCTGACCGCGGCGCTGGGCATGTTCCTGGGGATGCTCTCCCACCACCAGGGCTGGCCGGTGGTCGAGGGCGGGTCCCAGGTGCTCGCCGACGCGATGGTCACCGCCCTCGAGCAGCAGGGCGGCGAGGTCGTCACCGGGCACGAGGTCACCGACCTGCGCGAGTTCGCCGGGGTGCCCGCCGTCCTGCTGGACACCTCGCCCGGGGCCTTCGTGGCGATGGCCGGCAACGGTGTCCCCGACGGCTACCGCCGCTGGGTGCACCGCTACCGGCACGGTCCGGGGGTGTTCAAGGTCGACTGGGCGCTGTCGGAGCCGGTGCCGTGGACCAACCCCGAGGTCCGGCGGGCCGGCACCGTGCACGTCGCGGGCACGATGGCGGAGACGATCGCGGGGGAGGCAGCCCCGGCCGCCGGGCGGATCACCGACCGGCCCTACGTGCTGGCCGTGCAGCCCACCGTCGTCGACCCCGCCCGGGCACCCGAGGGCGGGCACGTCTTCTGGGCGTACGTGCACGTGCCGCACGGGTCGACGGTCGACATGACCGAGGCGATCGAGGCGCAGATCGAGCGGTTCGCCCCCGGCTTCCGCGACACGATCCTGGCCCGGCACACCATGCACGCCGGGCAGATGGAGCACTGGAACCCCAACGACGTCGGGGGGGACATCTCCAACGGCGAGGCGTCGCTGCGGCAGATGCTCTTCCGTCCGGTGCCCCGCTGGAACACCTACAAGACGCCGATGACCGGGGTCTACCTCGCCGGTGCCGCCACCCCGCCCGGCCCGGCCGTGCACGGGCACTGCGGCGACAACGCCGCGCGGGTGGCGCTGCGCGAGGTGTTCGGCATCCGGCAGGCACCGAGGCTCCGGCCGGCACCGCCCGCCTGACCCCGGCGCTGCTCACCGAGTGTCGAGTCCTCGACGTGTCGACCGGGCGGGAGGGGTCGACACGTCGACGGGGCGATGGCCACCGGACGAGCCTGGCCGGTCGGCGGCCGCGACCGTCCGCGCTGTCCACGGCCCCGGCGCGGGCGCTCGCCGAGTGTCGACTCATCGACATGTCACCTGGTCGACAGGCGTCGACGGCTCATCACTCGGCGGGCGCGGTCGGCGGCCGGAGCCCGGGCCTACGCTCTGCGGTCATGGTCCGACCCCTGGGGCTGCCCTTCGACCCGATCGAGCGCGCGGCCCAGAGCTGGGCGGAGCGGTTCGGCCCGGCGGCGTCGATGCGCGCGGCGACCTCGGTGTTCCGGGTGCAGCAGATCCTGCTCGCCCGCTTCGACGAGGCGCTGCGACCGCACCGGCTGACCTTCGCCCGCTACGAGGTGCTGGTGCTGCTCACCTTCTCCCGCACCGGACAGCTGCCGCTGAAGGTGATCGGCAGCCGGTTGATGGTGCACCCGACCAGCGTCACCAACGCGATCGAGCGGCTGGTCGCCGCCGGCTACGTGGAGCGGCGCCCCAACCCGACCGACGGTCGTGGGGTGCTGGCCGCGATCACCGACGCCGGCCGGGACGTCGTCCCGCTGGCCACCGAGGCGCTCACCGGCCAGGACTTCGGGCTGGCCGACCTGCCCGAGGCCGAGCTGGACACGCTGTTCGACATCCTCCGGAAGGTGCGGCTGGGCGCCGGGGACGTCGCGCCGGGATGAGGGCCCTGGCCGCAGATGCTAGGACGTCCTAGCATCTGGCCATGACCGAGCCCGCGGGCAACGAGGCCCGCCAGCGGTGGCAGGAGCGGTACGAGTCGGCGCTGGCCGCCGGGCGGGTGCGGGAGGCGGACTTCACCACCCTGTCGGGGGTGGCCGTCGAGCCGGTCTACGGGCCCGCCGACGAGCGCGCCGTCCCGGGCTTCGAGCGGATCGGCTGGCCGGGGGAGTTCCCCTACACCCGCGGCCTGCACCCCACCGGCTACCGCGGCCGGCTCTGGACCATCCGCCAGTTCGCCGGCTTCGGCAACGCCCGGCAGACCAACGAGCGGTTCCGCGCGCTGCTCGCCGCCGGCGGGGGCGGGCTGTCGGTCGCCTTCGACATGCCGACGCTGATGGGCCGGGACTCCGACGACCCCCGCGCGCTCGGCGAGGTCGGGCACTGCGGGGTCGCGGTCGACTCCGCCGCCGACATGGACGCGCTGTTCGCCGGCATCCCGCTGCAGGACACCACCACGTCGATGACGATCAGCGGCCCGGCCGTCCCGGTGTTCTGCATGTACCTGGTGGCCGCCGAGCGCCAGGGCGTGGACGTCGCGAAGCTGGACGGCACGCTGCAGACCGACATCTTCAAGGAGTACACGGCGCAGAAGGAGTGGCTGTTCGCCCCGGAGCCGCACCTGCGGCTGATCGGCGACCTGATGGAGTTCTGCGCGCACGAGATCCCCGCCTACAAGCCGGTCTCGGTGTCCGGCTACCACATCCGGGAGGCCGGCTCGACCGCCGCGCAAGAGCTGGCGTACACGCTCGCCGACGGCTTCGGCTACGTGGAGCTGGGGCTCTCCCGGGGCCTCGACGTGGACGTGTTCGCCCCCGGGCTGAGCTTCTTCTTCGACGCGCACATCGACTTCTTCGAGGAGGTCGCCAAGTTCCGCGCGGCCCGGCGGATCTGGGCCCGCTGGCTGCGCGACGTCTACGGCGCCCGCACGGCGAGGGCCCAGCAGCTGCGCTTCCACACCCAGACCGCCGGCGTCTCGCTCACCGCCCAGCAGCCGGAGAACAACATCGTCCGGACGGCGGTGGAGGCGCTCGCCGCAGTGCTCGGCGGCACCAACTCGCTGCACACCAACGCCCTCGACGAGGTGCTCGCGCTGCCCAGCGCCAAGGCCGCGCAGATCGCGCTGCGGACCCAGCAGGTGCTCGCCGAGGAGACCGGGGTGGCCAACGTGGCCGACCCGCTGGGCGGCTCCTGGTACGTCGAGGCGCTCACCGACGAGCTGGAACGGCAGGCCGAGGAGGTCTTCGCCCGCATCCGGGAGATGGGCTCCGACGGGTCGATGACCAGCGGCATCCTGCGGGGGATCGAGGACGGCTGGTTCACCGGGGAGATCGCCGAGGCGGCGTTCACCTACCAGCGGGCGCTGGAGAAGGGCCAGAAGAGGGTGGTCGGGGTGAACACCCTCACCGACTCGGTCGAGGAGGGCGACCAGCTGGAGATCCTGCGGGTCGGCCACCAGGTCGAGCTGGACCAGCGGGCCGAGCTGGCCACCCGGCGGCAGGCCCGCGACGACGAGGCCGCCCGGGCCGCGGTGGCCCGGATGGTCGAGGTCGCCCGCACCGGGGCGAACATGGTGCCCGCCATGCTCGAGGCCGCCCGCGCCGAGGCGACCCTCGGCGAGATCTGCGACGCCCTCCGCACCGAGTGGGGCACCTACACCGAGCCCGCCCGGTTCTGACCCCGGGCGACCGGCCGCGCCGCACCCCGGCGTCCGGTGGGATGATCGTGGGCATGCAGCCGAACCGTCCTGCTCGCCCCGCCGCCCCGCGTGACCCCCGCGCCGCCGCCCAGCAGGCGCAGATGGCCGCCTCCCTGGCCGGCGCCGTCGACCTCGCTGCGGTCAAGGCGCGCAGCGAGGCAGCGGCCCGCGCCCAGGCCGCGCCGCCGCCGTCGGCCGCCGCGCCGGCCGGCGCTCCGGGGAGCGCCGTCGTCGACGTCACCGAGGACACCTTCCAGGCCGAGGTCCTCGACCGCTCCTTCCAGGTCCCGGTCGTCCTCGACCTGTGGGCCGAGTGGTGCGGCCCGTGCAAGCAGCTGTCCCCGGTGCTCGAGCGGCTGGCCACCGAGGGTGGCGGGTCGTGGGTGCTCGCCAAGATCGACGTGGACGCCAACCCGGCGCTGGCCCAGGGGCTGCGGGTGCAGGGCATCCCCGCGGTCAAGGCGGTCTGGCAGGGGCAGCTGGTCGCCGAGTTCACCGGCGCCATCCCGGAGGAGCAGGCGCGCCAGTTCGTCACCGAGCTGGTCGCAGCCACCACCGGGGGAGCGGCGCCCGGCGGTGCCGAGGGTGAGCCGGCCGAGCCGGAGGACCCGCGGCTGGACGAGGCCGAGGCCGCGCTGGACCGGGGTGACCTGACCGCGGCCGAGGCCGCCTACCAGGCGATCCTCGACGCCGAGCCCGAGCACCCCGTCGCCGGCCTCGCGCTGCGCCAGGTGCAGCTGTTCCGCCGGGCGGAGGAGGCCGGGCCGGATGCGGTCAACGCCGCCGACGCGGCCCCGGACGACATCGCCGCCCAGACCCGCGCCGCCGACCTGCTGCTGGGCACGGGCAACGTGGAGGCCGCCTTCGACCGGCTGCTGGACGTCATCCGCCGCACCGCCGGTGAGGACCGCGACCTGGCTCGCAAGCACCTGGTGGAGCTGTTCGGGGTCGTCGGCGACGATGACCCCCGGGTCGGCGCCGCCCGCCGCGCGCTCACCCTCGCCCTGTACTAGCCCGTCGCCCGGCCCCCTCGCAGGGTCCATCGCGAGCCTGCGAGGGGGGCCTTCCTCAGTCGTCGAGGTTGCAGGCGGCGGGGCCCTCGAAGACCCCGGCGCGGAAGACGTCGACCAGCTGGAAGCCGGTCAGCTCGGCGTCGGGGAGCACCTGCGGGTCGGTCGCGTACTCGAGCAGGAACGACACGCTCTCGTCGACGTCGCCGGGGGAGATGCTCAGGACCGTGCTCTCCTCGTTGAGCACCGAGGCGGTGAAGGCGCCGGACAGGCAGACCGCCGAGCGCAGTGCCTCCTGCCCGTCGGTGGGCAGCCCGAGCTGTTCGCGGCCGGCCAGCGCGTAGGGGATGGCCACGGCGGTGAGCACGGCGTAGTCCCCGCCCCGCTCGGCCGCGTAGAGCGGCCCGGTGAGCTCCCGCTCGTCGAAGGCGACGGTGTCGTCGGCGGGGCAGTAGAGCAGGTCGACGTCGGCGCGCGCGCCGTCGCAGGCCGGGGCCCGACGGTTGAAGGGCTCCAGCGTCGGCGGGTCGAACGTCGCACCGCGGTCGCTGAGCACCTGCTGCCAGAACTCGCCCAGGCCCTCCGGGACGAACTGGCCCACGGTCAGCTCGTAGGGGGCGTTGCCGCCGGTGAGCGCGTCGTCGTCGTCGCGGAACGCGCCCTGCGTGTAGGGGCGGTCGGCGCCGAAGGCGTCCCGGCACGCCGTCGGGCCGTCGTCGAAGCCCTCCTGGAAGGCCGAGACCCGGTCGAAGTAGGAGCCGTGCGCCTCGCCCGCGTTGAGCCCGGTGCCCACCGGGTCGCGCAGCAGCAGGTAGCCGCGCAGCACGTCGTCCAGCTCGGCCGGCCGGATCGAGTTGTGCGGCGCCTCGCCGTCGGCGACCCACCGGGTCCAGGCGCCGGCGAAGCAGTCGGCCTGCGTCTCGATCGCGATCGAGGCCTGGAACGGGTAGCCCACCCGGCCCTGCACGGCGTGCCCGAACTCGTGCGCCATCACCAGCGCGGGGATGAACCGGCCGTAGCCCTCCGACCCGCCGGTGCCGAAGGCCAGGTCGCCGAGGAAGGCCCGGTCGTACTGGATGGCGTCGCCGTTCGGGTACTGCTCACCGGGCCCGCAGTAGAAGGCGTTGTCCTCGACGGCCTCGGGGGGCTCGCCGCAGCCGATCTCCCCACCGGGGTAGACGGTGGGGTCGATGTCCGCCGGGTCGACGGAGTAGTAGCCACCGGTCAGCGGCGGGAACTCCTGCTGGTACACGAGGACGAACTGCTCGGCCCAGTAGGTGTTCAGGTCGGCCAGCGCGTTGCGCGCGATCCGGTCGACGTCCCCGTCGCCGGCCCCGATGATCGGGAACTCCGCCGGGCCGACCTCGCCGCGCGCGCCGGCGAGCGGGGTCGCCGTGCCCTCGATGAAGGTCACCGCGCACCCGCTGAGCGCCGTCGCCGCCAGCGCCGCGGCCAGGACGGCGCCGGCGATCCGACGCGACGAGACGGACATCGGCTCCCTGTCGTCCAGGCCACCGGTGCGGTGGCGGTCCCTCGCGCCGGGCCGGGGAGCGGCGGCCGCACGGCCGCCGCTCCCCGGTGGTGTCAGTCCTGCCGGTCGAGGTCGGCCTGGGCGGCCTCGACCGCGGTGCCCGGGCCCTCGGCGGCACCGGAGGCCTCGGCGGCGGCGATCTGCGCCTGGTCGGCCGGGGTGCCGGAGTCGGGCAGCTCGGGCTCGGGGCCCTCGTGCACGAACCACACGGTCGCCAGCGGCGGCACGGTGAGCGTCGCCGACCACGGCTGGCCGTGCCAGGACTCGGGCTCGGCGTCGATGGCGCCGTAGTTGCCCACCCCCGAGCCGCCGTAGCCCTCGGCGTCGGTGTTGACCGCCTCACGCCACCGGCCGCCGCGCGGCAGGCCGATGCGGTACTCCGAGTGCGGCGTGCCGGAGAAGTTCGACACGCAGGCGAGCACCTGCCCGTCCTTGCCGTAACGGAGGAAGGTCAGCGTGTTGCCGCCGGCGTCGTTGGCGTCGATCCACTGGAAACCGGCCGGGTCGACGTCCTGGCTGTAGAGCGCCTCGCTCTCCCGGTACACGGTGTTCAGGTCACGGACCAGGTCGAGCACGCCCCGGTGCGCCGGGTCGTCGAGGTGCCACCAGTCCAGCGAGCGGCTCTCCGCCCACTCCGACAGCTGGCCGAACTCCGAGCCCATGAACAGCAGCTGCTTGCCCGGGTGGGCCCACATGTAGCCCAGGTAGGCGCGCAGGTTGGCCAGCTGCTGCCACCGGTCACCGGGCATCTTCCGCAGCAGCGAGCCCTTGCCGTAGACGACCTCGTCGTGGCTGATCGGCAGGACGTAGTTCTCCGAGAACGCGTAGACCAGGGAGAACGTCAGCTGGCTGTGGTGGTAGCTGCGGTACACCGGCTGGTTCGCCATGTAGCCGAGCGAGTCGTGCATCCAGCCCATGTTCCACTTGAACCCGAAGCCCAGCCCGCCCAGGTAGGTGGGGCGGGTGACGCCTGGCCAGGCGGTCGACTCCTCGGCGATCGTGATGACGCCGGGCACCGCCTTGTAGACGGTCGCGTTCATCTCCTGCAGGAAGGCCACCGCCTCCAGGTTCTCCCGGCCGCCGTACTCGTTCGGCGTCCACTCGCCGTCGTTGCGCGAGTAGTCCAGGTAGAGCATCGAGGCGACCGCGTCGACGCGGATGCCGTCGACGTGGAACTCCTGCGCCCAGTAGAGCGCGTTCGCGACCAGGAAGTTGCGCACTTCGGGCCGGCCGAAGTCGAACACGTAGGTGCCCCAGTCCGGCTGCTCACCGCGACGGGGGTCCGGGTGCTCGTACAGCGGCGTGCCGTCGAAGCGGGCCAGCGCCCACTCGTCCTTCGGGAAGTGCGCCGGCACCCAGTCGACGATGACGCCGATGCCGGCCTGGTGCGCGGTGTCGATCAGGTACCGCAGGTCGTCGGGGGTGCCGAAGCGCGAGGTGGGCGCGTAGTACGAGGTGACCTGGTAGCCCCAGGACCCGCCGAAGGGGTGCTCGGCCAGCGGCATGAACTCCAGGTGGGTGAACCCGGCGTCCTTGACGTAGGCGACCAGCTCGTCGGCCATCTCGCGGTAGGACAGCCCCTGCCGCCAGGAGCCGGCGTGCACCTCGTAGACGCTCATCGGCCGCTCGTGCCAGCGGCCCTCGGCGCGCGAGGCGAGCCACTCCCCGTCGTTCCACTCGTACGTGGACTCGGTGACCACCGAGGCGTTGGACGGCGGCACCTCGGTGGCGAACGCCATCGGGTCGCTCTTCACCCGCCACTGACCGTCGGCGCCGAGCACGTGGTACCGGTACCGCGTGCCGGCCTTCGCCCCGGGGACGAAGACCTCCCAGACCCCGGAGGAGCCCAGCGACCGCATCGGGTAGGCGCGCGCCTCCCAGTAGTCGAAGTCGCCGGTGACCTTCACCCCGCGGGCGCTGGGCGCCCAGACGGCGAAGGAGACGCCGTCGACCGGGCCACCGGGGGTGTCGTAGTGGCGCACGTGCGCCCCGAGCACGGTCCACAGCTGCTCGTGCCGGCCCTCG
Organism: Modestobacter sp. SYSU DS0290; assembly: GCF_054050955.1. Taxonomy (NCBI): domain Bacteria; kingdom Bacillati; phylum Actinomycetota; class Actinomycetes; order Geodermatophilales; family Geodermatophilaceae; genus Modestobacter; species Modestobacter sp. SYSU DS0290. Next base: position 70,654 of record NZ_JBJHAI010000009.1, read on the forward strand.
CGGATGAGGTGCTGGTCCAGCTGGCCCAGGGTGGGCAGCCAGCGGTAGGGGTCGTCGACCAGGTAGGTGTCGGTGCCGCCCTGCCCGTCGGGGTAGACGACCTCGATGCGGTAGTCGCCGGGCTGCTGCGGCAGGCGGGCCTCGTAGATCCCGCCGCCGTGCAGCTGGTGTGCCTCGTACCGGGTGCCGTCCTGGTCGACGACGACGACGGCCACGGCGTCGGGGCGCAGCGTGCGGACCGCCCAGCCCTCGTCGACCCGGTGGGCGCCCAGCACGCCGTGCGGGTCGTAGGACCAGCCCTCGACGACGGCGCGCAGCTCCTCCCCGGAGACCTCCCGGCCGGCCGGGGTGACGTCGGCGGGCACCGAGGTGCTCACCGGGGCCTCCCCGTCGGGCAGCGCCTCGACCAGCTCGGTGGCGGCCGGCTCGGGTGCCTGGTCGGGCGCGGGCGGCAGGTCGGTGACCTCACCGACGACCAGGTCGGCGGTGGTGGTCTCGGCGGTCGTCGACTCCGGCAGCTCCGCGTCGGTGGAGGCCTCGGCCGCGGGGGTGTCGGTGCCGACGGTGTCGGGTGCCGGCTCCGCGCCCGGCTCCGAGGAGGTCTCGGCCGGGGAGCTGCCACCGGTGCCGGCGTGCTCGCCGTCCTCCGGCGCCTGCGGGGTGCTCGGCTCGGCCGGGTCGGGGCTCGGCGGCTCGGGCTGGGGCGCCGAGGGGGCGGACGGGTCGCCGGGCTCGGCGATCGGCGCCGGGGCGACGACCGGGGCGGCCGTCACCTTCGTGGCGGCGGCCTTCCGGGTCCGCTTGGCCGGGGTGGCCTCGCCCTCGGCGGCCGCGGTCGCCTTCTTCGTCGTCCGCTTGGCGGCCTTCTTCGCCGGCGCCGCCTCGTCGGCGAGCTCGGTCTGCCCACCCGCGCCAGCGGCCGCAGCAGCCGCCTTCTTGGCCGGGGCCTTCTTCGCCGGGGCCTTCTTGGCGGCGGCCTTGCGCGTGGCCTTCTTCGCCGGCGGGGCGGCGTCGGTCGGCGCGGTGTCCGTCGCGGCGGCGTCCTGCACAGCGGCCGTCTTCTCCTCCACCCGGCGCAGCAGCTCGTCCTTGCCGGCTGGCTCCGCGTCGGGGGAGCGCCCCTGGGTGTCCTCGGTGCTCATCGGTGTCTCCAGTGCTTCTCGGTGGTCCGTGGTCGTCGGCGTCAGTCGCCGGAGGTCAGCCGGGACAGCGAGCTGAGCGGGATCATCAGCCAGTGCGGCCGGTTCCGCGCCTCGTAGACGCACTCGTAGACGGCCTTGTCCGCCTCGAAGGCGCGCAGCAGCGCCGAGTCGGCGGACAGCTGCAGACCGCCGGCGGCGGAGTAGCCGGCGCAGAAGGCGGCCCGGTTGCGCTCCGCCCACTCCTGGGCGCGGTAGGCCCGCTGCGGGTCGTCGGGCTGCTCGACCAGCATGTGCCGGGCCGCGTAGTCGAAGCTGCGCAGCATCCCCGCCACGTCGCGCAGCGGGGTGTCCATCTCGCGCCGGGAGGCCAGCGGCCGGGCCGGCTCGCCCTCGAAGTCCAGCACGATCCAGCCGCTCGTGGTGCGCAGCACCTGGCCCAGGTGCAGGTCGCCGTGCACCCGCTGGCGGGTCACCTGCTCCTCGGTGTCGGCCACCGCGGAGTACAGCGCCCGCAGCCCGTCGGCGTGCTCGGCCAGGTCCGGGACGACGGCGAGGGCCGCCTCCAGCCGCTGGGTCATCTGCTCGGCCAGCGTGCGGTACCAGTCCCGGTCGGCCGGCTCGGTCGGCAGCACCCGGGCCAGGTCGGCGTGCACCGAGGCGGTGGCCTCGCCCAGCCGCTCGCTCTCCCCGGCGAAGTCGCCGCCCACCTCGTCGGCGTGCAGGTCGCCCTCGGCGTAGAGGTCGCGGACGCTGGAGGTGGCCAGTCGCCAGCCGTCGCTGGCGTTGGGGACGAAGGTCTGCAGCATCGCGACGGTCGCCGGCTCGTCACCGGGTTCGCCGTCGATCTCGATGTGCCCGAGCAGCCCGGCGATGTGCGGGTTCTCCGCCCGGCGCAGCGCGTCGTGGATCTCCACGTCGGGGTTCAGCCCGGGCTCGAGCCGGCGGAACAGCTTGAGGATCGCCGTCTCGCCGTAGACGAGGGAGGTGTTGCTCTGCTCGGTGGAGACGATGTCGCCGGGCAGCCCCTCGGGGATGTGGGCGACCCCCGCCGGGTGGAAGTGCATGGGGCCCACGGTCGAGGCGGCCACCAGGTGGGTCAGCCACGGCACGGTGGCGTCGCGGTCGCGCATCGCGTCGTAGGCGTAGTTCTCGACGCCGTCGTTGCCGGTCACCGCGCCGATGAAGGCGCTGGACAGCTCCTCGGCCGGCGACTCCCGCCACGACAGCGGGACCAGGTAGGTCTCGGTCGCACCGTCGGTGTAGGTCACCCGGACGCGGTGCACCGAGAGGACCGGGTCGGACTGGTCGAGGAAGAACCCCTCGTCGCTGACCTCGGCCCACTCACGGCCCTTGCCGCCGAACCAGCGCTGTCCCGGCATCCAGCCGGCCAGCAGGTCGGTCACTGCGGTCATCAGGCCTCTCCCTCGGAGTCGATCGTCGGGGCCTCGCCACCGAGGCCTCCGGTGCCCGCCGGGGCGCTCTCGGACACCAGGCCGGAGTCCAGCAGGGACTGCGCGACGTTGCTGCTCGTCGTGCTCTCCCAGTCCTCCTCCTCCTCGGTGGCCGCGGCGGCGGGCTTCTGCAGCTCGAACCAGTAGAAGCCGTGCCCACCGAGGGTGAGCATGTACGGCAGGACGCCGATCTGAGGGAACTGCACGCGCCCGGTCAGCTCGACCGGGGTGTAGCCCTCGAAGCGGCGCAGGTCGAGCTCCACCGGCTGCGGGAACCGGGACAGGTTGTTCACGCAGAGCACGATGTCGTCGCCGAACTCGCGCACGAAGGAGAGCACCGTCGGGTTGCGGGACCCGATCTCGGTGAAGCTGCCGACGCCGAAGGTCGGGTGCTGCTTGCGCACCGAGATCATCGTGCGGGTCCAGTGCAGCAGGGAGTTCGAGTTCCGCAGCTGGGCCTCGACGTTGGTCACCTGGAAGCCGTAGACCGGGTCGGCCACCAGCGGCAGGTGCATGCGCTGGGGGTCGGCGGTGGAGAAGCCACCGTTGCGGTCCGGCGTCCACTGCATCGGGGTGCGGACGCCGTCGCGGTCACCGAGCCAGATGTTGTCGCCCATGCCGATCTCGTCGCCGTAGTACATGACCGGCGACCCGGGCAGCGACAGCAGCAGGGCGGTGAACAGCTCGAGGGTGTCCAGGTCGTTGTCCAGCAGCGGGGCCAGCCGCCGGCGGATGCCGATGTTGGCCTTCATCCGGGGGTCCTTGGCGTACTCCCCCCACATGTAGTCCCGCTCCTCGTCGGTGACCATCTCCAGCGTCAGCTCGTCGTGGTTGCGGAGGAAGACGCCCCACTGGCAGTTCTCCGGGATGTCCGGCGTCTGCGCCATGATCTCGGAGATCGGGAAGCGCTGCTCGCGCCGCACGGCCATGAACAACCGCGGCATGACCGGGAAGTGGAAGGCCATCTGGCACTCGTCGCCGTCCTCGCCGAAGTACTCGACGACGTCGGCCGGCCACTGGTTCGCCTCGCACAGCAGCACCCGGTCGGGGTACTCGGCGTCGACGACCTTGCGCACCTTCTTGAGGAACTCGTGGGTGCGCGGGAGGTTCTCGCAGTTGGTCCCCTCCTCCTCGAACAGGTAGGGGACGGCGTCGAGGCGGAAGCCGTCGATGCCGAGGTCGAGCCAGAAGCGCAGGGCGTCGATGATCGCCTCCTGCACCTTCGGGTTCTCGAAGTTCAGGTCGGGCTGGTGGCTGAAGAAGCGGTGCCAGAAGTACTGCTTGCGGACCGGGTCGAACGTCCAGTTCGAGCTCTCGGTGTCGACGAAGATGATCCGCGCGTCGGCGTAGCCGGTGTCGTCGTCGGCCCAGACGTAGAAGTCGCCGTAGGGGCCCTCGGGGTCGCTGCGGCTGGCCTGGAACCAGGGGTGCTGGTCCGACGTGTGGTTCATGACGAAGTCGATGATCATCCGCATGCCACGGGAGTGGGCGGCCTCGATCAGCTCCTTGAAGTCCTCGATGTCGCCGAACTCCGGCAGCACCGCGGTGTAGTCGCTGACGTCGTAGCCGCCGTCCCGCAGCGGGGAGGCGAAGAACGGCGGCAGCCACAGGCAGTCGACGCCCAGCCACTGCAGGTAGTCCAGCTTGCCGATCATGCCGCGCAGGTCGCCGATGCCGTCGGCGTTGCTGTCGGCGAAACCGCGGACGAGCACCTCGTAGAAGACGGCGCGCTTGAACCACTCGGGGTCGCTCCCGGGCGGGGGGAGGGCCGACTGCTCGCCCGCGCCAGGGGTCGACTGGGTGGGGACGGGGAGGGTCATGGAACTGAAGTCCTCGTTCGTTCTCGGGGGTGCTGGGTGGTGCGACGGCGCCGGCCGCGGCAGGTCCGTCGCCGTCGCGGGTGAGGACGGTCGGGGGACCCGTCAGGGGGTCATCGGGTCCACCGGGGCGGACAGGCTCCGGTGCACGGTGAACACGTGGGCCGGCTCCCGGTAGGGGTCCAGTTCGACGTAGTTGTGCTGGCCCCAGTCGTAGTGCGCGCCGGTGATCTCGTCGGTGACCGAGAACCGGTCGGACCAGTCGAGCCCGAGGGCCGGCATGTCCAGCGACGTGGTCCCGATCTGGGTGTAGCTGCTGTTCAGCGAGACCACCACGAGCACCGCGTCGTCCGAGCCGGGGTCGGTCTTGGAGAAGCAGAGCAGGTTCTCGTTGTCGATGTGGTGGAACCGGAGCGTGCGCAGCTGCTGCAGCGCCGGGTGCGCGCGGCGGACCTCGTTGAGCCGGCGGAGGTAGGGCGCCAGCGTGCGGCCGCTGGCCTCGGCGCCGGCCCAGTCACGCGGGCGCAGCTGGAACTTCTCGGTGTCCAGGTACTCCTCGCTGCCCGGGCGCAGGCCTACGTGCTCGAACAGCTCGTAGCCGGAGTAGACGCCCCAGGTGGGGCTCATCATCGAGGCGAGCACGGCCCGGATCTTGAACATCGGCGGCCCGCCGACCTGCAGGGTCTCGTGCAGGATGTCCGGGGTGTTGACGAAGAAGTTCGGCCGCATGTAGTGCGCGTTGGCGGCCAGCTCACGGCCGTACTCCTCCAGCTCCCACTTCTCCGTGCGCCAGGTGAAGTAGGTGTAGCTCTGGGTGAAGCCCAGCCGGGCGAGCTGGTGCATCATCGCCGGCCGGGTGAAGGCCTCGGCGAGGAACAGCACGTCCGGGTCGGTCTGCTTGACCTCCCAGATGATCCAGTGCCAGAAGTTGAGCGGCTTGGTGTGCGGGTTGTCGACCCGGAACACCCGCACCCCGGCGTCCATCCAGTGCCGCACGACCCGCAGCACCTCGGCGTAGAGGCCCTCGGGGTCGTTGTCGAAGTTCAGCGGGTAGATGTCCTGGTACTTCTTCGGCGGGTTCTCCGCGTACGCGATGGTCCCGTCGGGCTTGGTGGTGAACCACTCCGGGTGCTCGCGCACCCACGGGTGGTCCGGCGCCGCCTGGAGGGCCAGGTCGAGGGCGACCTCCATGCCCAGCTCGCGGGTGCGGCCGACGAAGGCCTTGAAGTCGTCGAGCGTGCCCAGCTGCGGGTGGACGGCGTCGTGGCCGCCCTCGTCGCTGCCGATCGCCCACGGCGACCCGACGTCCTCGGGGGTGGCGACCAGGGTGTTGTTCTTCCCCTTGCGGTTGACCTTGCCGATCGGGTGGATCGGCGGCAGGTAGACGACGTCGAAGCCCATGTCGGCGATCGCCGGCAGCCGGTCGGCGGCCTGGGCGAAGGTGCCGTGGGTGGGCTGGCCACCGACGACCGGGCCCTCCGAGCGCGGGAAGAACTCGTACCAGGAACCGTAGAGCGCCCGCGGGCGGTCGACCCACAGCTCGTACTCCCGGGTCGGGGTGACCAGCCGGCGCACCGGGTGCTCGTCGAGCACGCGCTGCAGCGCGGGCGCGAACGCCGGCGCCAGCCGTGCGGTGAGCTCGCGCCCGCCGTCGCGCAGCGCCGCCACGGCCTCGTGCAGCGCCGGGCGGTGCTCCTCGGGGGCGGTGGCGGCCACCTCCTCGAGCAGGCGGGCTCCGGACTCGAGGTCGTTGGCGAGCTCGTCGGCCCCCTGGCCGGCCTCCACCTTGACCTCGACGTCGTGGTGCCAGGTGCTCAGCGGGTCGTCCCACGCCTCGACCCGGTAGGTCCACAGACCCTCCTGGTCGGGGACGACGGTGGCGGTCCAGCGGTCGGGCTCGGGCCCGAACTTCCGCATCCGGGCCGAGGAGGGCGTCCCCGCGGAGCCGGCCGGGGGCGTGAGCACCACGGTGGCGGCCACGGCATCGTGGCCCTCGCGGAAGACGGTGGCGGTGATCGGCAGGTGCTCGCCGACCACGGCGCGGGTCGAGAACGACCCGCACGACACGACGGGGGCGACATCGGTGATGCCGAGGCGGAGGTCAGCGCGGCCAGTCATCGCGGCAACGCTATCCACATCCGCGCTGGTGGGCACTTCGAAGTGATCTCCCCTCCGCCAGGAGAGGGAGGTGGGCCGGGTCGCCGGACCCCTGCGCCCGACCCGCGGGGGCGGGGTCGGGCAGGGTCCGGGCGGACGCGAGGACGCAGGTCGTCCGACCCGGTGCGGACCGGCCGCCGCGGCTAGGGTCGGGCGCGTGCGAGCCCTGCGTCGACTCACCGTCCGAGCCTCGCTGCCCGAGGCGCTGCTGCCGCTGTCCCAGCTGGTGACGAACCTGCGCTGGTCGTGGCACCCGGAGACCCGTGACCTGTTCGAGGCGCTGGACCCGGAGCTGTGGAACAGCTGCGGCGGCGACCCGGTGAAGGTGCTCGGTGAGGTGTCGGCCGAACGGCTGGCCGCCCTGGCCGGGGACCGCCGCTTCCTGCGCCGGCTGCAGGACGCGACCGACGACCTGCAGGAGTACCTGGACGCGCCGCACTGGTACCAGTCGCTGGGCGACGAGGCCCCGGCGACGATCGCCTACTTCTCCGCCGAGTTCGGCATCACCGAGGTGCTGCCGCAGTACTCCGGCGGCCTGGGCATCCTCGCCGGTGACCACCTCAAGGCCGCCTCGGACCTGGGGGTGCCGCTCATCGGGGTCGGGCTGCTCTACCGCGCAGGCTACTTCTCCCAGGGCCTGTCCGCCGACGGCTGGCAGCTGGAGCACTACCCCTCGCTCGACCCGCACGGCCTGCCGCTGAAGCTGGTGCGCGACGGGGAGGGCAACGCAGTGGTCGTCTCCGTGCCGCTGCCCGAGGGCCGCACGCTGCACGCGCACGTCTACCGGGTGCAGGTCGGCCGGGTGGCGCTGCTGCTGCTCGACAGCGACATCGAGGAGAACGCCCCCGCCGAGCGCAGCGTCACCGACCGGCTCTACGGCGGCGGGGAGGACCACCGGCTGCGCCAGGAGATGCTGCTGGGCATCGGCGGGGTCCGTGCGCTGCGCGCCTACTGCTCGCTCACCGGCACCCCGCAGCCGGAGGTCTTCCACGCCAACGAGGGCCACGCCGGCTTCCAGGGCGTGGAGCGGATCCGCGAGCTGACCGAGAGCCACGGGCTGACCTTCCCCGAGGCGCTGCAGGCGGTGCGCGGCGGCACGGTCTTCACCACCCACACCCCCGTGCCGGCCGGGATCGACCGCTTCCCGCGCGCGCTCATCGAGCGGTACTTCGCCGGCTTCGGCGTCCCGCTGGAGCACCTGCTCCCGCTGGGCGCCGAGGAGGACCCGGCCAAGTTCAACATGGCCCACATGGGGCTGCGCCTGGGCCAGCGGGCCAACGGGGTCAGCCAGCTGCACGGCCACGTCAGCCGGGACATGTTCGGCGCGCTGTGGCCGGGCTTCGACCCCGAGGACGTGCCGATCGGGGCGATCACGAACGGTGTCCACGCCCCGACCTGGACGGCGCGGGAGCTGGTGGAGCTGGGGACCCAGACCACCAGCCAGGGTGACCCGGTCGACGTCCAGGGCGAGGTGCACTTCGACGGCGTCGACCGGATCGACGCCGGCGAGCTGTGGAACACCCGGCGGCTGCTGCGCGGCCGGCTCGTCGAGGAGGTGCGCCGCCGGATCCGGGAGACGGCGCTGTCCCGCGGCGCTGCCGAGGCCGAGCTGGGCTGGACCGAGGACGCCTTCGACCCCGACGTGCTCACCGTGGGCTTCGCCCGCCGGGTGCCCTCCTACAAGCGGCTGACGCTGATGCTGCGCGACCCCGCGCGGCTCAAGGCGCTGCTACTGGACCCGGAGCGCCCGATCCAGCTGGTCATCGCCGGCAAGAGCCACCCGGCCGACGACGGTGGCAAGCAGCTGATCCAGCAGATGGTCAAGTTCGCCGACGACCCGGAGATCCGGCACCGGATCGCCTTCCTGCCCGGCTACGACATCGGCATGGCGCGCTACCTGTACTGGGGCTGCGACGTCTGGCTGAACAACCCGCTGCGCCCGCTGGAGGCGTGCGGGACGTCGGGCATGAAGTCCGCGCTCAACGGCGGGCTGAACCTCTCCATCCGCGACGGGTGGTGGGACGAGTGGTTCGACGGGCAGAACGGCTGGGCCATCCCCACCGCCGACGGCGTCGCCGACCACGACCGGCGCGACGAGGTCGAGGCGCAGGCCATCTACGACCTGCTGGACAAGCAGGTGTTGCCGCGCTTCTACGAGGTCGACCGCGACGGCATCCCCACCCGCTGGGTCGAGATGGTCCGGCACACGCTGCGCGAGACCGGCCCGAAGGTGCTGGCCACCCGGATGGTCCGCGACTACGTGCAGCAGCTCTACGTCCCGGCCGCCGGCTCGGCCCGCGCGCTGTCCGCCGGCGGCTACGAGCCCGCCCGCAGCCAGGCCGTCTGGCGGTCGCGGCTGCTGGAGCACTGGTCGGCGGTGCGGGTCGCGCACGTGGAGGCCACCGGCCTGGGTGACACCCCGGAGATCGGTTCGAGCATCGACCTGCGCGCCGAGGTCGAGCTGCCCGGGCTGACGCCGGCCGACGTGGAGGTGCAGGCGGCCTACGGCCGGGTCGATGACGCCGACGGCCTGCACGAGGTGACGACGGTGCGGATGACGCACGAGGCGACGGAGGGCTCCCGGCACTGGTTCACCGCCACCGTGCCGCTGGAGCGCACCGGCGCCTTCGGCTACACGGTCCGGGTGCTCCCGCACTCGGAGCTGCTGGCCACGCCGGCCGAGCTGGGGGTCGTGGTCAACGCCTAGAGGTGGTGTCCTCATCACCGGTTGATCACGCTCCGTCCCGAGCCGACTGCGGAAAGTGGCAGCCTCGGTGGTGAAGGTGTGACCGTTGGTACGTGCCGTGCACAACGGGTCGAGATCGCGGCGCGGCACGCTGTGGCGGGCGCTCCGATGTGCGTGCGCGTCGTTAGGCTGGCCTCCATGCCCGACCGCTGTGAGGTGCTCCCCGGAGACTCTGTCGTCGCCCGCCGCGGCGGCGGCCTGCTGTGGGTCGACGCCCCCGGCTCACCGGCCCTGGTCGCCGCCCTGCACGCCTGTCTGGGCGTCAGTGGTCCCGGCGCCGACCGCGTGCTCGCCGCCGTCGCCGGACAGGTGAACCGGCTCTCCGACGGGCCCGTCTCCTTCGCCCTGGTCCTCGCCGACACCGCGGAGGGCGCCGGCTCCGGCGTCGCGCTGTGGTCGGGGAAGGGCCAGCCGGCCGTCGACGGGGTCCCGGTCTCCGGCTCGGCCGCCGACGGCTGCACCCTGGCCTCGGGCTTCGCCCTCGGGCAGACGCTCTACGTCGGCCCCGGGCAGCCGGCTGCGGCCATGCCGCCGGGGGTCGCCCTCGACCTGGTCGAGGGCACCGTCCCCGGTTCCGGCGCGCTGCTGCAGCTGGCCGCCGCCGTGCCGCCCTCGGTCGCCGTCCCGCGGTCCACCGGCCTGCCCAGTGGCGAGTCCTTCACCGCGGGCACCGACGCGGGCTTCAGCGGCGCCGGGCGGGCGGCCTCCGGGCCGGTCGCCTCCGGGTCGGTCGCCCAGGTGGGCGAGCAGACCGCGTTCTGGCGCCCGGAGCCCCCGGCGGCCCCGGTGCTCCGCTTCGACGACGGCATGGTCGTCACCGTCGACGAGGACCTGGTGCTCGGGCGCCGTCCCGACGGCCACGACCTGGTCACCGGCGGCACGGCGCGCCCGGTGCCGATCGCCGACACGCAGAACGTGCTGTCCTCCGCGCACGCCGCCATCCAGCGGGCCGGGCGTGAGGTCTCGCTGATCGACCTGGGCTCGCTGAACGGCACCCACGTCGCCGGCCCCGAGGCCACCGAGTGGACCCAGCTCGAGCCGGGTGTCCCGCACGTGCTCGCCGACGGCGACCGCCTGCTGCTCGGCTGGACCGTCATCACCTTCGAGCAGGCCACCGAGTAGCACCGTGGCGGCGGCGCGATGGCGGATCGTCGCCGCGCTGCTTGCTGCGCCGCCCGTCGCGGCGTGCTCCGCCCCCGCCGCGGACGGCGTGGCCACGCTGGTCAAGGCGGACGGCTGGAGCCCGTCCCTGGACCGGGGGGACTTCGGCGGGTACCACACCGTGCTGGAGATCGCCCACGACGAAGCGACGGCCGCGGCGGCGTGGGCCACGGTCGTCCCCGACGACCTGCCGTCGGCCGGCGGTGAGCCCCGCGAGCCCGGCCGCTACGGGGCGCTGGAGGACGTCGACTTCGCCGAGCAGGTGCTCGTCGTCCTCTCCGGCGGGCAGTCGGGCGTCTGTCCCGGCTGGCTCGGCGACGTCTCCGTGGCGGACGGCGAGGTCAACCTCGAGGAGCGTCGGCACGTCCCCGGGAACGGCTGCACCGAGGAGTACGCCCCCTACCGCCTCGTCCTCGCGGTGGACCGGGACAGCGTGCCGGCCGCCGACGCGCTGCCGACCGAACGGGTGCTGGTCGACGGGCGGGACCTGCCGGCCCTGGTGACCAGCTACCCGGCCGGCTGAGGGGCGGCGTCGTTCAGTCGGCGTGGGCCTCCGGCTGCGGCGGGCGCAGCACGCGCAGGGCCCAGACCGAGCGGCCGGGCAGCTGCACCGGGCCCGGCGCCACCGCCGTCGGCCGAGGCGGCTGGCCGGTCGGGTACTCGGTCGCCAGCACCAGCTCGTACCCGTCACCCCACGGGTCGCCCGGCAGGACGACGTCGACCGCGTCGGCGCCGGCGTGCAGCCAGATCAGCCAGGAGTCGTCGACCACTGGCCGCCCGCGCTGGTCGCGGTGCCGGAGCCCGCGGCCGTCGAGGTACATGCCCACCGTCTGCAGCCCGGTGTCGAACCAGTCGCCGCTGGTGAGCTGCTCCCCGGTGGGGGAGAACCAGGCCAGGTCCCGGGTGCCGCCGGTGCCGGCCACCTCGGCGCCCTCGAAGAAGGCCTCCTGGCGCAGCGCCGGGTGCGCCCGCCGCAGCCCGACCGCGTGCGCGACGAACGACCACAGGTCGGCGTCGATCGCCCCCCAGTCGATCCAGGAGACCTCGTTGTCCTGGCAGTAGGCGTTGTTGTTGCCGCCCTGGGTGCGGCCCAGCTCGTCGCCGGCGGTGAGCATCGGCACGCCGGTGGACAGCAGCAGGGTGGCCAGGTGGTTGCGTACCTGCCGGGCGCGCAGGGCGGTGATCTCCGGGTCGTCGGTGGGGCCCTCGACGCCGCAGTTCCAGTTCCGGTTGTGGCTCTCGCCGTCCCGGTTGTCCTCGCCGTTGGCCTCGTTGCGCTTGGTCTCGTAGGTGACCAGGTCGGCCATGGTGAAGCCGTCGTGGGCGGTGACGAAGTTGACCGAGGCGAACGGGCGGCGGCCGTCGGAGCGGTAGAGGTCCGAGGAGCCGGTCAGCCGGTAGGCCAGGTCGCGCACGCCCACCCGGGCCCCGGACCACACGTCGCGCACCGTGTCGCGGTACTTGCCGTTCCACTCCGTCCACGGCGGCGGGAAGTTGCCCACCTGGTAGCCGCCCTCGCCGACGTCCCAGGGCTCGGCGATCAGCTTCACCGTGCTGACCACCGGGTCCTGGTGGACGACGTCGAAGAACGCCGACAGCCGGTCGACGTCGTGCATCGAGCGGGCCAGCGCGGAGGCGAGGTCGAAGCGGAACCCGTCGACGTGCATCTCGGTGACCCAGTAGCGCAGCGAGTCCATCAGCAGCGCCAGCACCGGCGGCCGCCGGACGTCGAGGGTGTTGCCGCAGCCGGTGTAGTCGGTGTAGCGCGAGCGGTCCTCACCGCCGAGCCGGTAGTAGCCGGCGTTGTCGATGCCCTTGAACGACAGCGTCGGGCCGGTGTGGTCGCCCTCGGCGGTGTGGTTGTAGACGACGTCGAGGATCACCTCGATGCCGGCGGCGTGCAGCGCCTTGACCATCGCCTTGAACTCGGTCACCTGCCCGCCGCGGGAACCGACCGAGCTGTAGGCGGCGTGCGGGGCGAAGTAGCCGAGGGTGTTGTAGCCCCAGTGGTTGGTCAGCCCGCGCCGCAGCAGGTGCGGCTCGCTGACGAAGTGGTGCACCGGCAGCAGCTCGACGGCGGTCACGCCGAGGGAGACCAGGTGCTCGACGAAGGCCGGGTGGGCCAGGCCCGCGTAGGTGCCGCGCAGCGCCGGGGGGACGTCGGGGTGCAGCTGGGTCGCGCCCTTGACGTGCACCTCGTAGACCACCGTGTCCGACCAGGCGGTGTCCAGCCGGGTGTCGCCGTCCCACGGGAACGAGTCGTGGATGACCACGCCCCGCGGCACGTACGGCGCGGAGTCCCGGGGGTCGGGGACGGTGGGGTCGGACCGGTCGTGGCCGAACAGGGCGTCATCGAGGACCAGCTCGCCGTCGACGGCGCGGGTGTAGGGGTCCAGCAGCAGCTTGGCCGGGTTGTGGCGGGCGCCGGAGGCCGGGTCGAAGGGCCCGTGCACCCGGTAGCCGTACCGCTGCCCGGGGCCGACCCCGGGGACCCGCCCGTGCCACACCTGGTGGGTGGTCTCCTGCAGCCGTTGCCGGTGCTCGGTCCCGTCGGCGTCGAACAGGCACAGGTCCACCGCCGACGCGCCGGCCGACCACAGGGCGAAGTTGGTGCCCGTGCCGTCCCAGTGCGCCCCGAGGGGAGCCGGATTGCCCGGCCACACCTCCGCCGTCCCGCCGGACCACCGTGCCCCTGTCGCAGCGCTCACCCCGAGCATGGTGCCCGACACGGCCCCGCCCCGTCCGTCGCGACGCCCGGGAGGTTGGTTGGATGGCCCCCGTGGAGAGCGAGCCCGTCGTCGAGATCCGGGGTGTGGACGTCGTCCGGGGCCAGGCGCACCTGTTGCGCGGGGTCGACTGGACCGTCCGGGCCGACGAGCGCTGGGTGCTGCTGGGGCCCAACGGGGCGGGGAAGACGACGCTGCTGCAGCTGGCCGGTGCGCAGATGCACCCGACCCGCGGCGAGGTGCACGTGCTGGGGGAGACCCTCGGCGCCGTCGACGTCTTCGAGCTGCGGCCGCGGATCGGGCTCACCAGCGCCGCGCTGGCCCAGCGGATCTCCCCGGGGGAGCGGGTCGGGGACGTCGTGGTCAGCGCCGGCTACGCGGTCGTGGGCCGGTGGCGGGAGCGCTACGACGTCCACGACCTGACCCGCGCGGCGATGCTCATGCAGCAGTGGGGCATCGCCCCGATGGCGCACCGGCCGTTCGGCACCCTCAGCGAGGGCGAGCGCAAGCGCACCCAGATCGCCCGCGCGCTGATGACCGACCCCGAGCTGCTGCTGCTCGACGAGCCCGGCGCCGGGCTGGACCTCGGGGGGCGGGAGGACCTGGTCACCCGGCTCACCGGCCTGGCCCGCGACCACTACGCGCCGGCCCAGGTGCTGGTCACCCACCACGTCGAGGAGATCCCGCCGGGCTACACCCACGCGCTGCTGCTGCGCGCCGGGGAGGTCGTCGCCGCCGGCCCGATGGCCGAGGTGCTCACCGCGCCGCTGCTGTCGGAGGCCTTCGGCGTGAGCCTCGACGTCCAGCTCGACCGCGGCCGGTTCGCCGCCCGCCGCGCCTAGCAGGACCCCCTCGCCCCCCACCGCTCGCACGCTCGCGGCGGGCCCCTGCGAGGGGGCCGGCCGTAAGGTGCGGGCATGAGCGAGCCGGAGTTCGTGACCCTGCAGGTCGACGGTCCGGTCGGCACGATCCGGCTGGACCGGCCGAAGATGAACGCCATCGACGAGCAGGTGCACTGGGAGGTGCGCGCCGCGGCCCTGGAGGCCGGCTCCCGGGAGGACGTGCGGGCCGTCGTCCTCTACGGCGGTGAGCGGGTCTTCGCCGCCGGCGCCGACGTGCAGGCGATGGCCGGGCTGACCGGCGCGAGCATGGTCGCCTGGGGGCGGGAGCTCACCGCGTCGTTCACCGAGGTGGCCCGGATCCCCAAGCCGGTCATCGCCGCGATCACCGGCTACGCGCTGGGCGGCGGGTACGAGCTGGCGCTGTGCGCGGACTTCCGGGTGATGGGCTCCGGGGCGAAGGTGGGGCAGCCGGAGGTCCTGCTGGGCGTCATCCCCGGTGCCGGGGGCACCCAGCGGCTGGCCCGGCTGGTCGGCCCGGCCAAGGCCAAGGACCTGGTCTTCACCGGCCGGCACGTGGGCGCGGAGGAGGCGCTGGAGATGGGGCTGGCCGACGCCGTCGTCCCGGACGACGACGTGTACGCCACCGCGGTGGCGATGGCCCGCAAGTTCGCCGCCGGCCCGCCGCTGGCGCTGGCCGCGGCCAAGCGCGCGATCGACGAGGGGCTGGACGGGTCCCTGGCGGCCGGGCTGCAGCTGGAGAGCCGGCTGTTCGCCGAGCTGTTCGACACCGAGGACCAGGCGACCGGGATGCGCTCGTTCCTGGAGCAGGGGCCGGGCAAGGCCACCTTCACCGGCCGGTGAGCGCCCCCGCCGACCTCGACCGCTCCGACCGCGCCGGCCGGGCCTGGGTCGAGCGCGCCGTGGCGCTGGTCGAGGCCGACGCGCACCGCAGCGCCGACACCCACCTGCTGGTGTTCCCGCTGCCGGCGGAGTGGGGGATCGACCTCTACCTCAAGGACGAGTCGACCCACCCGACCGGCAGCCTCAAGCACCGGCTGGCGCGGTCGCTGTTCCTCTACGCGCTGTGCTCCGGGCAGCTGCACGAGGGCAGCACGGTGGTGGAGGCCTCCAGCGGCTCGACCGCGGTGAGCGAGGCGTACTTCGCGCGGATGCTCGGGCTGCCCTTCGTCGCGGTCATGCCGGCGGCCACCAGCCCGGAGAAGATCGCGCTGATCGAGTTCCACGGCGGCCGGTGCCACCTGGTCGCCGACGCCGGCAGCGTCTACGACGAGGCCCGCCGCATCGCCGCCGAGTGCGACGGCCACTACCTGGACCAGTTCACCAACGCCGAGCGGGCCACCGACTGGCGCGGGAACAACAACATCGCCGAGTCGGTGTTCGACCAGCTGGCCCGGGAGCGGCACCCGGTGCCGGAGTGGGTGGTCGTCGGGGCGGGGACCGGTGGCACGAGCGCCACGATCGGCCGGTACCTGCGCTACCGTCGGCTGCCCACCCGGCTGGCCGTCGTCGACCCCGAGGGGTCGGCGTTCTTCGCCGGCTGGCGGGACGGCGACCCGGCCGCCACCGCGCGCGGGTCGCGGATCGAGGGGATCGGCCGGCCCCGGGTGGAGCCGTCGTTCGTGCCCACGATCGTCGACCGGATGGTGTGCGTCCCCGACGAGGGGTCGCTCGCGGCGATGCGGCACCTGCAGCGGGTCACCGGCCGGCGGGCCGGTGGCTCGACCGGCACCAACCTGTGGGGGGCCTTCGGGCTGGTGGCGGAGATGCTCGCCGCGGGCCGGACCGGCAGCGTGGTGACGCTGCTGTGCGACGGCGGCGAGCGGTACGCCGACACGTACCACTCCGACGCGTGGGTGGCGGCCCAGGGGCTGGACCTGGGGCCCTGCACCCGGACCCTGGAGCACTTCGCCCGGACCGGGGAGTGGCAGCCGCCGACGTGACGGGGGCCACCCTCCGCGCCGTCATTACCGATGAGTAACCTCGACGATCGGCAGCGAGGCGGGCCCCGCCCGCGCCCCGACGAAGCACCGCGGAGGTCGTCTGACGATGGACATCGTCGTTCTGGTCAAGCAGGTCCCCGACTCCGGCAGCGAGCGGAAGCTGGACCCGGCGGACAACACCGTCGCCCGGGCCACCGCCGACAACGTCATCAACGAGATGGACGAGTACGCCATCGAGGAGGCGCTGACCCTCAAGGAGGCGCACGGCGGCGAGGTGACCGTGCTGACCGTCGGCCCGGACACCGCCACCGACGCGATCCGCAAGGCGCTGTCGATGGGCGCGGACAAGGCCGTGCACGTCAGTGACCCGGCGGTGCACGGGGCCTGCGCCCCGCAGACCAGCGCCGTGCTCGCCGCCGCGCTCTCCCGGCTGCAGTACGACCTGGTGCTCTGCGGCGCCGAGTCGACCGACGGCCAGGTCTCGGTGATGCCCGCGCTGCTGGCCGAGCGGCTGGGCATCGCGCAGCTGTCCGGCGCCCGCAAGCTCACGGTGGAGGGTACGACGGCCCGGGTCGAGCGGCAGACCGACGGCGGCTACTGGGCGCTGGAGGCGCAGCTGCCGGCGATCGTCTCCACCTGGGACACGATCAACGAGCCCCGGTACCCCTCCTTCAAGGGGATCATGGCCGCCAAGAAGAAGCCGGTGGAGACGCTGACCCTCGCCGACCTCGGCATCGACCCGGCCACCGTCGGCCTGGCCACCGCCACCAGCGCCGTCGTCGACTTCGCCGGCCGCCCGCCCAAGGGCGAGGGCGTCAAGGTCGTCGACTCCGGTGACGGCGCCGACCAGCTGGTCGGCTTCCTCGCCGAGCAGAAGATCGTCTGAGCCGGACCCCGAGGAAGAGGAGCAGCGGAACATGGCAGAGGTCCTGGTCCTGGCCGAGCTGAACCCGGCCGGCGGCGGTGCGCGCAAGACGACGCTGGAGGCGCTGACCGCCGCCCGCGCCCTGGGTGAGCCCTCGGCGGTCGTGCTCGGCGTGCCCGGCACCGCCGCGTCGGTGCGTGAGCAGCTGGCCGAGTACGGCGCGGCGACGGTCTACGTCGCGGAGTCCGACGACGTCGACGCCTACCTGGTCGCCCCCAAGGCCGAGGTGCTGGCACAGCTGGTCGCGGAGAAGCAGCCGGCGGCGGTCGTCATCCCGTCCTCGTCGGAGGGCAAGGAGATCGCCGCCCGGCTGGCTCTCAAGACCGGTAGCGGCTTCCTGACCGACGTCACGGAGATCGCCCCCGACGGCACCGCCACCCAGGTGGCCTTCGCGGGGGCGACGATCGTGCACTCCAAGGTGACGGTCGGGACGCCGATCTACACGCTGCGCGGCAACTCGGTCACCGCCGAGCCCGCCCCCGCCGCCGGCACCGAGGAGACCGTGGCGGTCTCGGTCTCCGAGCAGGCCCGGCAGACCCGCGTGGTCGACCGGGTGGTGGAGCAGAAGAGCAGCCGCCCGGAGCTCACCGAGGCGTCGATCGTCGTCTCCGGTGGCCGCGGCGTGGCCAGCGCGGAGAACTTCGCCCTCATCGAGCGCCTGGCCGACGCGCTCGGTGGCGCCGTCGGCGCCTCGCGGGCGGCGGTCGACTCCGGCTTCTACCCGCACACCTTCCAGGTGGGCCAGACCGGCAAGACCGTCTCCCCGCAGCTGTACATCGCGGTGGGCATCTCCGGTGCGATCCAGCACCGCGCCGGCATGCAGACCTCGAAGACGATCGTGGCGGTCAACAAGGACCCCGAGGCGCCGATCTTCGAGCTGGCCGACTTCGGGGTGGTCGGGGACCTGAACACCGTCGTCCCCGCCGCCACCGAGCAGATCGCCGCCCGCACGTAGTCGTTCCAGCACGTCCCTCGCTGGTCGGGCACCGACCTCGGGTCGGTGCCCGACGCGCGTGTGGGGCGTCCACGTCCACCACCCGGGCGCCCGGCGACCGGCCTCGTTCCGCGGCGCCTACGCTTGCCGGTGCCATGACCCACCAGGACCTGCCATGACCTACCTGGACCACGCGGCCACCACCCCGATGGTGCCGGCCGCCGTCGAGGCGATGGCCGCGCAGCTGGGCCGGGTCGGCAACGCCTCCTCGCTGCACGCCAGCGGCCGCGAGGCCCGCCGGGTGGCCGAGCAGTCGCGCGAGCAGCTGGCCGCGGCCCTGGGTGCCCGCCCGTCGGAGGTGCTGTTCACCGCTGGCGGCACCGAGGGCGACAACCTCGCGGTCAAGGGGCTGTACTGGGCGCGGCGGGGGGCCGACGACCGGCGGCGCCGGATCGTGGCCAGCCCGGCCGAGCACCACGCCGTCCTGGACAGCGTCGAGTGGCTGGAGAAGCACGACGGCGCCGAGGTCACCTGGCTGCGGGTCGAGCCCAGCGGCCGGATCACCCCCGAGGCGCTCGCCGACGCCCTCGGCGACGGGGCCGACGTGGCACTGGCCAGCGTCATGTGGGCCAACAACGAGATCGGCGCGGTCAGCGACGTCGCGCGGCTCGCCGAGGTCGCCCACGCCGTGGGTGTGCCGCTGCACACCGACGCCGTGCAGGCCGTCGGGCAGCTGGCCGTGGACTTCACGGCCAGCGGCGTCGACGCGCTGACCATGACCGGGCACAAGCTCGGCGGGCCGATGGGCGCCGGTGCGCTGCTGCTGCGCCGCGATGCCGAGTGCACGCCGCTGCTGCACGGCGGGGGGCAGGAGCGCGACGTGCGGTCGGGCACCCTCGACGTCGCCGCGATCGTCGGGCTCGCCACCGCGACGCAGCTGGCCGTCGCCGACCGGGTCGAGCGGGGGGCGCGGGTCGCCGCGCTGCGCGACCGGCTGGTGGCCGGCGTCATCGCCCGGGTGCCCGACGCGCAGCTCAACGGACCCTCGCTCGACGACGTGCTGGCCGGGGGGCCGGGCCGGCTGCCCGGCAACGCGCACCTCTCCTTCCCGGGTGCGGAGGGCGATGCGCTGCTGATGCTGCTCGACGCCCGCGGCATCGAGTGCTCGACCGGGTCGGCGTGCAGCGCCGGCGTCGCCCGGCCCAGCCACGTGCTGCTGGCGACGGGGGCCGATGCCGCCCGGGCCCGCAGCTCGCTGCGCTTCAGCCTCGGTCACACCTCCACCGACGGCGACGTCGACGCCGTCCTCGAGGTGATCGCGCCGGTCGTCGAGCGGGCGCGCCGCGCCGGCACCGGGCGGTCCTGACCATGCGCGTCATCGCCGCGATGAGCGGGGGAGTGGACTCGGCGGTCGCCGCCGCGCTGGCGGTGGAGGCCGGGCACGACGTCACCGGGGTGCACCTGGCGCTCTCCCCGGACCGCCAGCAGCTGCGCAGCGGGTCGCGGGGGTGCTGCAGCGTCGAGGACGCGCACGACGCCCGGCGGGTCGCCGACGAGCTCGGCATCCCGTTCTACGTGTGGGACCTGGCCGACCGGTTCCGGGAGGACGTCGTCGAGGACTTCGTCGCCGAGTACGCCGCCGGCCGCACGCCCAACCCGTGCCTGCGCTGCAACGAGAAGATCAAGTTCTCCGCGGTGCTGGATCGCGCGCGGGCGCTGGGCTTCGACGCCGTCGTCACCGGCCACCACGCCCGGCTGGCCGACGGCGTGCTGCGCCGCTCGGTGGACGCCGCGAAGGACCAGTCCTACGTGCTGGGCGTGCTCACGCCGGCGCAGCTGGCCGGCGCCGCCTTCCCGCTGGGGGGCATGACCAAGGAGCGGGTGCGCGAGCTGGCCGCCGAGCGCGGCTATGCGGTGGCCGCCAAGCCCGACTCGCACGACATCTGCTTCATCGCCGACGGCGACACCCGCGGCTTCCTCGCCCGCCGGCTGGGCGAGCAGCCCGGGCCGGTGGTGGACGCCCTGACCGGGGAGACCGTCGGCACCCACGCCGGCGCCTACGGCTTCACCGTCGGGCAGCGGCGGGGACTGGGGATCAGCACCGGTGACCAGCGGCCGCGCTACGTGCTGGGCATCGAGCCGGTGAGCCGCACGGTGACGATCGGCACCGCCGAGCAGGCCGAGGTCGGCGAGGTGCACACCGGGGCACCGACGTGGACCGGGCCCGCGCCCGCGCTGCCGCTCACCGCGGAGGTGCAGCTGCGCGCCCACGGCACGCCGGTGCCGTGCACCGTCTCCACGGCCGCGGACGGCGGCCTGCGGATCGAGCTGGGGCGCCCGCAGCGGGGCGTCGCGCCGGGCCAGTCGGCGGTCCTCTACGAGCCGGACCCGGTGCACGGTGACCGGGTGCTCGGCCAGGCCGCCGTGTGTCCGGCGGGTTAACACTGCTCGTCCTCTCCCAGCAGCCTCTTGGGCCACTCCCTGAGGGCCGCTAGCGTCCCGTGACGGACCGGTCCACCCCGGTCCGTTCCCTCCCGCTCCCATGCGGGAGGCACGTCAGCTCCGTCTCCGGGTCGCCCTCGCGGGTGGCGTGGTGACGCCTGTCCACGGAGGACTCCTTGCGCCGAACGCGCCTGTCCCTGGCTCTCGCCCTGGCGGTCAGCACCTCCGCCGCCGCCCTCGCCTTCCCGGCGGGCGCGTCCGCGGAGACCACCGCTGCGGCGGACGTACCGGTCCAGCTGCTGACCGTCAACGACTTCCACGGCCGGATCAACCAGCCCAGCGGTGACGACGGCGAGGCGACCGCGCCCGGCCCGGACGGCGCCTACGGCACCGCCGACGACGTCGTCGTCGAGGTCGGTGGCGCGGCGAGCCTCGCGGAGACCATCGAGCGCGCGCGTGCGGGCTTCGTCGCCGACGGTGGCGCGGCCGAGGACTCGCTGCTGATCGGCCTGGGCGACGTCATCGGCGCCTCGCCGTTCGAGTCCAGCGTCTTCCGCGACGAGTCGACCATCGAGGTCGCGAACGCCCTCGGCATGGCCGTCTCCGTCGTCGGCAACCACGAGTTCGACCGCGGTACCGACGAGCTGCGCCGGGTCTCCGGGGTCACCGACGGCGTGGCCAGCGACGACGTGACCGCCTGCGAGGGCGTCTCCGAGGCGGAGGGGACTGGCTGCTTCACCGACAGCACCGGCGCGGCGTTCGCCGGCACCGCCTTCCCGTACCTGGCCGCGAACGTCGTCTCCCGCGACACCGGTGAGCCCATGCTGCCGCCGTACGCGGTGGTCGAGGTCGCCGAGGGCAAGGCCGTCGGCTTCATCGGGGCGGTCACCGACACCACCCCGACCATCGTCTCGCCCGGTGGCATCGCCGACGTCGAGTTCGTCGACGAGGCCGAGGCGATCAACCGGTACGTGCCGGAGCTGCGGGCGCAGGGCGTCGAGGCGATCGTCGCGCTGGTGCACGAGGGCGGGGAGAACCCCGGTGCCGACGCCGCCGACCCGAACGGCTGCGCCCAGCTCAGCGGTCCGATCGCCGACATCAACGCCGAGACCGACGCCGCGGTCGACCTGATCGTCAGCGCGCACAGCCACCAGGGCTACAACTGCATGCTCACCGACCCGGCGGGCCAGCCGCGGCTGGTCACCCAGGCCGAGTACTACGGCCGCATGTTCACCGACATCCGCCTGGTCCTCGACGGTGCCACCGGGGACGTCGACCGGCTCTGCGCCGACTACCGGGCCGGCAACGTGCTCAACGTGCGCGAGGCCGAGAACGTCGCGATCGCGGAGGTCGTCGACCACTGGACGGCGCAGGCGGCCGAGGCCGGGAACCGCGTCGTCGGGGAGGCCGCCGCGGACATCCGCCGGGCCGGCACCCTCGGGCCGGACGGCGTGTTCGTCCCGGTCCGCGACGGCGAGTCGAGCCTGGGCAACCTGGTCGCGCAGATGCAGCTGGAGGCGGTGCAGGACGACACCTTCGGGAACCCGGTGCTCGCCTTCATGAACCCCGGTGGGCTGCGCACGGACATCCTGGCCGGCGAGGTCACCTACAGCGAGCTGTTCAACGTCCAGCCCTTCGGCAACACGGTCAACGTCGTGACGCTGACCGGTGCCGACGTCCGGGCGGTGCTCGAGCAGCAGTTCCAGGGCGACCAGGGCCGGGGCAGCCAGCTGATCCTGGGCACCTCGGAGGGCTTCAGCTACGAGTACGACCCGGCGCAGCCGTACGGGCAGCGGGTGGACCCGGGTTCGATCACGCTGAACGGTGAGGTGATCGATGCGGCGGCCACCTACCGGGTGGCGGCGAACTCCTTCCTCATCGGCGGCGGCGACGCCTTCACCGCCTTCACCAACGGCACCGACCCGGCCACCGGCCCGGTCGACGTCGAGACCGCGGTGGCGTACTTCGAGGCCAACTCCCCGGTGGCTGCCCCGGCCGCGGACCACGCGCAGCAGACGACGTTCGCCACGCCGCCGACCCCGGCAGGGCTGGGGGGCACCACCACCACCGAGCCCGAGCCGGTGACCACGGTCGACGGCGTGAGCGGCCTCCAGGGCGTGGCGGCGGCCGGGTTCGAGTGCCCGGCGGAGCCCACCGAGCCGACGCCCACCGAGCCGACGCCGACCGAGCCGACGCACCCGTCGCCGGTCCCGACCGAGCCGACGCACCCGTCGCCCACGCAGCCGGCGCCGACCCAGCCCACGCTCCAGCCCGTGGTGGGTGGCGGCATGGACGACGGCTCCCGTGGTGGCGGCAAGGGGAGCGGCGGGTCGCTGGCCTACACCGGTGTGCCGACCGCGCAGCTGGTCGGACTCGGCGCCGCCCTGCTGGCGGCCGGTGGGCTCGTGACGGCGGCGGGCTACCGTCGGCGCCGTGGCCTCGCCGACTGAGTTCCCGGACGACAGCACGACCCCCGGCACCGACGTGCCGGGGGAGCAGGACCTGGGGCCGGCTCCCGTGTCGTGGGGGCCGGCCTCCGGCGTCGGGTCGCTGCCCGGCACCGACCCGGTCGAGGCGATGCGGGTGGTGGTCGGTGAGCTGCCGGACTTCCCGCACCTGCCCGAGCTGCCCGCGCGCGGTGCCGGGGCGGACATGATCGGCCGCTCCGCCGGCCTGCTGGTCGACCTCGCCGTCGACCTGGTCCCGGCCGGCTGGCGGCTCGTCCCGCGCCCCGGGGCCGACCAGCGCCGGGCGCAGGAGATCCTGGCCCGCGACCTCGACGCCCTCCACGAGGTCGCCGAGGGCCACGTCGGTCCGTTCAAGGTGCAGGTGGCCGGTCCCTGGACGCTGGCCGCCGGGCTGGAGCGCACGCGGGGCGACCGGGCCGTCGTCGACGCCGGTGCCCGCCGGGACCTGGCCCAGTCGCTCGCCGAGGGCGTCGCCGCCCACGTCGCCGCGGTGACCGGGCGGGTGCCCGGCGCCCGGGTCGTCGTCCAGATCGACGAGCCCTCGGTGCCGGCCGTGCTGCAGGGCGGGCTGCCCACGATCAGCGGTTTCGGCAAGCTGCCCGCGGTCGAGGCGCAGGTGGTGGAGGAGGAGCTCGCCGACCTGGTGGGCGCGATCGCGGCACCGGTGGTCGTGCACTGCTGCGCCAACCGGGCCCCGCTGGAGCTCTTCCGCGCCGCCGGGGCCGCCGCCGTCTCCTTCGACCTCGGGATGGTCCAGGACCTCGACGACCTCGGCACCGCGGTCGAGGCCGGCACCCACCTGCTGGTCGGTGTCGTGCCGGGGACGGACGCGGCGCTGGGCGCGCCGAAGGTGACCGCCAGCCGGGTCCAGTCGTGGTGGCGGGAACTGGGCTTCCCGGTCGAGCACCTGCACGAGGCGGTCACCCTGACACCCGCCTGCGGCCTGGCCGGGGCGAGCCCGGCCTACGCCCGGGCGGCGATGCAGCACGTGCGCGAGGCGGCGAAGTTCCTCCTGCCCGACTGAGCGGTCTCCTCCCCTACGGTGAGTGAGTCTTATCCCCGTCCGAACTGCTGCCTACCGTCGTAGGTGATGCCACGCCCGCCTGACCCAACGCTCCCGAACTGCCCGACCCATTCCGGGTCGTCCGTTCGCAAGCAGGGCACCTATGGGAACCCGCCCCGGCCGCGACTGCGGTGCTTCTACGAGGCCGCGGACGGAACGATCCACAAGCACGGGCTGAGGCCGCCGCCGAAGCCGGCCGGCGTCTGGGGACGAGTTGCCGGCAGCAAGTACGGCATCGAGGAAGTCGCCACGGCGCTCGTCGATCTCGCGCGCGGGGCCACCTACACGGAAGCGGCTCGACTGGCTTGAGGGCCGCCCCGTCGGCCACGCCAGTCGTACACCCGTGCGCGAACACCAGGCGGATCCTCGGACCAATCGTCGGTGACGACGTACACATGGTGCGAGCCATCAGCCATCACGACCTCGAACTCCGTGGGTGGAGAGTCGCCGAGAACGCTGCCGTCAAGTGGCCCACCGCGCGCAACAGCCCTGGGGATGAACGCCGGGCCGATGGTCACCCGGCCACGGTAGGCGACGAAGCGGGTGGCGGGGAGACACTTCACTCCGTAGTCGCCGTCCGAGCGCTCCGCGTAGAACCCGCTCGTCCATAAGGGGGCGGTCTCAGCCGAGACCGCCGACGGGAGACACGGGGACGTCGTCGCGCGGGCAGGTCCACGCTGCCTCGCCGTCCCGGAGTGCGGGGGCGAGCGGGTGCGTGGCCGGGTGCCGCGGGCAGGGTGGCCAGTTCGTGGGTCGGGAACCCCACAGGGCCTCGATGGCCCACTCCTGCACGGAGTCGGCCGCCTTGACCACCTGCTCCGCGTAGGGCTGACCGAGGGTGACGGCGACACCCTGGCCGCTCCCGTCGGCGCTCCACAGCATCGCGCCGGCCCGGCCGGGGTCCCCCGTCCAGTCGCTCGCCTCGATGCGCGGCAGGGGAACGCCGGTCGCGACCAGGTCGGCGAGCACGGGGGCCAGCGCCCGGGTCAACTGCTGGTCCATGGGTCCATGGTGGCCCACTGGTGAACGGTTCGCCCGGCTGTCGTCAAGGTCCTCGTCGCATCTGTGGACGGGCCTTTGACCTGGACATTCGACTGGTCGACGTTGTCGGTCGCCGGTAGACTTCGAACGCACGTTCGAATTGGTGGGAGGTGTCCGTGAGCCGGTCGGCGACGCTGGACGCCGTTGCGCCGAATGTGGTCGCGGAGCTGCCGGCCGAGGGCCTGAGTGAGCTGGATGCGGCGCTGGCTGCGTTGGCCGGGGAGGGGCTGCACGGGCTGTCCGACGGTCAGGTGTTGGACCGGACGGCGGTGCTGGTGGCGGTGCGGAACCGGTTGGACGCGGAGCTGACCCGCACGGTGCGGCACGCGGAGAGCACGCAGGCGTGCGAGCGGGATGCGCTGAAGAGCATGCGGTCGTGGTTGATCGGGCACGCCCGGCTGGCGCCGGTCGAGGCGTCGCGGATCCTCCGGGCCGGGCGTGCCCTGGAGTCCTTCCCGGCGCTGGCGGCGGGGTTCGCCGTGGGTTCGGTGTCCGCCGCGCAGGTGAACGTGGTGGCGGAGAAGGTCGGCCCCGGTGAGGTGGCACAGGCCCAGGAGCAGGGCATCGACCTCGCGGAGTTCGATCGAACCTGGGCGGTGATCGCCGCCGGTGCGCCGCATGAGTCGTTGAAGACCGCGGTCGCGCTGTTCGAGGCCGCGCTGGACCCCGACGGTCCCGAGCCGGACCCCACCGAGGGGAGGCGGCTGTCGATCGCCAAGCACGCCGACGGCAGCATCACCGGCCGTTTCGACCTGGACGCGGTCGGGGGTGAGAAGGTGCAGGCGGCGATCGAGTCGATCGTGCAGGCCGACCGCCCGAAGGGTGACACCCGCACCCGCGCCCAGCAGCAGGCCGACGCGTTCGTTCAGCTGTGCGACAACCAGCTGGCGAGCGGCAACCTGCCGACGCTGCGCACGGTGAAGCCGCATGTCGTGGTCGGGATCGACGTCGAGGACCTTGTGGACCCGGCCACCGGCGCGGGCGCTGCGGAGATGGGGTTCGGGGCCATGATCTCCGCGGCACGCGCCCGCTACCTGGCCTGCGACGGGAGCATCTCCCGGATCGTGATGGGCCCCGACGGCACTCCGCTGGACCTCGGGCGGGACCACCGGGTGGTCACCCCCGGACTGCGTAAGGCCGTCGAACGGCGCGACAAGTCCTGCGTCTTCGCCGGGTGCGGCGCCCCGACCTGGTGGTGCGACGTGCACCACGTCATCCACTGGCTGCACGGCGGCGAGACCAGCCTGGCCAACTCGGCGCTGTTGTGCGAACGGCATCACACCAAGGTGCATCACGGGTTCCGGGTCGAGCGACAACCCGACGGGCGATGGCGCACCTTTCGCCCCGACGGCACCGAGATCTTCATCGGACCACTGCTCACCTGATGCGATGGTCCGCTGCCCGCTGCCCGCTGCCCGCTGCCCGCTGCCCGCTGCCCGCTGCCCGCTGCCCGCTGCCCGCTGCCCGCTGCCCGCTGCCGTGACCGGGGGCGTTCGGAGGCGCCGGCAGGCCACCACGGGTGACCGGGGCGCACCCCTGCGGATCGACCGGGGCGCACCCCGCGGATGACGCGGTGGCGACCGCCGTCTCCCGTCGGACCCGCCGGTTACGGTTTCCCGCGTGAGCACCGAGGTAGGGGTGGAGCAGGACGTGGTGGGCGGGCCCGACCAGCCCGTGGTCGAGGCGGCCGTCGACCGGGCGGACCTCACCGAGGTCCCCGACGACGCACGCACCCGGCACCGCGACCTGTCCGAGGAGCTCGACCGGTACGCCTTCGCCTACTACGTGCAGGACGCGCCGCTGGTCAGCGACGGCCAGTACGACGAGCGCCTGGGCGAGCTGAAGGCGATCGAGGCGGCCCACCCGGCGCTGGTCACCCCCGACTCGCCGAGCCAGAAGGTCAACGGCGGCTTCACCGCCACGTTCGCCCCGGTGCAGCACCTGGAGCGGATGCAGAGCCTGGACAACGTCTTCTCCTCCGACGAGCTCTCCGCCTGGGCCGCCCGGGTCGAGCGGGACGCAGGCACCGGCGTCAGCTGGCTCTGCGAGCTCAAGATCGACGGCCTGGCCGTCGCGCTGCTCTACGAGAAGGGTCGGCTGGTGCGCGCGGCCACCCGCGGCGACGGCACCACCGGTGAGGACGTCACCGCCAACGTGCGCACCATGCGCGACGTCCCGCAGCAGCTGAACGGAGCGGACCTGCCCGACCGGCTCGAGGTGCGCGGGGAGATCTACTTCCCGGTCGCCGCCTTCGCCGACCTCAACGCCGCGATGGTCGAGCAGGGCAAGGCCCCGTTCGCCAACCCGCGCAACGCCGCCGCCGGCTCGCTCCGCCAGAAGGACCCGAAGGTCACCGCCTCCCGGCCGCTGCAGCTGATCGTGCACGGCATCGGCGCGCACGACGGCTGGCAGCCCGAGCGGCAGTCCGAGGCCTACGCCCGGCTGCGCGAGCTCGGCCTGCCCACCAGCGGGCGCTACGAGGTCGTCGACGACCTCGAGGCCGTCTGGGGCTACATCGAGCGCTACCGCGACCAGCGGCACTCCGTCGAGCACGAGATCGACGGTGTCGTGGTCAAGGTCGACCAGGTCGCGCTGCAGCGGCGGCTCGGCTCGACCAGCCGCGCCCCCCGCTGGGCGATCGCCTTCAAGTACCCGCCCGAGGAGGCGACGACGAAGCTCCTCGACATCCGGGTCAACGTGGGCCGCACCGGCCGGGTCACGCCGTTCGCCTACATGGAGCCGGTCAAGGTCGCCGGCTCCACCGTGCAGCTGGCCACGCTGCACAACGCCAGCGAGGTCCAGCGCAAGGGCGTGCTCATCGGCGACACCGTCGTCATCCGCAAGGCCGGTGACGTCATCCCCGAGGTGCTCGGTCCGGTGGTCGCCGCGCGCACCGGCGACGAGCGGGCCTTCGTCATGCCCACCCACTGCCCCGAGTGCGGCACCGAGCTGCGGCCGGAGAAGGAGGGCGACGCCGACATCCGCTGCCCGAACTCCCGGTCCTGCCCGGCCCAGCTGCGCGAGCGCGTCTTCCACGTCGCCGGCCGCGGCGCCTTCGACATCGAGGTGCTCGGCTACGAGGCCGCGATCGCGCTGCTGGAGTCGCACCTGCTGACCGACGAGGGCGACGTCTTCTTCCTCGACGAGGACGCGCTGTGCCGCACCGACTTCTTCACCAAGAAGGACGGCACCCTCTCGGCCAACGGGCAGAAGCTGCTGGCCAACCTGCAGGCCCGCAAGGACGTCCCGCTGTGGCGGGTGCTCGTCGCCCTCTCCATCCGGCACGTCGGCCCCACCGCCGCGCAGGCGCTGGCCCGGGAGTTCCGTTCGATCGACCGGCTGATGGCCGCCGGCGAGGACGAGCTGGCCGCCGCCGAGGGCGTCGGCCCGACCATCGCCACCGCGGTCCGTGACTGGTTCGCCGTCGACTGGCACCGCGACGTGGTGGAGAAGTGGCGCCGGGCCGGGGTCCGGATGGCCGACGAGGGCGAGGACGCCGGCCCCGGCCCGCTCACCGGCGTCACCGTCGTCGTCACCGGGTCGTTGCGCGACCACAGCCGTGACCAGGCGATCGCCGCCATCCAGCAGCGCGGCGGCAAGGTCACCGGGTCGGTGTCGAAGAAGACCGGCTTCGTCGTGGTCGGGGCCGACCCGGGCAGCAAGTACGACAAGGCGGTGCAGGTCAAGGCGCCGATCCTGGACGACGACGGGTTCCAGGTGCTGCTCGAGCAGGGGCCGGACGCCGCCCGCGAGGTCGCCACGATCGGCGACGGCAGCGCCGAGGACTGAGCCGCGCGACTCAGGCCGGGGGCATCCGGGCGACGGTCGCGGCGATGCCGGTCAGGTGCGCCAGCCGCAGCAGCTCCGAGCGCCGGAACGCCGGGCCGCCGGACCGGCCGAGGAGCACCGCCCGGCCGCCGTCCAGCGGCGCGGCCATCATCTCCACCGCCAGTTCCTGCCAGCGCGCCGGCACCCACTCCGCCTCGCTGGGCAGCAGCAGCGGCCCGGTCAGCGGCAGCCACGGCATCGCGACGCCCTCCAGCGACGGCGCGGCGTCGGAGGCGGCGAGCACCCGCACGTCCGCCGCGGAGCCGGTGAGCACCACCGCCCACCCGCTGTGGAACACCCGCGGGAGCTCCGCGGCCAGCACCTTGGCCGTGCCCTCACCGGCCGGCGCGAGGGCCTCCAGCAGGTCCAGCTCCCGGTGGGTGTCCAGCGGCCCGGCGAAGGGACGCAGCGACTCCACCTGCACCCCGTCGACCGCGGTGACCGCGGTGATCAGGCTGTCGGCCACCCGCTCGGGCGGCAGCTCGACGACGATGTCGTCCACGGCCACGCCGTTGCCGCGCTCCAGGACGTCGACGGAGACGATGTCGATGCCGGCCTCACCCAGCGCGGTGGACACCGCGCCGAGGATGCCGGGCCGGTCGGGCACGACCAGCCGCAAGAGGTAGGACACGTCGACCCTCCGGTGCCGTCAGGTGCAGGCCGATCTCCGTCGATCGCGGGCACCTGCAGCCTCCCGCATGCGGGCGCCTGCACCAAGCCCGGCTCGCACGGGTCCGCACGACGCCCCACGTACAGTTGACAAGCCGAACGAGGCAGTGGATGGACAGTCGACGAAGTGGGGCCCGCGACAGCATGAGCAGCATCTCTCGGGACGACGTCGCGCACCTGGCGCGCCTGGCCCGGTTGGCGGTGACCGACGACGAGCTCGACCGCTTCGCCGGGCAGCTCGACCAGGTGCTCGCCGCAGTGGCCCGCGTGGGCGAGGCCGCGGTGGGCGACGTCCCGCCGATGACCCACGCCGTCCCGCTGACCAACGTGCTGCGCGCCGACGAGGTCACCCCGAGCCTGCCTCGGGAGGCCGTGCTCGCCGCCGCCCCGGCCGCCGAGGACGACCGCTTCCGTGTCCCGCGCATCCTGGGGGAGTCCGAGTGAGCGACCTGACCACCCTCGACGTCGCGGAACTCTCCCGGCGGCTGACCGCCGGTGAGGTCAGCGCCGCCGAGGTCACCCGCGCCCACCTCGACCGGATCAGCGCCGAGGACGGCGCCCTCGGCGCGTACCTGCACGTCGACGGCGAGGCCGCGCTGGCCGCCGCCACCGCCGTCGACGAGGCGCGCGCCACCGGCACCGAGCTGGGCCCGCTGGCCGGTGTGCCGGTGGCGCTGAAGGACCTGGTGGTCACCGAGGGCGTGCCCACGACCAGCGGCTCGAGGATCCTCGAGGGCTGGCGGCCGCCCTACAGCGCGACGATCGCCACCCGGCTCGCCGAGGCCGGCACCGTGCTGCTCGGCAAGACCAACATGGACGAGTTCGCGATGGGCTCCTCCACGGAGAACTCCGCCTACGGCGTGAGCCGCAACCCGTGGGACCACGATCGCATCCCCGGCGGCTCCTCCGGTGGGTCCAGCGCCGCCGTCGCCGGTCACCTGGCGCCCTGGGCCATCGGCACCGACACCGGCGGCTCGATCCGCCAGCCCGCCGCGGTCACCGGCCTGGTCGGGCACAAGCCCACCTACGGCTCGGTGTCCCGCTACGGCCTGATCGCGTTCTCCTCCAGCCTCGACCAGGCCGGCCCGATGGCCCGCACGGTCCTCGACGCCGCGCTCATGCACGAGGTCATCGGCGGCCACGACCCGCGCGACTCGACCAGCATCGACGCACCCGTGCTCGGGCTGGCCGACGCTGCCCGCGCCGGCGCCGCCGGCGACCTGAGCGGCGTGCGGGTGGGTGTGGTCCGCGAGCTCGGCGGGGACGGGCACACCGAGGGCTACGACCCCGGTGTGCTGGCCCGCACCCGCGAGGCGATCGACCTGCTGGCGAGCCTCGGCGCCGAGGTCAGCGAGGTCTCCTGCCCGTCCTTCGACCTCGCGCTGCCCGCCTACTACCTCATCGCCCCCAGCGAGGCGTCGAGCAACCTGGCCCGCTACGAGGGCGTCCGGTTCGGCCTGCGGGTCGGCGACGACGGCAGCCACGACCTCGACGAGGTCATGGCACTCACCCGCGAGCAGGGCTTCGGCCCGGAGGTCAAGCGCCGGATCATCCTGGGCACCTACGCGCTGTCCAGCGGCTACTACGAGGCCTACTACGGCCAGGCGCAGAAGGTCCGCTCGCTGATCGCCCGCGAGTTCACCGCCGCCTTCGCCGGGGTCGACGTGCTGGTCAGCCCGACCAGCCCCACCGTCGCCTGGCCACTGGGCGCCCGGGTCGAGGACCCGATCGCCATGTACGCCGCCGACCTCTGCACCCTGCCGGCCAGCCTGGCCGGGCTGCCGGCGATCTCGGTCCCCAGCGGCCTGGCCGACGGCCTGCCCGTCGGCCTGCAGGTCATGGCGCCCGCGCTCGCCGACGACCGCTGCTACCGGGTCGCCGCCGCGCTGGAGGCCGCCCAGGACGCCGCCCGCGGCCATCGCCTGCTCGACGAGCTCCCGACGACGGCCGGGACCCCGGCGTGAACGGCCCGCTCAAGGCCGCCTGGGGGCTGACCGCCTTCGTGATCGTCGCCGGGATCGTGCTGTGGGCCGTCACCGGCCGCGCGATCTTCGCGGTCTTCATCGTGCTGGGCCTGCTCACCGCGGTCGGCGCCTGGTTCACCGGGCGCACCGCGCCCACCTCGAAGCAGACCCGGGTGCAGGGCGAGCTCAGCTACCCGGAGGAGAAGGAGTGACCGCCACCATGACGGACCGGCTGGTCGAGTTCGACGACGCCGTCGCCCGCTACGAGCCGGTGATCGGCCTGGAGACCCACGTCGAGCTGGGCACGGCGTCGAAGATGTTCTGCGGCTGCTCCACCACGTTCGGTGCCGAGCCGAACACCCAGACCTGCCCGGTCTGCCTCGCGCTGCCCGGCTCGCTGCCGGTGGCCAACGTCGCGGCGATCGAGGCGACCATCCGGATCGGGCTGGCGCTGGGCTGCCGGATCGCGAGCTGGTCGCGGTTCGCCCGGAAGAACTACTTCTACCCGGACATCCCCAAGGGCTTCCAGACCAGCCAGTACGACGAGCCGCTGTGCACCGCCGGCCACCTCGACGTCGAGGTCGACGGGCAGACGTACCGGGTGGAGATCGAGCGGGTGCACCTGGAGGAGGACACCGGCAAGAACCTGCACGTCGGCGGCGCCACGGGGCGGATCCAGGGCGCCGACCACTCGCTGGTCGACTTCAACCGCGCGGGCATCCCGCTGGTCGAGATCGTCACCCGGCCGGTGCCGGGCGCCGGCGCCAAGGCGCCCGAGGTCGCCCGCGCCTACGTCACCGAGCTGCGCGAGATCCTGCTGACCCTCGGGGTCTCCGAGGTGCGGATGGAGCAGGGCAACCTGCGCTGCGACGTGAACACCTCCCTGGCCCCGGCCGGCAGCCTCGAGTGGGGCACCCGCACGGAGACCAAGAACGTCAACTCCCTGCGATCGGTCGAACGAGCCGTCCGGTACGAGATGCGCCGTCAGGCCGCCCTGCTGGACGACGGCGGGACGGTGCGGCAGGAGACCCGGCACTTCCACGAGGACACCGGCTCCACCTCGCCCGGGCGCAGCAAGGAGGAGGCCACCGACTACCGGTACTTCCCCGAGCCCGACCTGGTGCCGCTGGCCCCGGACGCCGCGTGGGTCGAGCAGCTGCGCACCGCCCTGCCCGAGCTGCCGGCCGCCCGCCGGGCCCGGCTCCAGCAGGAGTGGGGCGCCTCGGCCACCGAGATGACCTGGCTGGCCAACGCCGGTGCCCTCGGCCTGGTCGAGCAGACCGTCGCCGCCGGGGCCAGCCCGGCTGAGGCCCGCAAGTGGTGGCTGGGCGACCTCGCCCGCCGGGCCAACGAGCTCGGCGTCGAGCTGGACCAGCTGGCCATCACCCCCGCCCAGGTGGCCGAGCTGACCGGGCTCATCACCGCGGGCACCGTCAACGACAAGCTCGCCCGGCAGGTCCTCGACGGCGTGCTCGCCGGTCAGGGCGGCCCGGCCCAGGTCGTCGAGGCGCAGGGGCTGGCGGTGATGGGGGAGTCCGACGAGCTGGTCGCCGCCGTCGACGCCGCGATCGCCGGTGCCCCCGACGTCGTGGAGAAGGTCCGCGCCGGCAAGGTGCAGGCGCTGGGCGCGCTCGTCGGGCAGGTCATGAAGGCCACCCGCGGCAAGGCCGACGCCCCCACCGTCAAGCGCATGCTCGAGGAGCGGGTGCTCGGCTCCTGACCGGCCTACGGTGGCCGGCGTGGACCTGCCGGCCGTCGAGCTGCGCCCGCTGACGCGGGCGGACCTCGGGCTGGTCGGCCGGTGGCTGGCCGAGCCGCTGGTCGCGCGCTGGTGGCACCACGAGTGGACGCCGGACGCCGTCGAGCGGGACTTCGGTCCCTGCGTCGACGGCGCCGAGCCCACCCGGGTGCTGCTGGGGGTGCACGGTGGTGCGCCGTTCGGACTGGTCCAGGTCTACGCGTTCGCCGACTACCCGGAGCACGTCGCGGAGCTCACCGCGGTGTGCCCCGTCCCGCCGGGCGCGCTCAGCATCGACTACCTGATCGGTGAGCCGGCGGCCCGCGGCCGCGGGCTGGCCGCCGCGATGATCGCCGCCGCGGTCGCCCTCGGCTTCGCCGAGCACCCCGAGGCCGACGACGTCCTGGTGCCGGTCGCGCTGGGCAACGAGGCGTCCTGGCGGGCGCTGCAGCGGGCCGGCGGCACCTGGTACGCGGCGGGCGAGCTGACACCGGACAACCCGATCGACCCGCCCGATCACGTCGTCCACCGCTTCGTCCGGCCTCGCTAGACCGGGGAGCTGGCCTCCGACGACGGCGGGGTCACCCGCAGCACCTTGTCGTCGTCCTCGGCTGGCTCGCCGATGCCGTCGCGGTTCGAGGTGGTGATCCACAGTGCGCCCGCGGGGTCGACGGCGACGCTGCGGAGCCGCCCGTAGCGCCCCTCCAGGAACGACTGGGGTTCCTCGACCGGCCGGCCCGCCTGGTCCAGCTGCACGATGGTCACCCGCTCGCCGTCCAGCGCACCGAGGAACACGTAGGGCCCGCTGACCGCGCAGCCGCCCAGTCCGCCCTCGGCTGCGGGCACCTCCAGCACCGGGCGGGTGCCCTGCGGGCCGACGTCGCCGTCGGGACGCACGGCGTCCAGCGCGTCGGGGCCGGTGACCGCCTCGTCGGTGGCGTACACCCGCTCGTCGGCGCCGACGCACAGCGCGGTGACGTCCTGGTGGCCACGGGAGGTGACCGGCCCGGCGCCGACCGGCTGGCCGAAGACGTCGACGGCGAGCACCTTGCCGGCCAGCGAGGCCGGGTCGGCGGCGAGCGCCGCGTCGCCGGTGTCGCCGGTGCCGACGTAGAGCGTGCCGTCCAGCCCGAACGCCAGGCCGCCGCCGTTGCCCACCTCGCCGCGGGGGATGCCGGTGAGGACCGGGTTGGGCGTGCCACCGATCGGGAAGCGCACGACCCGGTTGTCGGAGGCGGTGGAGACATAGGCGTAGAGCAGCCCGTCCTCGGGGAACGTGGGCGACAGCGCCAGCCCGAGCAGGCCGCCGTCGCCGGCGGTGTCGACCGGCAGGACCATCAGCTCCTGCGCCGGCGACCGGTCGGGGAAGACCTGCAGCAGCCGGCCGGTGTCCCGCTCACCGACGACGGCGGTGCCGTCGGGCAGGACCACCAGCCCGGTGGGGACGGCGAGCCCGGTGGCGACGACGTTGGGGTCGCCGGCCTGCTCCTGCCCGGTGCCGGGCGTGGAGGGCTGACCGGGGACGGGGGCGGGGGCGCTCTCCCGGGGCGGGCCGACCTGCGGCGGCTGGCCCTGGGGCTTCTCCCGGAACGGCCCGGACGGGGTGTACCCGCCGCCGCACCCGGTCAGCACCGTGCCGCCGAGCAGGCTGCAGGCGAGCAGGGCACCGGCCAGCCCGGTGCGCGTGCGCGCCGTCCGCCGTCCCACGCCCGCCACAGTACGGCCCGCCCGCCACCGGTGTGGCCGCCCGAGCGAGCCACCGGGGCCGCTGCGGCCTAGGGTCGGGAGCCGTGCCGGACACGTCGCCGCCCCTGCTGGAACTCGCCCCCGACGAGACGTTGCACGTGCTGGTGCCCTCCCGCGCGCTCGCCGAGGCGGTGGAGGCGCTGTCGCCCCGCGTGACGGCGCACCGCCTCGACCCGGACGCGGGCCTGCCCACCGGTGCGGCCGCCCGCGCCCAGGTGCTGGTGCCCCGGGGTGGCGCCGGGCTGCCCGAGGGACTGCTGGACGCGCTGCCGGACCTGCGCCTGGTGCAGCTGCTCAGCGCGGGTGCGGAGAAGTTCGCCGGCCGGCTGCCCGACCGGGTGGTGCTCTGCAACGCCCGCGGCGCGCACACCCCGGCCACCGCCGAGTGGGCGGTGGCCGCGACGCTGGCCGCCCAGCGCGGGATCCCGTCCTTCACCCGGGCGCAGGACGCCGGCCGCTGGTCACCCGCGACGCACCACTCGCTGGTGGGTGCCCGGGTGCTCGTCATCGGCGCCGGGGACATCGGCCGGGCCATCGGCCGCATGCTGGCCGGGTTCGACGTCGAGCTCACCTGGGTGGCCCGCACCGCCCGCGAGGGCGTGCACGCGATGGACGAGCTGCCCGAGCTGCT
This sequence comes from Modestobacter sp. SYSU DS0290, assembly GCF_054050955.1. Taxonomy (NCBI): domain Bacteria; kingdom Bacillati; phylum Actinomycetota; class Actinomycetes; order Geodermatophilales; family Geodermatophilaceae; genus Modestobacter; species Modestobacter sp. SYSU DS0290. Next base: position 106,106 of record NZ_JBJHAI010000009.1, read on the forward strand.
GCCGCACGCCGACGTCGTGGTGCTCATCGTGCCGGTCACCCCGCACACGACCGGGATGGTCGACGCCGCGTTCCTGGCGGCGATGAAGGACGACGCCCTGCTGGTCAACGCCGCCCGCGGGGTGGTCGTGGACACCGACGCGCTGCTCGCCGAGCTGCACCGGGGCCGGCTGCGCGCGGCGCTGGACGTCACCGACCCGGAGCCGCTGCCCGACGGGCACCCCCTGTTCGCCGCCCCCGGGCTGCTGCTGACCCCGCACGTGGGCGGGGACGTCCCCGACACCGAGGCCCGGGCGACCGCCGCGGTCACCGAGCAGCTGGCGCGCGTGCTGGCCGGCCGCCCGCTGCAGAACGTCGTCGGCGACTACTAGAAGGACCCCGTCCTCCGCACCCCTCGCGGGCTCGGGGCGAGCCCCGGGACGGGGCCGCACTGCCTCCCACCGCTCGTACGCGCGCAGCCGCCCGGCTGCGGGCCGCTCCGTGCTGCCGTCTTCCGCCTGGCGGAAGGCCGGATGGTCGCGGTCCGATCACGACACTAGAACTTTCCTTGACGCCCGTCGCGATCCCCTCTAACTTCGCTGTGACTTGAGTCACTCCAGACATCGACGTCCGGTAGGGCAGTCCGGCGGGTCCGCCCGCCGTCGAGAAGGGGATCACATGAAGCACCGCACCCGGTCCGCGCTGGCTGTCGCCGGCTGTGCCGCCCTCCTGACGGCATGCAGCACCGAGGCTCCGGAGGCCAGCGGTGGCGGAGGCGACGGGGACGAGGTCCAGACCGGCAACGGCGTGACCGACGACACGATCAGCGTCGGCATCCTCACCGACCTCTCCGGTCCCTTCGCCGTCAGCGCCCCGCTGCACGTGAGCCAGATCCAGGCCTACTGGGACCAGGTGAACTCCGAGGGCGGCGTCTGCGGCCGGAACGTCGAGGTGCAGGTCCAGGACCACCAGTACGACCCGCAGCGGGCGGTCGCCCTGTACCGCAGCATGGCGCCGAACGTGGCGGCGCTCCAGCAGGTGCTCGGCTCGCCCGTCGTCGCGGCCCTGATGCCGCTGGCCGAGGAGGACGACCTCTACGTCGGCGGCATGGGGTGGTCCAGCGTCGTCCTCGACTACCCGAACGCGCACATCCCCGGCACGACGTACAGCATCGAGAGCGCCAACGGGATCGACTACCTCGTCGACGAGCTCGGCCTCTCCGAGGGCGACAAGGTGGGCGTCGTCTACTTCACCGGCGACCTCGGCGGCGACTCGCTCGCCGGCGCCGAGTACGCGGCACAGCAGCGCGGTCTGGAGATCGTGCCGCAGCAGATCACGCCGGCCGACACGGACCTGTCCGCGCAGGTCTCGGCGCTGAAGCAGGAAGGTGTCTCCGCCGTCATCCTGGGCGCCGCACCGGCCCAGCTGGCATCCCTCGCCGCCGTCCTCTCCTCGCAGGGGCTCGACGTCCCGCTGCTGGGCAACTCGCCGACCTACAACCCCTCGCTCCTGGACGGGCCGGCGGGCCCGGCCCTGCTGGAGAACTTCTACTTCCTGAGCAGCATCGCCCCCTACAGCGCCGACGAGCCCGGTGTCCAGGAGGCGGTCGCGCTGCACGAGGAGGCGGCTCCCGACGTCCCGGCGGGCTGGGAGATCCCGGCGGGCAACGCCGAGGCCATGCTGCTGCGCGAGGCGATGGAGAACGCCTGCGAGGCCGGTGACCTCACGCCCGCGGGCATCGTCGAGGGGATCCGGGAGACCACCGACCTCGACACCGGCGGGATCCTCCCGGGCACGCTGGACTACTCCGAGGAGGGGGTGCCCCCGCTCCGCGAGGTGTACCTGCTGCGTCCCGACGCCGAGGCGCCCGGTGGGCTGCGGATGGAGGACACGATCCTCGGGCCCAGCGCGGAGAGCTACACCTTCGAGTGACCGCCGGCTCCGGCCCGGGCACTGCCCCGGGCCGGAGCCCTGCCGGTGGGCGGCTCCCCGTCGCCCGCCCTCCGAGCTCATCCGCCCCCGGTGCCGCGGCCCGGGCGGCGACGTCCCCGCCGGGACCGCACAGCGCCCGGCGCCCCTTCCGCTGAGAGGTTGCCCGTGCCCGATCCCCTCCTGATGGTGGAGGACCTCGCCGTCACCTACGGCGGCGCCGTGCAGGCGCTGCGCGGGGTCACCCTCCAGGTCGACGCCGGCTCGGTCGTCGCCGTCCTCGGCAGCAACGGCGCCGGGAAGACGACCCTCCTGCGGGCGGTGTCCCGGTCCCTGGCCAGCGTCGGCGGCGCGGTCACCGGCGGCCGGATCCGGTTCGACGGGCAGGACCTCGCGCGGCACGACTCGTCCTGGGCGGTCCGCGCCGGGCTGGTGCAGGTGCCGGAGGGGCGCCGGATCTTCCGCGACCTCACCGTCGAGGACAACCTGCAGGCCGGCGGCTACACCGTCGGGGACGCCCGGGCGCGCAAGGAGGCCCACGAGCGGGTCCTGGAGCTGTTCCCGGTCCTGGCCCAGCGGCGCGACCAGCGCGGCGGGCTGCTGTCCGGGGGCGAGCAGCAGATGCTGGCGATGGGCCGGGCCCTGATGACCTCGCCGAAGCTCCTGCTGCTCGACGAGCCGTCGCTGGGGCTGGCACCCCAGCTGGTCGAGCAGATCGGCGACATCATCAGCCAGATCCACGCCCAGGGGACGTCGGTGCTGCTCATCGAGCAGAACGCCGCGATGGGACTGCGCGTGGCCGACCGCGCGTACGTGCTGGAGACCGGCGCGGTCACCGCCTCGGGCCCGGCTGCGGAGCTCGCCGCCACCGACGAGATCCGCAGCCGCTACCTGGGCGTGACCGAGGCGCCGGCCACCAGCGGCAGCCACGCCGCCACCGGAACCCCCGCAGCGGCCGCCGCGCCGGCCGACCGGGAGGGGCGGGCCCGCCCCGAGCGGCTGACGATCGACCGGCTGACCGTCCGGTTCGGCGGGATCACCGCACTGTCGGAGGTCTCCTTCACCGTCGAGCCCGGCACCATCCAGGCGCTCATCGGCCCCAACGGTGCCGGGAAGTCGACCTGCATCAACGTCCTCGGCGGCGCCTACCGGGCCACCAGCGGCAGCGTCCGCTACGGCGACGTCGAGGTGACCGGCAGCCCGCCGCACCGGCTCGCCGAGCTGGGCGTGGCGCGCACGTTCCAGAACATCTCGCTGGCCCTGGAGCAGACGGTCGAGGAGAACCTGCTCGTCGGGCGCCACCACCTGATGCGCTCGGGGGCGGTGTCCGACGCGCTGCGGCTGCCCAGGGCACGCCGGGAGGAACGCGAGCACCGGGAGGCGGTCCGGCGGACCGCCGAGCTGCTGGGCATCGAGCGCCTGCTGCAGCGCGAGGTGCACACGCTCTCCTACGGCGACCGGAAGCGGGTGGAGCTGGGCCGGGCACTGACCGGCGAGCCCACGCTGCTGCTGCTCGATGAGCCGGTGGCCGGCATGACCCACGGCGAGTCGGTGGAGATGGCGGCCGTCATCCGGACCGTGCAGTCCGAGCTCGGGCTCTCGGTGCTGCTCGTCGAGCACGACATGCCCTTCGTGATGGGGCTGGCCGCCCACATCACGGTCCTCGACTTCGGACAGCGCATCGCCGAGGGGACGCCCGCAGAGGTGCAGCGGGACCCCGAGGTGCTGCGCGCCTACCTCGGAACGGCGGCGGCATGAGCTACCTGCTCACCCAGCTGGCCAACGGCGTCTCCTACGGGCTGATCCTCGGCCTGATCGCCGTCGGCTTCGTCATCGTCTTCACCGCGACCGGCGTGCTGAACTTCGCGCACGGCGCGATCCTGCTGGCCGGGGCCTACCTGGTCGCGGTCCTCAAGGAGCCGATCGGCTTCTGGCCCGCGGTCGTCGTGGGGGTCCTCGGCGCCGCGCTGCTCGCCGTGCTGGTCAACGCCGTCCTGGTGCGCAACCTCGCCGAGTCCGACCCCGGGACGGCGGCGACCCTGACCCTCGCGGTGCAGGTCCTGCTGCTCACCGAGCTGACCCGGCGGATCGGCAACCGGGTGCTCACCAACGGCGCGCCGTGGGGTGCCGACGTCGTGACCCTCGGGCCGGTGACCCTGCCGACCAGCCGCGCGGTCGCGGCGGGGGTGGCGCTCGTCGCCTTCGCCCTGCTGTGGTTCCTGTTCGCCCGGACCCGGGCGGGGGTCGCCATGCGGGCGGCCGCCAGCGACGGGGACACCGCCTCGCTGATGGGCATCCGGCTCTCCCGCACCGGGGCGACCGGGTGGGCCCTCGCCGGCGCGCTGGCCGCGCTGGCCGGCATCTTCCTCACCTCGTTCCCCGCGCCGGGCGTGGCGCCGAGCGTGGCGCTCACCGCGCTGGCCGCGATCCCGGCCTGGGTCCTCGGCGGCTTCGACTCCGTGGTGGGGGCGATCGTCGGCGGCCTGGTCATCGGGATCTCGACCGCACTGGTGGTCGGCTACGAGTCCCACCTCGAGTTCCTCGGCCGCGGCCTGGGGGAGGTCGTCCCCTACGTGGTGATGATCGCGGTCCTGCTGGTCCGTCCGCAGGGTCTCTTCGGCAAGAAGGAGGCCGTCCGTGTCTGACCTGGTGCGCCGCCTCCCCGTGGTGCTCGCCGTCCTCGCCGCGCTGGTGCTGCCGCTGTTCCTCTCCGACTTCTGGCTGCAGACCGGGCTGTTCTCCATGGCCGCGGTCGTCGCCGCGATCGGGCTCACCCTGCTGGTCGGCACCGCCGGTCAGCTGTCCCTGGGGCACGCGGCGTTCGCCGCGCTCGGCGCCTACACCTACGCCTGGGCGGCCGGCCCGGTCGACGGTCGCGCGGCCGGGCTGGGGTTGCCGCCGGTGCTCGCGCTGGTGCTGGGCGGCCTGGTGGCCGCGCTCGCCGGCGCGCTGTTCAGCCCCATCTCCGGGCGGCTGCGCGGCATCTACCTGGGCCTGGCCACCCTCGGCCTGGTGTTCCTGGCCCGGCACGTGATGCTCAACGTCGAGGACGTCACCGGTGGCTTCAACGGCCGCAGCGTCGAGGCGCTCGCCGTCCCCGGGTTCAGCTTCAGCAACTCCGACCCGGACTACCTGGCCGTCGCCGGCGTGGAGTTCGGCGGGCTGCACCGCCTCTGGTACGTCTTCCTCGTGGTGGCCGTGGCCGCCGTCTGGATCGGCCGGAACCTGCGGGCCAGCCGCACCGGCCGCGCCTGGACCAACGTGCGGGACAGCGAGACGGCGGCGGCGGCGATGGGCATCCACGTCGCCCGGGCGAAGGCGACCGCCTTCATCGTCTCCTCCGCCTACGCCGGCATCGGCGGGGCGCTGATGGCGCTGGCCTACGGGCGGATCTCACCCGACGTCTTCACGTTCCAGCTGTCCATCGACTTCCTCATCATGATCGTCCTGGGCGGGGTGGGCACCATCGCCGGCGCCGTCATCGGCGCGGTCTTCGTGGTGACGTTGCCGCTGGTGCTCGTGCAGTACAGCTCGGCGCTGCCGTTCCTGGCGCTGCCCGGGTCCGGTGGAGTCGACGCCGGCACGCTGGCCCGGTTCCTCTACGCGGTCGCGATCATCCTCGTGCTGTTGTTCCTCCGCGGCGGCCTCATCGGGGGGATCGACCGGCTCCGCCACCGGCGGCGGCCGCCGGACACCAGCAGCCTGCCGCCGGAACCGGCGCCGGCCGGCGACCCGGACGACGCGCGGACCGAGGTGCGCCCCGGCGTCCCGACCGGGTCGGACAGCTCCTGAGGCACCGCTGACGGCGGGCTCCGCGGCTCAGGGCGCGGGGATCCGCCCGTCGGTCAGCGCCGCCAGCCGGGGCAGGTCCCGGGCCCGCAGCGCCGGCAGGCGCACCTGGCTGCCGGTGGTCGTGACCAGCCACAGTGCCCGGTCCTCGGCCACCCGCACCCCGGCCAGCTCGGGCCACGGGACCAGCCTCCGGCCCACCAGCGAGCGGGCGGTCATGCCGTCGGGGCCGACGTCGACGCCGACGGTCAGCACCCACGCGGCGAGCACCAGCGGGACGACCAGCAGGAGCAGCAGCCACGGCGTGGCCGAGGCCAGCGGCAGCACGCAGAAGGCCATCAGGCCCACCGGCAGCAGCGCCGTCCGGCTCATCCGCATCCGAGCTGTCGCCACGGCCGCGATGGTCCCAGACCCCGGTCAGCCCGCGGAGAGACGGGCCAGCCGGTCGGCGGCGTCGGTGCCGGGCGCGGCCGTGTAGACGACCAGGTGCACCCCCGGTGCGTCGGCGGGGGAGAGCTGGTGGTGCTCCAGCACCAGCTCGCCGACCTCCGGGTGGCAGAAGCGGCGCTCCCCGGAGGTGAACCGGTCGACGTCGTGGCTGGCCCAGCCGGTCCGGAAGTGCTCGCTGGCCGCCTCCAGCCGGGCGACCAGGCGCACCACGGCGGGGTCGTGCAGCCGGCCGCCCACCTCGGCCCGGAACTGGGTGAGGAAGCGCCGGCTGTCGGTGGTCCAGTCGGCCAGCAGGCCACGCACCCGGGGGTCGGTGAAGACCAGCCACAGCAGGTTCCGGTCGCCGTCCTCGGCGTCGGCAGCCCCGGGGTAGAAGCGTGCGTACGCGGCGTTCCAGCCGACGATCGACCAGTCGGGCGTGATGGCGTACGCGGGGGAGGGGCCCAGCGCGTCCAGCAGCCGGTGCAGGTGCGGCGGCAGCCCACCGGCGCTGCCGGCCGGCGCGGCGGCGGCGTGCCCGGCCAGCCGCAGCACGTACTCGTGCTCGGCCGCCGACATCTGCAGGGTGCGGGCCACCGCGTCGACCACCTGCCGGGAGGGGCGGATGTCCCGGCCCTGTTCCAGCCACGTGTACCAGGTGTGGCTCACCCCGGCGAGCAGCGCCACCTCCTCCCGGCGCAACCCCGGGGTGCGCCGGGAGCCCGTGCCGGGCAGACCGACGGCGGCCGGGTCGACCTGGCGGCGCCGTGACCGCAGGAAGGCGGCGAGCTCCTCGCGCGGGGTGCCGGGCACGGGGTCCTCCTCGGGGCACGCGGCCAGATGGGTGGTGGTGCTGGTACCAGCATGCACTGCATCTGGGGACGGCGGACGGAGCCGCCTAGCATCGCCGGCGTGACGACCGTCGAAGACCGCCCCGAGCAGACCACCGCAGGACAGCCCACCGTCGACATCAAGCCGCGCAGCCGGGCGGTGACCGACGGGGACGCGAAGGCCCCGGCCCGGGCGATGCTGCGGGCGGTCGGCATGGGCGACGACGACTTCGCCAAGCCGCAGATCGGCGTCGCCTCGTCCTGGAACGAGATCACCCCCTGCAACCTCTCCCTGGACCGGCTGGCCAAGAGCGCCAAGGAGGGGGTGCACGCCGCCGGCGGGTTCCCGCTGGAGTTCGGCACCATCTCGGTCTCCGACGGCATCTCCATGGGCCACGAGGGCATGCGCGCCTCGCTGGTGTCCCGGGAGGTGATCGCCGACTCGGTGGAGACGGTCATGTTCGCCGAGCGGCTGGACGGCTCGGTGCTGCTGGCCGGCTGCGACAAGTCGCTGCCCGGCATGCTGATGGCCGCCGCCCGGCTGGACCTGGCCAGCGTCTTCCTCTACTCCGGCTCCACCCTGCCGGGGAAGCTGGGCGACAAGGACCTCACGATCATCGACGTCTTCGAGGGCGTCGGCGCCTGCGCGCGGGGGCTGATCACCCGCGACGAGCTGACCGCCATCGAGAAGGCGGCCTGCCCCGGCCAGGGCTCCTGCGGCGGGATGTACACCGCCAACACCATGGCCAGCGTCGCCGAGGCACTGGGCATGAGCCTGCCCGGCAGCGCCGCCCCGCCGGCGCCGGACCGCCGCCGCGACGACTACGCGGTGAAGTCCGGCGAGGCCGTGGTCGAGCTGCTCCGCAAGGGCATCACCGCGCGGCAGATCATGACCCGGGAGGCCTTCGAGAACGCGATCACCGTCGTCATGGCACTGGGCGGCTCCACCAACGCCGTCCTGCACCTGATGGCGATCGCGCACGAGGCGCAGGTCGAGCTGACGCTGGAGGACTTCAACCGGATCGGTGACCGCACGCCGCACCTGGCCGACGTCAAGCCCTTCGGCCGGTTCGTGATGACCGACGTCGACCGGGTCGGCGGTGTCCCCGTGGTGCTGCGGGCGCTGCTGGACGCCGGTCTGCTGCACGGCGACACGCTGACCGTCACCGGGAAGACCATGGCCGAGAACCTCGCCGAGCTCTCCCCGCCGGACCCCGACGGCGCGATCATCCACGCGATGAGCGAGCCGATCCACCGCACCGGTGGCCTGACGATCCTGCGCGGGTCGCTGGCCCCCGACGGTGCCGTGGTGAAGTCCGCCGGGTTCGACACCGACGTCTTCGAGGGCACCGCCCGGGTCTTCGACGGCGAGCAGGGCGCGATGGACGCCGTCACCGACGGGACGCTGCGGGCCGGCGACGTCGTGGTCATCCGCTACGAGGGGCCCAAGGGCGGCCCGGGCATGCGGGAGATGCTCGCGGTGACCGGCGCGATCAAGGGCGCGGGGCTGGGCAAGGACGTCCTGCTGCTCACCGACGGCCGCTTCTCCGGGGGCACCACCGGCCTGTGCGTCGGGCACATCGCGCCCGAGGCCACCGACGGCGGGCCCATCGCGTTCGTGCGGGACGGCGACCCGATCCGGCTGGACCTGGCCAACCGCACCCTGGAGCTGCTGGTCGACGACGAGGAGCTGGCCCGCCGCCGGGACGGGTGGGCGCCGCCCGCCCCGCGCTACACCACCGGCGTCCTCGGCAAGTACGCCAAGCTCGTCGGGTCGGCCGCGCAGGGGGCCGTCTGCGGCTGACCCCGGCCGCCCCCATGGGGTGAGGCCCGCCCCGCGCACCGTTCGGCCGGGCGGGTCGGGGGCCGACAGTCGACGGTGTGGAGTCCAGGCGCCGGCGTGCACCCGGCTGGTCGCTGCCGGCTGCCCCGGTGCTGACCGGCCGGGCCACCGGTCTGCTCCTCGGTGCCGCCGTCGCCGTGATCGGCCTGGCCCTCCTCGCCGGGCTGCTGCCGCCCCGGCCGGCCGGGGCCGCCCTGCTGGGCTGCTCCGCGCTGGGCCTGCTGCGCCGTCGGCTGGCCGTGCGGGACCAGCCCCGCGCCGTCGCCCGCCTGCTGCGCTCGGAGTCGTTCGCCCGGTCGCTGGTGCACGCCGGCAGCGACTCGGCGCTCGTCCTGGACGGCGCCCTGCGGGTCGCCTGGGCCGCTCCCGGGCTGGCTGCCGTGACGGAGACCGGCGCCCTGCTCCCCGGCCGGCTGCTGACCGACGTCGTGCACCCGGACGACGCGGCGGCGGTGGCCACCTGGCTGGCCGCCCCGGCGGTCGGTCCCGGTCCGGCCGGCCTGCACACCTTCCGGGTGCCGGCGCCCGGCGCGGGCTGGCGGGTGCTGGAGGCCGGGGTCAGCGACCTGCGAGCCGACCCCGACGTGCGGTCCCTGGTGCTGCACTGCCGGGACGTGACCGCGCGGCGGGACCGGGAGCAGGAGCTCAGCTCGCTCGCCTTCACCGACCCCCTCACCGGGCTGCCCAACCGGGCGGCCCAGCAGCGGGCGCTGGCGCGGCTGCTCGGGCGCCCGGCCGCCACGGAGGCCGCCGACGCGGTCGCCGACGCCGTCGCCCTCCTCGTCATCGAGGTGCAGGGTCTGCGGGAGGCCCGGGAGCAGGCCGGCCGGGACGTCGCGGACGTCGCGGTGGCCGAGCTCGCCCGCCGGCTGCGGGCCACCGTCCGCACCGACGACCAGGTGGCCCGGATCGCCGCCGAGAGCTTCGGGGTGCTCGCGCACGGGCACGGCGACGAGCCCGACCGGCTGGCCGCCCGCCTCCTGGCGGTCATCGAGGGGCCGATCAGCACCGACGCGGGCCTGGTCGACCTCACCGCAGCGGTGGGCGTGGTGCCGCTGTCGTCCGCGCTCACCGAGGACCAGGCCGGCGAACGTGCCGAGCTCGCCGTGCTCGACGCCCGCGCCGCGGGCCCGGGCTCGGTCCGCCGTTACCGCCCCGAGCTGGCCGCCGCCCGGGACCGCCGCGAGCAGCTGCGCCGTGACCTCGTCGGCGCCCGCGTGCGCGGCGAGCTCGCACTCGTCTGGCAGCCCGTCGTGTCCCTGGCCGACCACCGGGTCGCCGGGGTCGAGGCGTTGCTGCGCTGGCGCCACCCGGTGCACGGGGAGGTGCAGCCCGAGGAGTTCCTGCCGATCGCCGAGCGCGCCGGTCTGCTGGTGGAGCTGCAGCGCTGGCTGCTGCGCACGGCCACCACCGGCGTGCAGGAGCTGCCGCAGCACGGCTCCGCCCCGCTGCAGCTCGGGGTGAACGTCTCCGCGGCCCACCTGGCCGCCGGCACCCTCGTCGCGGACGTCACCGCCGCGCTGGCCGAGAGCGGGCTGGCGCCCGAGCGGCTCGTCGTGGAGGTCTCCGAGGCGGCCCTGGAGGGCTCCCACGTGATCGACGACGTGACGGCGCTCCGGCTGATGGGGGTGCACCTGGCCCTCGACGACTTCGGCAGCGGTCGGTCCGCCCTGCCGCGGCTCGGCCGGCTGCCGGTGGACGTGATCAAGCTCGACCGGGCGCTGCTGGCCGCCGTCGACCGGGACGCCTACACCCGGGTGGTGTGCGAGTCGGTCGTCGGCCTGGGTGCCAGGCTGGGCATCGACGTCGTCGCCGAGGGCGTGGAGACCAGCAGCCAGCTCGCCGTCCTGGAGGGCATCGGCTGCGGTTTCGCCCAGGGCTTCCTGCTCGCCCGGCCGGTCCCGCTCGCCGCGCTCGCCGAGCTGCTGGACGGCGGTGCGGGTCTGCTGTGGCCCGGTCTCGTCGGGCGGGCGGTGTGACCGCGCTCCCCGCCCCGGGGCGCCGGCCGGCCCCCCCGGCGCAGTGGCGTCGTGGCGTGGCGGGGCCGCCGGCGGGGGAGTGGCCGCGCACCGCGGTGCTCCTCCTCCTGGCCGCCGTCGCCGTGGTCGTGGCGGTGCTCGCCGCCCTGGGCCCCGGTCGATCCAGCCACGCCGGCCCGCTGCTGGTCGGGTTGACCAGCCTGGCGGTGGGCGCGCTGCTGTACCGGCACCGCCGCCGTCCCGACGCGGTCTCCACCGACGTCTGGCGCACCGTGGCGGGGATCGCTGCGCTGCTGGGCCTGGGCCAGCTGGTCCGCGGGGTGACCGGCGCGGGCATCAACCCGCTGGCCGCCGGTCCGGGTGACCTCGCGCTGGCCGCGACGGCGCCGGTCGCGCTGCTGCTGTGCGCCCGGCTGGTCCGCGCCACGGGCAGCCGGCTGCGCGCGCAGGTGGCGCTGGACGCCGCCGTGGCGCTGGCCGCCCTCGGCGTGCTGGTCGAGGTGCTGCTGCCGGCGGCCATGGGCACCGGCGCCGAGGGCGCCGACCGGCTGCTGACCTCGGGCTACCCGGCGGTGGGCGCGCTGCTGCTGGCCGGCGGGCTGGTCGCCTTCGGGGCGGTCGGCCCGGTCCGGCGTGTGGCGGCCGGCTGGCTGCTGCTGGCGCTCGGCCTGCTGGCCGTGGGCATGGTCAGCGGCTCGCTCGCCGCCGTCCACCCCGCGCCCGGCTGGGACGGCCTCACCGCGACGACGTTCCTGGGCATGCTGGCGGCCGCCACCCTGGCGCTCGACGCGGACCCGGGGCCGGGCGCCGAGGAGGGCGCCGACCCCGTGGCCACGCCGCTGGTGGGGGTGCTGGTCAGCTGCAGCCTGGTCTTCGGGGTGGTCCTGCTGCTGCTCGCCGGCTGGGCCGGGGGGCGCCCGGTCACCGTGCCGGAGGCGCTGGCCACCGGGCTGTTGCTCGCCGCGAGCCTGGTCCGGACCCTGCTCTGGGCGGCCGACGCCACCCGGCTCACCCGCCAGGTGCTGCGCACCGAGGCCTACTTCCGCACGCTGGTGCACAGCGCCGCGGACGTCACCATCGTGCTGGACCAGCGCGGGGCCATCACCTGGGCCTCCGGCGCCGGCCAGAGCCCGGTGGCCTGGGCCGCACGGGACCTGGAGGGCCGGCCGCTGCTGGACTTCGTCCACCCCGACGACCGCGCCGAGCTGGTCCGCGTGCTGGCCACCGCCGACCCGGAGGAGTGCCGTGGCCGCACGTTCCGGCTGCGCACCCGCGACGGAGGCTGGCGGCCGTTCGAGTCGGTCCGGGTCATCCCGTCCGAGGCGCTGCGCGCCGCGCCCCAGGCCGCACCGCAGCGGGCCGGCCGGGCCACCAACGGCCTGGTGCTCCACCTGCGCGACGTGGACACCCAGCGCGCCGGCGAGCTGGAGCTGGAGCGGCTGGCCTACACCGACTACCTGACCGGGCTGCCCAACCGCGCCCGGCTGATGGCGGCCCTGGCCGGGGCGCGCAGCCGTGCCGCCGAGGGCGAGGCCACCTGCCTGCTGCTGCTGGACCTGGACGGGTTCAAGGCGGTCAACGACGTCGCCGGGCACGAGGCGGGGGACCTGCTGCTGGTCGAGGTCGCCGACCGGCTGCGGGCCACCGTCCGCGACCGGGACCTGGTGGGCCGGCTCGGCGGGGACGAGTTCGCGGTCGTGGTGCGCGGCGGGCTGACCGAGGCGACGGCGCTGGCCGAGCGGGTCGTCGCCCAGCTCGCCGGGGTGCACCGGTCGGTGCCGACCCCCGGCGCGGACCCGGACCTGGTCTTCGACGTGTCGGGCAGCGTCGGTGTCACCGAGCTGGACCCGGCCGACGAGGTGCCGGTGACCATCCGGCACGCCGACCTGGCGCTGCGCGCGGCCAAGGCCGCCGGCAAGGGGTGCGTCCGCCGGCACGGCGAGGCGTCCGACAGCGTGACCGGGCGGCGCACCCGGCTGGCCCGGGACCTGCCCGACGCCCTGTCCCGCGGGCAGTTGCGGCTGGTGTACCAGCCGGTCGTGGGCACGGTGGAGCGGCGCGTGCTCGGCGTGGAGGCGCTGTTGCGCTGGGACCACCCCGTGCTCGGTGAGGTCTCGCCGGCGGAGTTCGTCCCGCTCGCCGAGGACGACGGCCTGATCGTCCCGCTGCAGCGCTGGGTGCTGGAGCAGTCGACCGCCGAGCTCGCCGGGCTGCTGCGCCAGGGGCGGGACCTGCAGCTGGGCGTCAACATCAGCGTCCGGCACCTGCAGTCGGGCAGCCTGGTCCCCGACGTGGCCGCGGCGCTGGCCCGTTCCGGGCTGCCCCCGCGCCGGTTGATGCTGGAGGTCACCGAGTCGCTGTTCCTCGGCCAGCCCGACCGGGCCGACGGCGATCTGCAGACGCTGCACGACATGGGCTGCGTCATCTCCCTGGACGACTTCGGTCGCGGCTACTCGACCTTCGCCTACCTCACCCGGCTGCCGGTCGACGTGCTCAAGATGGACCGGGAGTTCCTGGCCGGCATCGAGGCCGACGAGCGCAGCGCCGCCCTGGTGCACACGGTCATCGAGCTGGGCCGGCGGCTGTCGATCGACGTCGTCGCCGAGGGGGTGGAGACCCCCGGGGAGCTGGCCGCGCTGCAGGTGCTGGGCTGCCGGTACCTGCAGGGGCACCTGCTCGGGCGGCCGACCACGCCCGACCTGCTGGCCGCGACGATCGACGCCTTCGACGCCGGGCTCCTCGACGGGCACCCGGCCGCGGCTGCCGGCGGGCCGGGGGTGCGCTGACCGGCGTCCCACGTTCGCCGCGCCTGCTGTCCACTGGGTGGGACGACGTTGTTGACGCCCGGGCGGGAGGGGCGCACAGTGGTGACGTGCCCCGCACTCGTCTGCTCCGCGCTCCTGGTCTCGTAGCGATCCGCTAGCGCGCCGGTCCCTCCCGACCGACGCGCAACCCCTCCGTGCCACGGCACGAGGGGTTTTTTGTTGGCCGGGCACCGCTCGGCCGGACCACCGAGCGACCGCCGCAGCACCCCACCCTCGCCCAGGGAGATCGTCGAAGATGAGCACCAGCACCGGCCGCACCGCAGCGGACCCCGGCCCCACCGCCGCCCCGGGAGCCGGCCCCGCACCGGCCACGCCGGTCGCCCCCACCGAGGCCGCGGCCGCGGCCACCCTCGGCGTCGAGGCCACCGAGCGGTCGATCGCCGAGGCCGCCGCGGAGCCCGCCACCGGGATCACCGGTGCCCAGAGCCTGGTCCGCGCGCTGGAGGCGGTCGGGGTCGAGGTCGTCTTCGGCATCCCGGGCGGGGCGATCCTGCCCGCCTACGACCCGCTGTTCGACTCCGCCGTCCGGCACGTGCTGGTCCGGCACGAGCAGGGCGCCGGGCACGCCGCCACCGGGTACGCCCAGGCCACCGGCCGGGTCGGGGTCTGCATGGCGACCTCCGGGCCCGGCGCGACCAACCTGGTCACCCCGCTGGCCGACGCCTACATGGACTCCGTCCCGGTCGTGGCGATCACCGGGCAGGTGCCCAGCGCGGCGATCGGCACCGACGCCTTCCAGGAGGCGGACATCCGCGGCATCACGATGCCGATCACCAAGCACAACTTCCTGGTGACCGATCCCGCGGGCATCCCGCAGGCGATCGCCGAGGCCTTCCACCTGGCCGGCACCGGCCGGCCGGGCCCGGTGCTGGTCGACATCAGCAAGGACGCCCTGCAGGCGACCACCGACTTCAGCTGGCCGCCGCGGCTGGACCTGCCCGGCTACAAGCCGACGACGCGCCCGCACGGCAAGCAGGTGCGCGAGGCGGCGGCGCTGATCGCCCGGGCGAGCCGGCCGGTGCTCTACGTCGGCGGCGGCGTGCTCAAGGCCGGCGCCAGCCCCGAGCTGGCCGAGCTCGCGGAGCTCACCGGCGCCCCGGTGGTCACCACCCTGATGGCCCGCGGCGCGTTCCCCGACAGCCACCGGCAGAACCTGGGGATGCCGGGCATGCACGGGACCGTCGCCGCGGTCACCGCGCTGCAGAAGTCCGACGTGCTGGTCGCCCTCGGCGCCCGCTTCGACGACCGGGTCACCGGCCAACTGTCGAGCTTCGCGCCCGAGGCGCAGGTCGTGCACGCCGACATCGACCCGGCGGAGATCGGCAAGAACCGCCGGGCCGACGTCCCGATCGTGGGGGACGCCAAGGAGACGATCGCCGAACTAGTGACCGCGCTGCGCGCCGAGCAGGCCGCCGGGCGGACCGCCGACCTCACCGCGTGGTGGGCGCAGCTGGACGACTGGCGGGACCGGTACCCGCTGGGCTACGACTGGCCCGAGGACGGCGCGCTCTCCCCGCAGTACGTCATCGAGCGGCTCGGCGCGATCGCCGGCCCCGACGCGATCTACACCTCCGGCGTGGGCCAGCACCAGATGTGGGCCGCCCAGTTCATCCGCTACGAGAAGCCGGGCACCTGGCTCAACAGCGGTGGGCTGGGCACCATGGGCTACTCGGTCCCGGCGGCGATGGGCGCCAAGTACGGCTGCCCGGACACCACCGTGTGGGCCATCGACGGTGACGGCTGCTTCCAGATGACCAACCAGGAGCTGGCGACCTGCGCCATCGAGGGCGTCCCGATCAAGGTCGCGGTGATCAACAACGGCAACCTCGGGATGGTCCGGCAGTGGCAGACCCTCTTCTACGAGGGGCGCTACTCCAACACCCACCTGAACACCCACGGCGGCAAGCCGGGGTCGGGCCGCCCGGTGCGCATCCCGGACTTCGTCGCGCTGGCCGAGGCGCTCGGCTGCGTCGGGCTGCGCTGCGAGAGCAAGGACGACGTGGACGCGGTGATCGAGAAGGCGATGGCGATCAACGACGCCCCCGTGGTCATCGACTTCGTCGTCGGCTCGGACGCGCAGGTGTGGCCGATGGTCGCCGCCGGTGCGAGCAACGACGAGATCCTGGCCGCGCGCGACGTGCGCCCGGTCTTCGGCGACGGGCAGGTGTAGGACCCCCGTGCCCCCCACCACTCGCACGCTCGCGGCGGGCCCCTGCACGGGGGCCGAACTGCCTGATCGGAAGAGGGCTTCCTGATGCCACGACACACGCTGTCGGTCCTGGTGGAGAACAAGTCCGGTGTGCTCGCCCGGGTCTCGGCGCTGTTCAGCCGGCGCGGGTTCAACATCGAGTCCCTCGCCGTCGGGCCGACCGAGAACCCCGACCTCTCCCGGATGACGATCGTCGCCGAGGCGGAAAGCCAGCCGCTGGAGCAGATCACCAAGCAGCTGAACAAGCTGATCGAGGTGATCAAGATCGTCGAGCTGGAGTCCGGTGCCGCCGTCCAGCGCGAGCTGCTGCTGGTCAAGGTCCGGGCACCGATGGCCGACCGCGCCCAGGTGCTGCAGACCGCCGAGCTGTTCCGCGCCCGGGTCATCGACGTCAACACCGAGACGGTCACCCTCGAGGCGACCGGCACCCCGGACAAGCTGCAGGCCCTGCTGGCCGTCCTGGCCCCGCTGGGGATCAAGGAGATGGCGCAGTCCGGCACCGTCGCGCTGGCCCGCGGCCCGCGGTCGATGAGCGGCGCCGGTACCTTGCGCCCGGTCGAGCGCTCCGCCTGACGAAGGACCCCCTCGCCCCCCCACCACTCGCAGGCTCGCGGCGGGCCCCTGCGAGGGGGCCGCACGAACCGTCAACGCACCACGACCCACTAAGGAGAAGCAACCGCATGGCCGCCGAGATCTTCTACGACGACGACGCCGACCTCTCGATCATCCAGGGGCGCACCGTCGCCGTCCTGGGCTACGGCAGCCAGGGGCACGCCCACGCGCTCTCCCTGCGCGACTCCGGCGTCGACGTCCGCGTCGGCCTGCCCGAGGGGTCCAAGAGCCGGGCCAAGGCCGAGGCCGAGGGCCTGCGCGTGGTCACCCCCGCCGAGGCCTCCGCCGAGGCCGACCTGATCATGATCCTGGCGCCGGACCACGTGCAGCGGACGCTGTACGCCGAGTCGGTCGAGCCCAACCTGCAGGCCGGCGACGCGCTGTTCTTCGGCCACGGGTTCAACATCCGGTTCGGCTACATCAAGCCCCCGGCCGACGTCGACGTCGCCATGGTCGCGCCCAAGGGCCCCGGCCACCTGGTGCGCCGTGAGTTCACCGACGGCAAGGGCGTGCCCTGCCTGATCGCCGTCGAGCAGGACGCCAGCGGCAAGGCCCAGGCCCTCGCGCTCTCCTACGCCAAGGCGATCGGCGGCACCCGCGCCGGCGTCATCAGGACCACCTTCGCCGAGGAGACCGAGACCGACCTCTTCGGTGAGCAGGCAGTGCTCTGCGGCGGCATGTCGGCGCTGGTCACCGCCGGGTTCGAGACGCTCACCGAGGCCGGCTACCAGCCGGAGATCGCGTACTTCGAGTGCCTGCACGAGCTCAAGCTGATCGTCGACCTGATGTACGAGGGTGGCATCGCCAAGCAGCGCTGGTCGGTCTCCGACACCGCCGAGTACGGCGACTACACCTCCGGTCCGAAGGTCATCGACGCCCGCGTCAAGGAGTCGATGAAGGACGTCCTCACCGCCATCCAGGACGGCTCGTGGGCCGCGGCCTTCATCGCCGACCAGGACGCCGGCGCCCCGGACTTCACGGCCAAGCGGGTCGCCGCCGAGGCGCACCCGATCGAGGCCACCGGCCGGCAGTTGCGCGGCCTGATGAGCTGGGTGTCGGCCAGCGACGACTACACCGGGACCGCCGCTCGCTGAGCGAACTCCCCGCACGACGACGGCCCTCGCAGCCCCCGGGCTGCGGGGGCCGTCCCGACCGGGCTGCCGGCGCACCTGAACCGGCCGTGACCGCCGTTCCGCGGACGACGGGACGGCCGGTGACCCGGCGCACCCGTCGGCTGGTCCTGGGGCGCCGTGGGCCGCTTCGTGGGCGTCACCCCGGGCTCCGGCGGGGGGGCGTCGCGCGCGCGGCGGGAGAGCCCGGGACCAGTGATCTACGTCGCCGATGGTGACGGCTGTGCAACTTTTGCACGAAATCGTTGTCAACCCCTCGAGCTGTACGTAGGTTCCCCCGGCGGGCTCAGGCCCCACACCGGAGCAACGGAGCAACGGCGGGAGATGCGAACACATGGCGGCTGAGCTGGCCTTGCAGGACGTGAGTCTGCAGTTCGGCGGCATCACGGTGCTGGACCAGGTGACCTTCACCGTCGAGCCGGCCCAGATCTTCGGGCTGGTCGGGCCCAACGGCGCGGGCAAGACCTCACTCTTCAACTGCATCAGCGGGCACTACAAGCCCACCGCGGGCAGCGTGCGGATCGACGGCAACGAGGTGCAGGGTCAGCGGCCGGCGACCCTCGCCCGGCACGGTCTGGCCCGCACGTTCCAGCACCCCGCGCTGCAGCTGCACGAGACGGTGCTGGAGAACGTGCTGCTGGGCGCGCACTCCCGGCTCCCCGGCGGAGCGCTGGAGTGGGCGGTGCGGATGCCGCGCACCCGGCGCGCGGAGAAGGAGCTGCGCGCCGAGGCGCTGGACCTGCTGGAGCGCCACGGCCTGTCCTGGGCGGCGCACCTGCCGGCCGACGAGCTGTCCCACGGCCTGCACAAGGGCGTCGAGCTGTGCCGGGCGCTGCTCATGAAGCCGCAGCTGCTGCTCCTCGACGAGCCTGCTGCCGGCCTCCCGCACTCGGAGGTGGAGCAGCTGATCGCCACGGTCCGGCGCCTGCGCACGGAGGACGACATCACCGTCGTCATCGTCGAGCACCACATGGGCCTCATCGCCGCGCTGACCGACCGCGTCGTCGTGCTGGAGAACGGCCGCAAGCTCATGGAGGGGACGGCCGCCGAGGCGCAGTCCGACCCCCGGGTCATCGAGGCCTACATCGGGAAGGAGGCCACCGGTGACGCTGCTTGAGCTCGAGGACGTCACCGCGTCCTACGGCCCCGTGCAGGTGCTGGAGGGCGTGTCGCTGACCGTGCCGGACAACGGGGCGGTCGGCATCCTCGGCGCGAACGGCGCCGGCAAGACGACCACCCTGCGCGCCATCAGCGGCACCGTCCGCGCGAACGGGCGCATCACCTTCGACGGCAAGGACATCAGCGGCATGCGGCCCGACCAGGTCGCCGCCCTCGGCATCGCCCACGTGCCGGAGGGGCGCGGCACGCTCGGTGACCTGACCGTGCGCGAGAACCTGCGGGTCGGGGCGTACCTGCGCAAGGACCGCAAGGGCGTCGACGAGGACATCGACTACTGCCTCGACCTGTTCCCGAACCTGCAGGAGCGGATCAGGTCGAACGCGTCGGCCCTGTCCGGCGGTGAGCAGCAGATGCTGGCCGTGGCCCGGGCGATCATGTCCAAGCCGCGCCTGATGCTCCTCGACGAGGCCTCGCTGGGCCTCGCACCGAGCACCGCGATGAACGTCTACGACGCGATCCGGCGGCTGCGCACCGAGTCCGGCATCGCCATGGTCGTGGTCGAGCAGAACGCCAACCTCGCCTTCACCCTCGTCGAGAGCGCCACGGTCCTGGAGACCGGGCGGAACGTGCTCACCGGCACGACCGCCGAACTCAGGGGCATGGACGAGATCCGACGCGCATACCTGGGAGGCTGACGTGGGGACGTTCATCCAACTCATCGTCGACGGCCTGTCGACCGGCTCGGTCTACGCCGCCATCGCCCTGGCGATCGTGCTGGTCCACCAGGCGACCGGCCTGATCAACTTCGCGCAGGGCGGCATGGCCGTGCTCGCCGCCTACGTCGCCTGGTGGCTGACCAACCAGGGCGTGCCGCTGATCGTCGCGATCCTGCTGTCGGTCCTCTTCTCCTTCGCCTTCGGCGCCGTGGTCGAGCGGTGGCTGATGCGCCGCTTCGAGCGGGGCGACCCGGACACCGCCGTCGTCGTCACGATCGGCCTGCTGACGCTGATCACCGGCGTCGCCGGGTGGCTGTGGACGTACAACAACCAGCAGTTCCCGTCGCTGTTCCCCCTCGACACGGTGTCGTTCCTCGGCGTCTCGGTCAGCGTCCGGTCGATCGGGACCACGCTGGTGATCGTCGTGGCGATGGTCCTGCTGCAGGCGCTCTTCGCCGGCACGAAGCTCGGCCTCGCCCTCCGTGCCGTCGCGATCAACCCGGAGTCGGCGGCGTTCTCCGGGCTCCCCGTCGGCCGCCTCCTCATGATCGGCTGGGGTCTGGCCGCGGCGATCGGCGCCGTCGCCGGTGCGCTGGTCGCGCCGCAGCTCACGCTGACCCCGGGGATGCTCGACAACGCCCTGGTCTACGCGCTGGCCGCCGTCATCCTGGGCGGTCTCACCAGCCCGATCGGCGTGGTCGTCGCGGCGTGGATCATCGGCGTCCTGGAGAACCTGGCCGCGGTGTACGTCCCGTTCATCGGCTACGACCTGAGGGTCGCCGTGCCGTTCATCCTCATCTTCGTCGTGCTCATCGTCCGACCTCAGGGCCTGTTCGGCCGGAAAACCGTGGTGCGCGTGTGATGGCCTCCGCCTCGTCCCTCGCCCAGCGCTCGTCCCTCACCCAGCGCTCGTCCCTCACCCGGCGCCCGTGGATGCGCTGGGCCGGCCCGCTGCTGCTCGTGGCCGTACTCGCCGTGCTGCCCCTGGTGGGCACGGAGTTCGCCAACGAGACGCTCGCCCGGATCGGCGTCTTCGCCGTGGCCGTGCTGGGGCTCAACGTGGTGATGGGCTACACCGGCCAGGTCTCGCTCGGGCAGATCTTCTTCCTCGGCCTCGGTGCGTACGTCACCGCGTACGGCGTGCAGAACGACTGGAACATCGTCCTGGTCTTCGCACTCGCCTGCCTGATTCCCGCTGTCGCGGGGCTGCTCGTGGCGCTCGCCGCGGCACGCCTGGGCGGGCTCGCGATCGCGATGGTCACGATCGCGCTGCCGATCGTCGGCGTCCCGCTCGCCAAGCGGCTCAGTGACTGGACCGGCGGCTCGCAGGGGGTGTCCGCACGCTTCGCCGACACCCCGGAGGCGACCGGGCTCTACGACGACCAGTGGCAGCTCTACCTCGTGCTGGTCATCGGCGGCATCGTGTTCCTGCTGACGCGCAGCCTGGTCCGCGGCAAGTACGGCCGGGCGTTCGCGATCGTCAAGGGCAACGAGAACGTCGCCTCCTCGATGGGCATCTCGCCCTACCGGTACAAGGTGCTGGCCTTCACGATCGCGTCGCTGATCGGCGGGGTGAGCGGCTTCCTGTACATGCTGGTCATCCAGTACACCTCCCCGGAGACCATGAGCTTCGGGCACTCGATCGAGCTGCTCGCCGCCATGGTGATCGGCGGCGCGGGCAGCATCGTGGGCTCGGTCCTCGGGGGCGCGTACTACGTGCTCGTGCCGCAGCTGACGAACCTCGTCGACCCCAGCCTCACGGCGCTGCTCCAGGGCGCCGTCCTGCTGGCCGTGCTCTTCCTCCTCCCCGGCGGTCTCGCGTCTCTCCCGCGCGCGTTGACCCGCGGACGGCGGCGGTCCCGCAACGAGGCGGGTCCCGCGACATCACCGACCCATCCGTCGCCGACCCCCGGGTCGGGCACCGCGGCGGAGGAACCTGAGACAGAGAGGCAAGGTCAGGCATGAACACGCACCTTCGATCGCGGACGGCGCGCGGCGTCGCCCTCGCGTCGGCGCTCGCGCTGACGCTCACGGCCTGCGGCAACCGTGGGGGTGACGGCGGGGGCGACGGGTCCGGCGGATCGGCCAGCCCCGGCATCACCGACGACTCGGTGACGCTCGGCATCACCACCCCGCTCAGCGGCTCCACCGCGGGACCGGGCACCTGCACGGTCGCCGGCGTGACCGCCTACTTCGGCGCGAAGAACGCCGAGGGCGGCGTCGAGTTCGGCGACGGGCAGACCCGCACGGTCGAGATCGAGGCGCTGGACGACGGCTACGACCCGCAGCAGGCCAAGGCCAACTACGACCAGCTGAAGAACGAGGTCTTCGCGATGACCGCGGGGCTGGGCACGCCGACGAACCGGGCCTGGCGCGACGCGGCCATCGCCGACGAGGTGCCGCAGGCGCTGGTCATGACCGGCGACCCGCTGTTCAGCGACACCGAGGAGAGCCCCTGGCAGCTCGGCTTCGTGCCGATCTACCAGAACGAGGGCGAGGCGTTCGGCGAGCTGCTCGCGGCATCGGGCGAGGACCACCGGGTCGCGATCCTGTCGCAGAACGACGACTTCGGTGAGGGCTACGTCGAGGGCTTCAAGTCGGCCGTCGAGGGCGCGGACAACATCGAGATCGTCGACGAGCTCACCTACGAGGCGACCGACACGTCCGTCGACGCGCAGATCACCGAGCTCGCCGCCAGCGGTGCCGACGTCGTCTTCAACGCGATGTCCCTGGTTCCGCTGGTGATCTCGTCGCTGCAGAAGGCGCAGCAGCTGAACTGGATGCCGAGCTGGTTCCTGCCCTCGAACACGTCCAGCCCGGGGGCGGTCCTCGAGCCCGGCAACGGTGCGGCGTTCCCCGGCATCTACTCGGTGTCGTTCGCCAAGACGCCGCAGAGCCCCGCCTTCGCCGAGGACGAGGACGTGCAGGCGTACCTGGCGGCCCTCAAGGAGCACGGCAACTACCCGGACCCGCCGGCGTTCCCGCACTGCCAGTGGAGCTGGATGGTCGGCGCGACGCTCGAGCAGGCCTTCGCCGAGATGACCGAGCCGACCCGGGAGTCGTTCATGGAGGCGCTGCGCTCGATCGAGGGCTTCGAGGCGCCGCTCATGCTGCCGGGCACGGCGGTGGACGCCACCCAGGACGGTCAGCCCGCGGTGTCGTCCGTGGTCGTGCAGAAGTACAACGGCACGGGCTACGAGACGGTGGAGTCCTTCGAGTGACCTCGGTCTGACCAGCACCACCCCGGCGTGACACGGAGGGGCGGCCCGTCCTCGGACGGGCCGCCCCTTCGTCGCTCCGGGTGCGGGCCGCGACCCCGGGCTCAGCCCCGGACGGCCCGCCGGGCGCGGTGCGCGGCGAAGTACTCCGCCGCCGGCCGCAGGCACAGCAGCACCAGCGCCGCCAGCACCCCGGCGAACAGCACCAGGGCGAACACCAGCGCGCCCGCGGACCCCGGCTCCCCGGAGCCGGCCGTGACGGCCGTGGACAGCAGCAGGAAGCCGGTGACCGCCACCGAGATCGACGACCCCACGATCAGCGGCACCCGGCTGCGGCCGCGCAGCGCGAGCGCGCCGCCCCAGGCCATCAGCACGGTCCAGGCCAGCGCCAGCACCCCCATCAGCACGAAGGCGCCGCGCAGGGTGTCGACCTCGTCCGGGTCGACCCCGGCACCGAGCGAGGGGTCGGTGGTCAGGGCCGCGTCGACCAGGTCGTCGACGAACGCACCACCGGCGAACAGCGCCAGGGCGACCAGCACACCGAGCGCCGCGTAGACGAAGGCCAGCACCGCCGCGGTGACGACCGCGCCGGGCCGGGCCGGGGGCAGCCCCGGGGCGGCGCCGCCGTAGGGGCCGTACTGACCGGGGGCGGGGGCCTGGCCGTACTGCCCCCAGGGGGCCTGCTGGTGCGGCGGCTGCTGGGGCGCCTGCCCGTAGGGGCCCCAGGGTGCCGGCTGCGGGAACTGGCCGTACTGCCCGTAGGGGGAGGCCGGGTCGGACCGGGGCTGCTGACCCCAGCCGGGCTCCTGGCGGCCGGGGATGTCCGGGTCGTTGCTCATGTTCTCCTCCGCACGGGCCGGCGGCACCGGCGCTGCGGGTCAGGATGGCGGCGCCGGGCAGCGGTGGGCAAGCGACGCCACCCGGTCGTGCCGCCGGGTCCCGGGCGTCCATCCAGTGGGACCGGCGACACCGGCCCGACCAGCGGGGCCCCCGCGCTCCTAGGCTGTTGCCCCGTGACCGCCACCACGCCCGGGACCGCGCCCGTCGTCCTCATCGCCGAAGAGCTCGCACCCAGCGTCCTGGAGGTGCTCGGGGACGACGTGGAGATCCGCCACGTCGACGGCGCCGACCGCGCTGCGCTGCTGCCCGCGCTGGCCGAGGCCTCCGCCGTGCTCATCCGCTCCGCCACCCAGATCGACGCCGAGGCGCTCGCCGCCGCACCCCGGCTGAAGGTCGTCGCGCGGGCCGGCATCGGGCTGGACAACGTCGACGTCCCTGCCGCCACCGAGCGGGGCGTCCTGGTGGTGAACGCGCCGACGTCGAACATCGTCAGCGCCGCCGAGCACGCGGTCGCGCTGCTGCTGGCCGCCGCACGGCACATCCCGGCCGCCGACGCCTCGCTGCGCGAGGGGAAGTGGGCCCGGTCGAAGTTCACCGGGGTCGAGGTCACCGAGAAGACCGTGGGCGTGGTGGGGCTCGGCCGCATCGGTGTCCTGGTGGCCCAGCGGCTGGCCGCCTTCGGCGTCACCCTGATCGCCTACGACCCCTACATCCAGCCCGGCCGGGCGGCCCAGCTGGGCGTCCGGCTGGTGAGCCTCGACGAGCTGCTGCGCGAGTCGGACTTCATCACCGTCCACCTGCCCAAGACGCCGGAGACCCTCGGGCTCATCGGCCGGGACCAGCTGGCCGCCACCAAGCGCGGGGTGATCATCGTCAACGCCGCCCGTGGTGGGCTGGTCGACGAGGCGGCGCTGGCGGAGGCCCTGCAGTCGGGGCAGGTCGGCGCGGCGGGCATCGACGTCTACGCCAAGGAGCCGTGCACCGACAGCCCGCTGTTCGGGCTGGCCAACGTCGTCGTCACCCCGCACCTGGGCGCCTCCACCACCGAGGCGCAGGACAAGGCCGGCACCGCGGTGGCCCGCAGCGTGCGCCTGGCCCTGCAAGGCGACTTCGTGCCCGACGCGGTCAACGTGCAGGCCGGCGGCGTGGTCGCCGAGGACGTCCGCCCCGGGCTGCCCCTGGCGGAGAAGCTGGGCCGGGTGTTCACCGCCGTGGCCGGTGGTCTGGCCCAGTCGGTGCACGTCGAGGTGCAGGGCAAGATCGCCGAGTACGACGTCTCGGTGGTGCAGCTCGCCGTCCTGCGCGGGGTCTTCTCCGACGTGGTCGAGGAGCCGGTCACCTACGTCAACGCGCCGTTGCTGGCCGACCAGCGTGGGCTGGAGGTCAGCCTGTCCAGCAGCACGGAGAGCCCGCACTACCGCAACCTGATCAGCATCCGGGGCGCGATGGCCGACGGCACCGAGGTCGCCGTCTCCGGCACCCTCTACGGGAAGAACCAGGTGCCCAAGCTGACCGAGGTCAGCGGCTTCGACCTGGACCTGACCGCCGACGGCTACCTGCTGTTCTTCGTCTACGCCGACCGGCCCGGCGTGGTCGGCGCCGTCGGCGCCGCACTGGGGGAGGCGGGGATCAACATCGCGGGCGCCCAGGTCAGCCGGACCACGCTGGGTGGGGACGCGCTCATGGCGGTCACCGTCGACAGCCCGGTCAGCGGCGAGCTGCTCGCCGACATCGCCGGCCGCATCGGCGCCCGGCAGGTGCGTGCCGCGGACCTGAACCCCAGCTGACCCGGCCCCTCGCCGAGTCGAGGCCGCAGTTCCCGAGGCCGCGCCGTCCGACACCGGACGGCGCGGCCTCGCTGTGTCCGTGGTCGGCGCGGTCTGCGGTGGCCTGCGTGACGGGGGAGGTCGTTGAGAGTCACCCGATCGTGTCAACCGCGCGGCCACCACTGCGCCGAATGGTCCACGCCACGAGCAGCGGAACCCCTTCGGAACAGATGCGGAACACAACCGCCGCTCAGTCCGGGCAGATGCCCCGCTCAGGCCGTGCCACTGCTCCGAACGGCCTATTGGCCGTTAGCCACGGCAATGACCACGCTCTGTCTGGCCCGTCTGACCGTCCGTGCGGGCGGGCCTGGCGCAAGAACTTCTGACAGGGGTGCACGTGGGTTCGGAGAGCACACACACGAACCGGGCGGGACGCCGACGCGTCGCCGTCCGGACGGGGGTCGTCGCCGTCGCAGCGGCCCTCGCGACCACCGGGGGGATCACCGGGGCGTCCGCCGCGCCGGTCACCGACCGGGCGCAGGCGCAGCTGAGCGCCGAGCAGCTGGCGCAGGTGCAGGCCGCGGTGGCGGCCCGGGGCCAGGGGGCGCGGCCGGCCGGTCTGCCCGAGAGCGGGCCGACCTCGTTCTTCCTCCGGCTGGACACGCCGGCGACCTCGCAGGTCTACGCCGACGCCCTGGCCAGCGGGAGCCCGGCCCAGGCGGCGGACGCCGCCCGCGCGGCCAAGCCCGAGGTCGAGGCCGCGGCCGCCGACGTCGTCGGGGAGCTGCCGGCCGCCGTGCCGGACGCCGAGGTGCTCTACACCGCCTCGACCGTCGTCACCGGGGTCGCGGTCGCCGCGGACGCCGCCGACCACGCGGCGCTGGGCGCGCTGCCCGGTGTGACCGCGGTCCTCCCGATCACGCCGAAGACGATCAGCAACACCGGCGCCGCCCGGGTCGTCGACGCCGTCACCGCCTGGCAGGACCTGGGCAACACCGGCGAGGGCGTCTCGGTCGGGATCATCGACACCGGCATCGACTACACCCACGCCGACTTCGGCGGCAGCGGTGACGTCGCCCAGTTCACCGCCCTGCAGGCGGCCGAGGCCGCACCGGCGCCGGCCGGGGTGTACCCGAACGCCAAGGTCGTCGGCGGTCACGACTTCGTGGGCGACAGCTACAACGCCGATCCGCGCAGCGCCGCCTACCAGCCGGTGGCCATGCCGGACGAGAACCCGCTGGACTGCAACGGGCACGGCACCCACGTCGCCGGCACGACCGCCGGGTACGGCGTGACCGCCGACGGGGAGACCTACCGCGGTGGCTACGACGACTCCCTCGACGTCGGCAGCCTGCGCATCGGTCCCGGCATGGCGCCGGAGGCCTCCCTGTACGCGCTGAAGGTCTTCGGCTGCGACGGCTCGACCGACGTGACCGTCCAGGCCATCGAGTGGGCCATGGACCCCAACGGTGACGGGTCGATCGAGGACCACCTCGACGTCGTCAACCTCTCCCTGGGTTCGGACTACGGCCTGGCCGACGACGCCGACGCCATGGTCGCCAACGAGGCGATGAAGCAGGGGATGCTCGTGGTCATGTCCGCCGGCAACGCCGGGGACAGCTACGACATCGGCGGCTCTCCGGGCAACGCGCCCCGCGGCATCGGCGTGGCCGCCTCCAACGACGGCTACGGCGTCTTCGACGGCTGGCAGGTCGTCTCCGGCGCCGGCCCCGAGGGCATCCGCCCGGGGCTGCGGTCCATCGCCTACAGCGACCTCGACGACGCGGGCCAGGTCAAGCCCGACGTCACCGCCCCGGTCGTGCTGCCGGAGGGCGGCGACGACCCGACCGGCTGTGCCGACTGGAGCGGCGACTACACCGGCGAGATCGTGCTCATCGAGGCGGCCGGGTTCGCCTGCGGCTCGGTGGCCAAGGGCGGCAACGCCCGCGACCACGGCGCCGCCGGGTTCATGATCATCGGTGACGACGACCTGCTGGAGACCGGCATCACCGGCGTCCCGCAGATCCCCGGCATCCTGGTCACCGCCACCGACGGGGCGGCGCTCGCCGCGGCCGTGCAGGCCGGCCCGGTCACCGTCACCTTCGGGCCGAGCCTCAAGGACGCCGCGATCGTCGACGACCCGGCGCAGGTGGACCTGCTCGCGTCGTTCTCCTCGCGCAGCAGCCGGCAGGCGAACGGCCTCAAGCCGGACGTCTCCGCGCCCGGCGTGACCCTGTACTCCGCCGCGGTCGGCACCGGCACCCAGGGCGTCAGCGAGTCGGGCACCTCGATGGCCGCGCCGACCACCTCCGGCGTCACCGCGCTGATCCGTGCGGCGCACCCGGACTGGACGACGGAGGAGGTCAAGGCCGACCTGATGAACACCGCCGGCCACGACGTCCACACCGCGGACGGCACCGTGTACGGCCCGAACCGGCAGGGTGCCGGCCGGATCGACGCGCAGGCGGCGCTCACCAACGAGGTCCTCGCCTACGCCGACGCCGGCTCCGGGGTCGTCTCGGCCTCCTTCGGCGTGGTCGAGGCCGTCGACCCGAAGGTGGTCCAGAACCGCCAGGTGACCGTCTCCAACAAGAGCGCGAAGACGGTGACCTACACCCTCGCCTACCAGGCACTGGCCCAGCAGCCGGGCGTCACCTACCGGGTGGAGCCCTCCGTCGTCTCGGTCGCCCCGAACACCAGGACCGTGGTCAACGTGGTCATGACGGTCGACCGGGACCGGCTGCGCAAGGTCGCCGACCCGACCGTCGTCACCGACGACGGCCGGCAGTTCCTCGGCGAGGCCAGCGGCCGGCTCGTGCTCACCCCGCAGGCCGCCGGTGCGCCGGCGCTGCGGGTGCCGGTGCACGCCAACGCGAAGCCCGCCTCGAACCTGGTCGCCCAGGACCGGCAGCCCGGGAAGACGATCGCGCTGGTCGGCCGGGGTGTGGCGAACGGGACGTTCGGCGACCCGACGGCCTACACCTCCCTCGGCAGTGCCTTCGAGCGGCTGGGCGTGAGCCCGCAGCTGCCCAAGTGCACGACCGAGGCGCGGTCGGACTGCTACAAGTCCGAGCTCGAGCGGTCGGTGGACCTGGCGCAGGTCGGCGTCGCCTCCGACGTCGCGGCCAGCCCGGACGACCCGTGGCTGTACTTCGGCGTCGCGGCGCACGGGAAGTACACCTCGCCGGAGACCGCGGTGAACTACGGGGTGTACGTCGACGCGACCGGTGACGGGGCCTGGGACTACCAGGTGACCACCTACCGGATCGCCGACTACGACGCCCCGCTGGTGGTCGTCACCGACCGGCAGTACCAGCTGCTGCCCCGGGGCAACCCGTGGATCGGGTACCTGAACATCGCCGACGGCACGGTGGACACCAACGCCTTCGACTCCGACGTCCAGCTGCTCAGCGCCCCGCTGTCGGTGATGCCGCTGCTCACCGCGGACGCCAGCCGGATCTCCTTCGGCGTCCAGTCGACCAGCGCCTACGGCACGGTCGACGACCTGGGCACCGTGACCGGACCGGACGGCGGCGCGGAGCTCGCCGATGAGGCGATGAGCTTCGACCCGCTGCACCCGGGGCTGTCGTTCACCGCGTCCAGCGGCCCCGCGGTGCTGGTGCCGGTCACCGGGGGCAGCACCATCTCGGTGACCCAGAGCGCGGCCTACGCACAGGACACCGCCGTCGGCGGGCCGAAGGGCGCGATGGTCGTGCTGCAGCACAACGGCAGCACCGGGCCGGGGCGCACCCAGTTCGTCCCGGTGGCCGTGCGACCGGGCGCGCCGGTCGCCCCGTGACGGCGCCGGCCGGCCCGGCACAGCGCCGGGCCGGCCGGCCCTGACCACCCCGCACCACCCCGGCGCCCCCGGTGAGGACCTCCCTCTCCGGGGGCGTCCGGCGTGTGCGGGTGGTGGTGGGCGGGACCGGGACCACTAGCCTCTGGCCTCATGCGGCTGGCAGTGGTCCCTGGGGACGGCATCGGGCAGGAAGTGGTGGCGGAGGGCCTCAAGGTCCTGGGCGCGGTGGCGCCGGACGTCGAGACCACCCGGTACGACCTGGGCGCGGCCCGCTGGCAGCGCACCGGTGAGCTGCTGCCCGACGCGGTGCTCGACGAGCTGCGCCAGCACGACGCCATCCTGCTCGGCGCGGTCGGTGACCCCAGCGTCCCCGCCGGCATCCTCGAGCGCGGCCTGCTGCTCAAGCTGCGGTTCGAGCTGGACCACCACGTCAACCTGCGCCCGGCCCGGCTCTTCGACGGCGTGACCAGCCCGCTGGCCGACCCGGGCGAGATCGACATGCTGTGCATCCGGGAGGGCACCGAGGGGCCCTACGTGGGCAACGGCGGCGTCCTGCGCCGGGACACCCCGCACGAGGTGGCCACCGAGGTCAGCCTGAACACCGCCTTCGGTGTGGAGCGGGTGGTCCGGTACGCCTTCGAGCGCGCCACCGCCCGTCCGCGCAAGCACCTGACGCTGATCCACAAGACCAACGTGCTCACCCACGCCGGGTCGCTGTGGTCGCGCACCGTGGAGGAGGTGGCCGCGGAGTTCCCCGAGGTCTCCGTCGCCTACCAGCACGTCGACGCCGCGGCGATGTTCTTCATCACCGACCCGGGCCGGTACGACGTGATCGTCACCGACAACCTCTTCGGCGACATCGTCACCGACGTGGCGGCCGCGGTCACCGGCGGCATCGGGCTGGCCGCCAGCGGCAACCTCGACGTCTCGGGCACCAACCCGAGCATGTTCGAGCCGGTGCACGGTTCCGCGCCGGACATCGCCGGGCAGGGGATCGCCGACCCGACCGCCACCGTGCTGTCGGTGGCCCTGATGCTGGAGCACCTGGGCCGCCCGGAGCTGGCCAAGAAGGTCAACGCGGCGGTCGCCTTCGACCTGTCCACCCGCGACCCGAAGGCGCAGGTGCGCACGACCGAGGTGGGCGACCGGCTCGCCGCGCTCGCCGGCGGCTGACGGAGGACGTCACGGCGGCGGTTCCCGGACGAGCAGGTCACCGACCGGCACCGGCAGTTCCGCCCGCACCGCCGCCGTACCGGGAGCCGGCCACTCCAGGCCGACCAGGCAGCCGGTGGGGGAGACCTCGACGAGCGTGACCGGCTGCCAGCTCCAGTCCGGCCCCGGCCGGTCGGCGGCCAGCCGGCCACGGGGCAACGGGTCGGGCAGCCGGCACCACCAGCGGCCCGGCAGCATCGCCAACCCCCGGGTGGCCAGCAGCTCACGAGCGTCGGCGCGCGGCTGCGCGGGTCCGGCCACGGTGCCCGGCAGGGTGCGCGGGACGACGGTGCCGTCCGGCCCCGGTTCGAGCCAGCCCACGGCCTCGCCGTCGTCGGGGCGGTGCACGAGCTCCCAGGTGGTCACGGCGTCCTCCTCGCGGTCGCCACGGATGCTGCCGCCGAGGAGTGGGGCGCGCACGCCGTTTTCGTCCCAGGCAGTGGACGCGGCGTTCCACCTCGGCGGCCACCGTGGTCTACTCGGCGTGATGGACGCCACCGGCACGATCATCATCGCCTAGCGCGCAGTCCCCTCCCCGACTGCGCGCGACCTCCCGTACTCCGGGAGGTTTTTTCGTGTCTGGGGAGGATCCACCTGACCCGGGAGAGCACGTGCCCACCGAACTGGCCCGCCACGACATCGACGTTGATGCCTTCCACGTCTTCGACACCACGCTGCGCGACGGCGCCCAGCGGGAGGGCGTGAGCTACTCCGTCGCCGACAAGCTCGCGGTGGCCCGGCTGCTGGACGAGATCGGCGTGGGGTTCATCGAGGGCGGCTGGCCGGGGGCGCTGCCCAAGGACACCGAGTTCTTCGCCCGCGCGCGCACCGAGCTGCAGCTGCGGCACGCGCAGCTGGTCGCCTTCGGCGCCACCCGCAAGGCCGGCGTCCGGGTCGAGGACGACCCGCAGGTGCAGGCCCTGCTGGACTCCGGGGCGCCGGTGGTCTGCGTGGTGGCCAAGTCCGACGTCCGGCACGTGCGCGAGGCGCTGCGCACCTCGCTGGAGGAGAACCTGGCGATGGTGGCCGACACCGTCAGCCACCTGGTCGCCGCGGGACGGCGGGTGTTCCTCGACTGCGAGCACTTCTTCGACGGGTACGCCGTCGACCCCGAGTACGGCGTGCGGGTGCTGGCCACCGCCTTCGCCGCCGGGGCCGAGGTCGGGGTCCTGTGCGACACCAACGGCGGCATGCTGCCCACGGGGGTGGCCCGCGTCGTGGCCGACGTGCGCGCGCGGGTCGTCGGCCGGCTCGGCATCCACTGCCAGGACGACACCGGCTGCGCCGTCGCCAACACCCTGGCCGCCGTCGAGGCGGGCGTGACCCACGTGCAGGGCACCGCCAACGGCTACGGCGAGCGCGCCGGCAACGCCGACACCTTCGCCCTGATCGGCAACCTGGTCACCAAGATGGGTCTGCCCGTCGTGCCGGCGGAGTGCCTCCCGGAGCTCACCCGGGTCAGCGCGGCGATCGCCGAGCTGGCCAACATCGCCCCCGACGACCACCAGCCCTTCGTCGGTGCCTCGGCGTTCGCGCACAAGGCGGGGCTGCACGCCAGCGCGATCAAGGTCGACCCGCAGCTGTACAACCACCTCGACCCCGCCGTCGTCGGCAACGACATGCGCATCCTGGTCACCGAGATGGCCGGCCGCGCCTCGGTCGAGCTGAAGGGCCGCGAGCTGGGCGTCGACCTCGCCGGCCAGGGCGACGCCATCGGCCGGGTCGTCGACCAGGTCAAGGTGCTGGAGGCCGACGGCTGGTCGTTCGAGGCCGCCGACGCCTCCTTCGAGCTGCTGCTGCGCGCCCAGCTGCCCGGCGCGCCCGAGCCGCTGTTCGAGCTGGAGAGCTACCGCACCTCGGTCGAGCACTGGGGCAACGGTGTGGTGGTCAGCGAGGCGACGGTGAAGGTGCACGTGCGCACCGCGACGGGGGAGCGGGAGCGGGTCATCAGCACCGCGGAGGGCAACGGCCCGGTCAACGCCCTGGACAACGCGCTGCGCCAGGCGCTGGTCGGCCAGTTCCCGTCGCTCGCCGGGGTGACCCTGGCCGACTACAAGGTGCGCATCCTGGGGTGGAACGGTGGCACCAGCGCCACCACCCGGGTGCTCATCGACAGCACCGACGGCGCGGGGGAGTGGACCACCGTCGGCGTGCACGACAACATCGTCGAGGCCTCCTGGCACGCGCTGGTCGACGCGCTCACCTACGCCGTGCGACACCGGCCGAGCGGGGCGACGGCGGTGGATCCGGACCAGGGCCGCGCATGACCGGACCGGGCTCGGCGGTCGTCGTCGGCGGCGGGGTCGCGGGGCTGGCCGCGGCGGCCTCGCTGACCGGGGCCGGCTGGCAGGTGCGGGTGCTGGAGCGCGCCACCACGTTCGAGGAGGTCGGCGCAGGGCTGGCGGTCACCCGGAACGGGATGGCCGCGCTGGACGCCCTGGGTGTGGGCGACCGGGTCCGCGCCGCCGGGCACCGGACCGCCGCGGCCGGGACCCGCGACCAGCACGGCCGGTGGCTGCTGCGGGTCCCCGGCACCGCGGGAGCGGCGAACACGGCCTGGGGAGTGCACCGGCAGCGGCTGCACGCGGCGCTGCTCGACGCCGCGGTGCCGGCCGACCTCGTGCCCGGCGCCCGCGTCGTGGCAGTGCAGCCGGGCGACCCGGACGGTGCGTCCGCGGCCGTGACCTGGGTCGACGGCCGGCACGAGCACAGCGCCACCGCCGACCTGGTCGTGGCCGCCGACGGCCTCCGCAGCGTGGTGCGCGGTGCGTTGTTCCCCGGCCGCCGGGCCGCGCTGCGCTACAGCGGCCGGACCTGCTGGCGGGCCGTCGTGGACGACGACAGCACCCCGGACCAGGGGTTCGCGGCCCACTGGGGCCCCGGTGCCGAGTTCGGCGCGGTGCGGATCAGCCCCACGGAGGTGTACTGGTACGGCTACGTCCGCCACCCGGAGCGGAGCCCGTTCGCCGACGAGCTGGCGGCGGCGGTGGACCGGTTCTCCGGCTGGTCCCCGGACGTCCGGGCCGTGATCGCCCGCACCACCCCCGGGCAGCTGCTGCGGCACGACGTGCACTCCCTGCCGCGTGGGCTGCCGGCCTACGTCCGCGGGCGCACGGTCCTGATCGGGGACGCCGCCCACGCGATGCTGCCCACCATGGGCCAGGGGGCCAACACCTCGCTCGAGGACGGCGTCTGCGTGGGGCGGCTCATCGGGGAGCCGGTGGGCGCGGGCACCCCGCTGCGTGCCGCCCTGGCCTCCTTCGACCAGGCGCGGCGGCCCCGCTGCCGGCAGGTCGCCCGTCGGTCGGCGCAGACCGCACGGTTCGGGGCGCACGTGCCCGGCGGGCCGCCCCAGACGCTGCGCAACGCGGCCCTGCGGCTGGTCCCGGCGGGGGCGGCGGTCGCGGCGGGCGCCGCGGTGCTGCGCTGGGAGCCACCGCCCGGCGGGGCCGCGTCGGCGCCCGGCGCCCCCGGCTAGCCTGGCGACGTGCGCATCGTCCGTTACGCCCACCCAGCCGGCATGTCCTTCGGGGTCCTCGACGGGGACGGTCAGGTCGCCCAGATCGAGGGCCACCCGT
Source organism: Modestobacter sp. SYSU DS0290 (assembly GCF_054050955.1). Taxonomy (NCBI): domain Bacteria; kingdom Bacillati; phylum Actinomycetota; class Actinomycetes; order Geodermatophilales; family Geodermatophilaceae; genus Modestobacter; species Modestobacter sp. SYSU DS0290. The sequence continues at coordinate 139,907 of NZ_JBJHAI010000009.1, forward strand.
TCGGCCAGATCTCCTTCACCGGCCAGCGCTTCGCCGCGGCCGACGTCCGGCTGCTCTCGCCGATCCTGCCCAGCAAGGTGGTCGGCGTCGGCAAGAACTACGCCGACCACGTCAAGGAGATGAACACCGGCGACGCCCCGGCCGAGCCGTTGATCTTCCTCAAGCCCTCCACCACGGTGATCGGCCCCGGCGACGCGATCCGCATCCCGCCGGGCAGCAGCAACGTGCACCACGAGGTCGAGCTCGCCGTCGTCATCGGGGCGCGCGGCGCCCGCCAGGTGACCCCGGAGCAGGCGCCGGCCAGCATCTTCGGCTACACGATCGGCAACGACGTCACCGAGCGGGACATGCAGCGCGGCGACGGGCAGTGGACCCGGGCCAAGGGCTTCGACTCCTTCTGCCCGCTGGGCCCGTGGATCGAGACCGATCTCGCCGGCCTCGGCAAGGACCCGGCCGACCTCGAGCTCACCTGCAGCGTCGACGGCGAGCGCCGCCAGGCCGGCCGCACCAGCCAGCTGCTGTTCGACGTCCCGCGGCTGATCTCGCACATCTCCCAGGTGATGACCCTGCTGCCCGGCGACGTCGTGCTCACCGGCACCCCCGCCGGCGTCGGGCCGATCCGCCCCGGCCAGCGCGTCGAGTGCACCATCGAGGGCCTGGGCACGCTGACCAACTCCGTCGCCGGCGCCGACCCGACCTCGACCGCGGGCGGCGCCCGGTGAGCGTCAAGACCCGGTTCTGCCCGTCCCCGACCGGGCTGGTGCACGTCGGGGTGATGCGGGCGGCCCTGTTCAACTGGGCGCACGCCCGGCACACCGGTGGCCGCTTCCTGTTCCGGATCGAGGACACCGACGCGGCCCGGGACTCCGAGGAGTCCTACCGGCACCTGCTCGACTGCCTGCGCTGGCTCGGGCTGGACTGGGACGAGGGCCCCGAGGTCGGTGGCCCGAACGGCCCCTACCGCCAGTCGCAGCGCGCGGAGGTGTACCGGGAGGTCGCGGCGAAGCTGCTGGCCGCCGGGCACGCCTACGAGTCCTTCTCCACCAACGAGGAGGTCGACGCCCGGCGGCGGGCCGCGGGCCAGGACCCGAAGCTCGGCTACGACAACTTCGACCGCCACCTCACCGAGGAGCAGAAGGCGGCCTTCCGCGCCGAGGGCCGCCAGCCGGTGCTGCGGCTGCGGATGCCCGACGAGGACATCAGCTGGACCGACCTGGTGCGCGGTGAGGTGCGCTTCGCCGCCGGCTCGGTGCCGGACTTCGTGCTGGTCCGCGGCAACGGCGCCCCGCTCTACCCGTTCGTGAACCCCGTGGACGACGCGCTGATGGGCGTCACCGACGTCCTGCGCGGCGAGGACCTGCTGCCCTCCACCCCGCGGCAGCTCGCGCTGTACCGGGCGCTGACCGACATCGGCGTCGCCGCCGGGACGCCGCGCTTCGGGCACCTGCCGCTGGTGAACGGCGAGGGCAACAAGAAGCTGTCCAAGCGCGACCCGCAGTCGAACTTCGACGTCTACCGCGAGCGCGGCTTCCTGCCCGAGGGGCTGTTCAACTACCTGGCGCTGCTGGGCTGGTCGATCGCCGAGGACCGCGACGTGTTCTCCGTGCAGGAGATGGTCGAGGCGTTCGACGTCACCCGGGTCAGCGCCAACCCCGCGCGCTTCGACCTGAAGAAGGCCGAGGCGATCAACGCCGCCCACCTGCGGGCGCTGCCGACCGGGGAGTTCCTCACCCGGGTCACCCCGTTCCTGGCCGCGGCCGGGCTGGTCGCCGACCCGCCCACCGCCGAGCAGCAGCGGGTGCTGGAGGCGATCGCCCCGCTGGCCCAGGAGCGCATGATCGTGCTCTCCGACGCCGTCGGGCTGCTGGGGTTCCTCTTCACCGAGGACGTCGCGATCGACCCGGCCGCCGCGGACAAGCAGCTGGCCGCCGGCGCCGGTGAGGTGCTGGACGCCGCCACGGTCGCGCTGCGGGACCTCGCCGACTGGAGCACCCCGGCGATCGAGGCGGCGCTGAAGGAGGCCCTCGTCGACGGGCTGGGCCGCAAGCCGCGTCAGGCGTTCGGCCCGGTCCGGGTGGCCGTCAGCGGCCGCACCGTCTCCCCGCCGCTGTACGAGTCGATCGAGCTGCTCGGCCGCGAGCGCACCCTGGCGCGCCTGGCTGCCGCCCGCGGGATCGCGACGGGATGACCGGCTGGGGTGGTGGGCCCGGTGGGCGGCCGGGGGAGCCCTACACCGGCCCGCCGCCCACGGGCCCCGCCGGGGCGCCACCGGTGGTGCCCCGGGTGGTCGCCTGGTACCCGCCCCCGGCACCCGCTGTGCCCCCGCCGCCGGCCGGTCGGCGGACCCGGCCGGTGACCCCGCCCGGGGCGCCGCCGCACGACACCCCCCAGCCCTACGCGCTGCTCATGCGGGCCCGGGACTGGGCCTGGTGGCGGCCGGTGCTGGGGCTGCTGCTGCTCTGCGTGCTGTACGTGGTCGCCGGCGCGGTGATCGGTGGGGTGGCCCTGGTCACCGGGCTCACCGTCGACCTGTACATGGACCTCACCGACGCCGGTGTGCTGCTGCTGACCAACATCTCGCTGATCGTGGCGATCCCGATCATCTGGTTGTGCTGGGTCGCGGCGCACGGCATGCGGATCGGCTGGTCCTCCTCGGTGCGCGGCCGGTTGCGCTGGCGGCTGTTCGTGCCGCTGGGCTGGCGCGGCCTGGCCAGCCTGGGGGTCGCGGTCGCGGTGCTGGTGGTCGTCGACACCGTCACCGGGCCGGGCGGGGTCACCGGGCCGTCGGCCTCCTACGGCTGGCTGGTGCTCGTCGTCGTCCTCACCACCCCGTTGCAGGCCGCGGCGGAGGAGTACGCGTTCCGCGGCTACCTCAGCCAGGCGATCGCCGGCTGGATCGGCCGGCCACGGGCAGGAGCACTGGTCGCCGCCCTGGTGACCGCCACGCTGTTCTCCGCCGCCCACCTGCCCCCGGACGCCGAGTCCTTCCTCTACCGGTTCGCCATGGGCCTGTCCTTCTCCGCGCTCGTCTGGTGGACCGGCGGCCTGGAGGCGGCGATCGTCGCGCACACCGTCAACAACGTGGTGATCTTCCTGCTCGGTGGGGCGCTGGGCGGCGCCGTCTCGGCCGACGCCTCGGACGACCTGCTCGGCTGGTGGGCGGCGCTGGTGGGGACTGCCGGGATGGTCGCCTACGTGCTGTGGGTGCGCACCCTCAGCCGCCGGCTCCGCCCGGACCGGCTCAGCCCGGCCCTGGACCTGCGCGGAGCCGGGCCGGCCGCCGGTGGTCCCGGCCGGCCGCCTGCCGGGGCACCGCTGGTGCTGCCGGCGCCCGCGTACGCCCCACCCGGCTACGGCCCACCTGCCTACGGGCCCCCTGCCGACGGGCCGCCTGCCTACGGGCCCCCGGCGTACGGGCCACCGGTGTACGGGCCACCGGTGTACGGGCCGCCGGCGTACGGGCCGCCGGGCTACGGGCCGCCGGCGACGTCGACCGTGCCGCCACCGCCGGACGACCGTTGGGCCCGCCCGGCGGGGGCCTGACGCGCCGGGCAGGGGGGTGCCTCCACGCGTCCGGCGAGCATCGGGTATCGTTTCTTCCCGTCGCCGCAAGGCGGTGCAAGGCCAATGGGGTATGGGGTAATTGGCAGCCCGACGGTTTCTGGTTCCGTTAGTCTAGGTTCGAGTCCTGGTACCCCAGCGAGGAAGCGTCATCTCCTCCAGCACCACGCACGGCCCCGTCGTCTAGCGGCCCAGGACGCCGCCCTCTCACGGCGGTAGCGAGGGTTCGAATCCCTTCGGGGCTACAGCGCAGAGCCCCCGGCCCACCAGGGCCGGGGGCTCTCGTCGTCTCCGGGTGGTTCGACCCCGCCGATGGCGGGATGCGCGGATGTGGCAGACTCTCCGACCGCACGGCCCCGTCGTCTAGCGGCCCAGGACGCCGCCCTCTCACGGCGGTAGCGAGGGTTCGAATCCCTTCGGGGCTACAGCGGAGAGCCCCCGACCCACCCGGGTCGGGGGCTCTCGTGTTCTCGGTCACCGTGCGTCACCCGTACCGGTGACCGCCGGAATGTTGACCTCTTGCAACGGTGTTAGCGTCCCCGTTGCTGATCACCGCGCCGCACCACCGTGCACCGCCCTGACGGCAGGAAGAGGCCACTCGCAACACCCGTGCCGGGTGGCCGCCACACCAACCCCTGGAGGGACCCCCCGGTGGTGCTCGCTGCTGACGAGACCCTGCGGCTCGACGCGAACTTCGTCGACTACCTGCTCGTCGTCGCCTACTTCGCTGTCGTGCTGCTCATCGGCTTCGCCGCCCGTCGCCGGGTGTCCGACAGCCTCGACTTCTTCCTCTCCGGCCGGTCGCTGCCGGCGTGGGTGACCGGGCTGGCGTTCATCTCGGCCAACCTCGGCGCCGTCGAGATCATCGGCATGTCGGCCAACGGCGCCCAGTTCGGCATGGCCACGTTCCACTACTTCTGGATCGGCGCCGTCCCGGCGATGCTGTTCCTGGGCGTCGTGATGATGCCCTTCTACTACGGCTCGAAGGTCCGCTCGGTGCCGGAGTTCATGCGCCGGCGCTTCGGCACCGGGGCCCACCTGGTCAACGCGCTGAGCTTCGCGCTGGCCCAGGTGCTCATCGCCGGCATCAACCTGTACCTGCTGGCCACGATCGTGAACGCGCTGCTCGGTTGGCCGCAGTGGGTCTCGCTGATCGTCGCGGCGATCATCGTGCTCAGCTACATCACCCTCGGTGGCCTCTCGGCGGCCATCTACAACGAGGTGCTGCAGTTCTTCGTCATCGTCGCCGCGCTGCTGCCGCTGACCCTGATCGGGCTGCACCGGGTCGGTGGCGTCGGCGGGCTGATCGACGCGGTCCGGGGCAGCGGCAACGAGAACGACCTCACCTCCTGGCCGGGCTCGGACCTGACCAGCATCGAGAACCCGGTGCTGTCGGTCATCGGGCTCGTGTTCGGCCTCGGTTTCGTGCTCTCCTTCGGCTACTGGACGACGAACTTCGTCGAGGTCCAGCGGGCGATGGCGACCAAGTCCATGTCGGCCGCGAGGAGCACCCCGATCATCGGGTCGTTCCCGAAGATGTTCATCCCGTTCATCGTGATCGTCCCCGGCATGATCGCCGCGGTCCTGGTCAACGAGACCCAGGACCTGAAGGCCGGGGGGAACCCCGGGGTCACCTACAACGACTCGATCCTGCTGCTGATCCGGGACGTGCTGCCCAACGGTCTGCTGGGCGTGGCGATCGCCGGTCTGCTGGCCTCCTTCATGGCCGGCATGGCGGCCAACATCTCCGCCTTCAACACCGTGTTCAGCTACGACCTGTGGCAGCAGTACGTGAAGAAGGACCGCCCGGACGAGTACTACCTGAAGGTCGGTCGGCTGGCCACGGTCGGCGCCACGGTCGTCGCGATCTTCACCGCGCTCATCGCGGCGAACTTCGACAACCTGATGGACTACCTGCAGACGCTGTTCGGGTTCTTCAACGCCCCGCTGTTCGCCACGTTCATCCTGGGCATGTTCTGGAAGCGGATGACGCCCACGGCAGGCTGGACCGGTCTGGTGTCCGGCACCCTCGCCGCGGTGCTGGTCTGGTCGCTGAGCGAGACCGGCGTCATCGGGCTGGAGGGCCAGGGCGCGAGCTTCGTCGCCGCCGGTGCCGCGTTCGTCGTCGACATCGCGGTCAGCGTCGGGGTGAGCATGGTGACCCGGCCCAAGCCGGTCTCCGAGCTGGCCGGGCTCGTCTACTCCGAGACGCCCAAGGAGGTGCGCACCGACCCCGATGCGCACAAGCTGCCCTGGTACCAGTCGCCGACCAAGCTCGCCGGCATCTCCCTGGTGCTGGTCATCGCCCTGAACCTGATCTTCCGCTGACCGTCGCCAGCGTTCCCGAGAGGAGCAACCCATGAGCACTGCAGACAACGGGCAGGCCGCGGGCCGGGCAACAGCCGGCACGAAGCGGCACACCGCGGGCGCGTACGACGTCCGGACGGTCATCGCCGGGCTGATCGGCTTCTACGGCGTCGTCCTGGTGGTCCTCGGCATCGTCGACTACAGCGACGCCGACGCCGCCAAGACCGGCGGCTGGAACGCCAACCTCTGGGTCGGCATCGGCATGGTGGTCTTCGCCCTGGCGTTCGTCGTCTGGACGCGGCTGCGGCCGGTCGTCGTCGAGGGTGGCGACGCCGTCGAGGACCCGACGGGTGGGGCGGACACCGCCGGCCGGTAGCCCCGGCACGACCACGATGACGACCCGCAGCGGGGCTCCCGCTGCGGGTCGTCGCGCGTCCGGGGTCAGCCCGTGCGCACCTCGAGCAGCTCGCCGTCGGCCGGCAATCCGGGGGCCCCGTCGGCGCCCCCCGTCCGGAAGGCCATCGGGATCCCGGCGGCCCCGGTCAGCCCGGCCGAGTCGCAGAGCTGCACGTGCAGGTGCGGCTCGGTGCTGTTGCCGGAGTTGCCGCACTCGGCCAGCTGCTGGCCGGCCCGCACCCGATCGCCCGGGCGGACGACGACCGAGCCGCGCCGCAGGTGCACCAGCGCGGCGTGCACCCCGTCGTCGGCCCGGACGACGACGTGGTTGCCGGCGATCGCGCGGGCGCCGCCGAACATCCGAACGAGGGCCTCGGGGCCCAGCAGGTACAGCACCGACAGCCAGCCGCTGCGGGCGCGGTGGTCGCGCTGCCGCTGGTGCGCGCGCACCACGACCCCGTCGACCGGGCTGAACAGCGGCTGGCCGAACGCGGGGTACTCCTCGGGCCGGCGCCACTGCCCGCCGGAGCCGAACGTGGGGCGGCTGCCGTCCGGCGGGTCGAGGGCCAGGTCGATCGCCCAGGTCTGGCCCAGCGCGTTCGTCCCGTGCGAGGGCACCTTCGTGGCGGGTGAGTTGAGTGCCCGCCAGGGGCCGCGGACCGGGGACTCCACGACCCGCAGCGGCGCCTCGGGCGGTCGGACGCGCTCCAGCAGGCCGAGACCGGCCAGGACGACGATGGCGGCCAGTGCGGCCCCCGGGAGCAGGCGCGTGCCCTCGGCCAGCATCAGCAGGAGGCCCAGCCCAGGCAGGATCGCCCGGGCCCGGGCGACCGACCGGCGGAGCGTCGGGCCGGTCACGACCCCACCGCCGCGAGCACCACGTGCAGCGGGACGACCCGCTCGGCCGGCACCCCGTACGCCCCGCGCGCGGTGGTCCGCAGCCAACCGGCGGCGGTGAGCTGCCGCAGGTGGTGGTGCAGCTGCCCGGTGGTGCCCAGCCCGGGCAGGGCTGCCAGCGCGGCGGTCGTGGTCGCGCCGCCCAGGACCTCCCGCAGCAGCCGCAGCCGCACCGGGTGGGCCAGCGCCGACAGCGCCGCGGCCAGCGCCTCGTCGTCCTCCGCGCCGCCGGTGCGCACCTCCTCGGCAGCGTGCGTCCGCTGCCAGGCGTACTCCTCGCCGCCGGGCAGCCGCACCTGCCCGCCGTAGGCCACCGCCCCGCCGGGCAGCTCCGCGGCCTCGGCGGCCAGCGCCTGCAGCAGCCAGAACCGCTCCGGTGCCGGCGGGCCGGCCGCCGCCGGGGGCAGGGCCGTGTCGCGCTGGGCCTCCAGCGCGGCCAGCCGTTCCTCGATCCGGGTCAGTCGGGCGTCGTCCACCCGACTGAAGATACGGAACTACGTACTGACGAACAAGCGTCTCAACGCGCGGCGCGGGAGATGGTCAGCGCGGCGTCCAGCACGGCGGCGACCACCTCCGGGCTCGGCCGTCGACCCAGTCGCTCGATCGGGCCGGAGATGGAGACGGCGCCCAGCACGCCGCCGGTGCCGTCGCGCACGGGAGCCGACAGTGATGCCACACCCGGCTCCCGCTCGGCGATGCTGTGTGCCCAGCCGCGCCGCCGGACGTCGAGCAGCGTGCGGGCGGTGAAGCTCGCCGAGGGCAGCAGGGCGTTCACCTCGTCGGCGGGGGCGAACGCCAGCAGGGCGTGGGCGGCCGAGCCGGCGGTGAGCGGGAGGCGGGCGCCCACGGGCACGGTGTCGCGCAGCCCGCTCAGCCGTTCGGCCGCGGCGATGCAGACCCGGCTGCCCCCGTCGCGCACGTAGAACTGTGCACTCTCCCCGGTGGCGTCGCGCAGTCCGGGCAGGTGGCGGCCGGCCAGGTCGGCCAGGTCGGCACCGCCGCGGCCCAGCTCGGCGAGGCCCGGGCCGGGCGCCCAGGCGCCGCTCGCGGTGCGCCGCAGCAGGCGGTGACCCTCCAGGGCGGTCGCCAGCCGGTGCGCGGTCGCCCGCGGCAGGCCGGTGCGGTTCACGAGCTCGGCGAGCGTGGCCGGCTCGTCGCTCACCGAGCGGAGGATGGCCACTGCTTTGTCCAGCACGGCAACGGGGTTAGGCTGTCCCACGGAGCAATACTCGCATCCCAGTGGGTGAGACGGTCAACCGCCGTCGCCCGATCGAGGAGGACGCAGTGGGCAGGACCCTGGCGCAGAAGGTGTACGAGCAGCACGTCGTCCGGCGGACGGCGGGGGAGCCCGACCTGCTCTACATCGACCTGCACCTCGTGCACGAGGTGACCAGCCCGCAGGCGTTCGACGGCCTCCGTGCCGCCGGCCGCACGGTCCGCCGGCCGGACCTGACCATGGCCACCGAGGACCACAACGTCCCGACGCTGGACATCCTCAGGCCGATCGCCGACCCGGTCTCCCGCGCCCAGGTCGAGGCGCTGCGGCGCAACGCCGCCGAGTTCGGCATCCGGCTGGCGCCGATGGGCGACCGCGACCAGGGCATCGTGCACGTGATCGGCCCGCAGCTGGGGCTCACCCAGCCGGGGATGACGATCGTCTGCGGCGACAGCCACACCTCCACCCACGGGGCGTTCGGTGCGCTGGCCTTCGGCATCGGCACCAGCGAGGTCGAGCACGTGCTGGCCACCCAGACCCTGCCGCAGTACCCGGCCAAGCAGATGGCGGTGACCGTCGACGGCGAGCTTCCGCCCGGCGTCTCGGCGAAGGACGTCATCCTGGCCGTCATCGCCGAGATCGGCACCGGCGGCGGCCAGGGCCACGTCATCGAGTACCGCGGCAGCGCGATCGAGGCGCTGTCGATGGAGGCCCGGATGACGATCTGCAACATGTCGATCGAGGCGGGCGCCCGCGCCGGGCTGATCGCCCCCGACCAGACCACCTTCGACTTCCTGGCCGGCCGCCCGCACGCACCGCAGGGCGCGGACTGGGACGCCGCGGTCGCGGAGTGGCGGACGCTGCGCACCGACGACGACGCCGTCTTCGACCGCGAGGTGCGCATCGACGCCGCGTCGCTGACCCCCTACGTCACCTGGGGCACCAACCCCGGCCAGGGGCTGCCGATCGACGCCAGCGTGCCCGACCCGGCGCGGATCGCCGACGAGAGCGAGCGCCGGGCCGCCGAGTCCGCGCTGGCCTACATGGGGCTGACCGCCGGCACGCCGCTGCGCGAGATCGAGGTGGACACCGTCTTCCTCGGCTCCTGCACCAACGGCCGGATCGAGGACCTGCGGGTCGCCGCGGCGCTGCTGAAGGGCAAGCACGTCGACGAGCACACCCGGATGCTCGTCGTCCCCGGCTCGGTGCAGGTGAAGCTGCAGGCCGAGGCCGAGGGCCTGGACCAGGTCTTCCTCGACGCCGGTGCCGAGTGGCGCGGGGCGGGGTGCTCGATGTGCCTGGGCATGAACCCCGACCAGCTCAAGCCCGGCGAGCGCTCGGCGTCGACCAGCAACCGCAACTTCCAGGGCCGGCAGGGCAAGGGCGGGCGCACCCACCTGGTCTCCCCGGCGGGGGGGGGGGGGGGGGGGGGGGGGGGGGGGGGGGGGGGGGGGGGGGGGGGGGGGGGGGGGGGGGGGGGTGGGGTGGGTGTTTGG